>DASPPK010000071.1:0-5624 GCA_035625495.1 Candidatus Acidiferrales bacterium | reverse complement strand
TTGTCCGATCGTTGCGCCGATTGTTGCGGCCGTGGCAATCAGTAGAGGCTCGAAAACCCAGCTTCCCCCAACCTTGAATCCTGCTAGAGTAAAGACGAGGATGGTGTCAGGAACCGGCACAATGATGGACAAGGCGCCGGCCAGACTTGCGATGAATATTCCAAGATACCCATACTGCCAGAAAAGATACCGCATCCAAGCGATGATTTCCTGTAATAGCAACGTTGCTCCTCTTTTATCTAAGCCTTAACCCTCGAATGCAGTGCCTTGGGTTATTAACTGTTTTTCAAAATCACGCAAGAATCTATTCATAATCTGATGATTCACTTTGAATATCTGCAGGTTTATCGTAGAAAGCACGTTGAATGGCATCAGGCATACGACAAAAAACAAAGTTCAAAAGTCTGTCCCGCCAATCGTGCTAGAACCAATTAGCTAGGCGATACGAAAAACCTTAGAAAGGCTTCGAGCATAGTAGACAACACCTTTCAAACATGCGCTGAATTGCCCCTCCCAGAGCGAAAACAAAGGTGGAGTCAGTATGGATGAAATCTTGGAAATATTGAGAAAAACGGCTTCGAGAACGCAAAAACTGTTTGACGACAACAAAGGTGCGTCCTTAAAAAGAATAGAAAGCTACGATGCAACACTTAAGTCTGAGAAAACGTCTGAAACACAAAAAGTTCAGGCTTCGCTCATGAAAACGTTGGAGTACGACCGGTTGGAAAGATGGTCCTCTCAGCTGAGTCTTCTGTATATTCTTCAGATGTTCGCCTTCAAAGTCAAGATTCTCCAAATATCAATCGCCAAGATTGGAGAGCAGCTTCAGAAATCGGAGCTTATCGAAAAGACCAATGAAATTGAGGATGCAAAGAACGATGTTGAAAAGCTGAAGATACTCTTAGAAGCTCAGTACGAGCTGATCAGACAGATTGGGGAAGGACGCAAAGAGGATCTTTTCTACATTTCCTAACCGAGGAGCCCATTCGGCCTTTTAAATTTATAAGGTCTCAGTCGACTCTCTACGAAGCAGAAGGAAGACGTTTTGCCCTTGGAACTGAAGTTTGAAGCTCCATCTTGGGATCAAATATACGATATGCTCCTAGACTTGGCAGACAGAATAAGAAAAGACGGCTTCAAACCAGACATAATCGTGGGTGTTTCAAGGGGAGGGTGGCCGCCTGCACGGGTTCTGTCTGACTTGCTGAGCAACCCGAACCTCGCTAACGTTAGAGCCGAGTTTTATGTAGGTGTTGCGGAGAGAAAATGTGAACCTGCACTGACTCAACCGATATCAGTGGCCGTTGCTGGAAAGAGAGTGTTAATCGTAGACGAGGTTTCGGACACTGGGAAGACTCTGAAGCTCGTGAAGGAACACATCATTGAGCAAGGCGCTGTTGAAGCCAGAACAGCCACGGTGTATTGCAAACCGCGGAACATCGTTAAACCCGACTACTACTCGAAGGAAACAGGTGACTGGATAATCTTCCCGTGGGAAGTGAAGGAAACGATTCGCCAAATCACCATGGAATGCATGGAAAATGGGAAATCTGTAGAGGTTGGAAAGCTCAGAAAAGCTGGGATACCAGATCCACTGGTCAAAAGGTTCCTAAAGGAAATCTTTGAGGAAGAAACGTGCTGAAGCACATTGAAGAGTTCGAAATTTACGCAGAGATAAGCGGTTTCAAAAACGTGAAAATCAGCCAAGCCAAAGAATTCTTGGACAAGGTTAGCAAGGAAAAACCAGCTGGCGTTGAGTTTCAATTCTTTGATGCGAGACGCGTTGCCACGTGGCAGCACCTGTTCTTTGCCGCGTTGAATGCACTTACAGCGTTCAAGAATAAGGAGAACATTTCGAAGAGTCTGGCTATGGAGACTTTGCTCTACGCCTCAGCGGAACGGCAGATAACAAGGGCAGTGGAGCTTGTTGGGATTGGAGCGACCTCGTCAGATGTGGCAGTGTTGATAATTAGAAAAGAACCTCGTAAAATGGAGTCGGTCCTCTCAATGGTTTCGAAGAACATCGGAGGGCAACGTGATGAAAAAGTTCTTGAACTGTCAAAGGAGAAGGTGGCAACGATTCGAAGGGTCTTCAGTATTTCGAAGGCAGAGCTTAGAACGGTGATGGAAAAGAATGATGCGGATAAAGCCATGATCGACCTCGTCGTTGAAAAGATGGCCTTGTTGGCTACTCAGCGTTAGGCTAGAGCACTTTCTCCTTAAGGACCGATAGGAGCTCATCCGGTTTTGTTATTGACACTCCTGTCAGCCCACCCACGACCTCTACTAGCAGGATCTTGTCAGGCTTTGTCAAGTTCACTTTTCTTTTGATAGCCACGGCAGCCGCCTCGATTATGTCTCTCGAATGTGTTTCTGTGAAACGCTTCTCAACCATAACCCTGAAAGTCTCGCCCTCAGCCACTTTCGAACCAAGTTCTTTGGCGGCGGATTGAATTTGCTCCAAACTCGTATGCACAACCTTTTCTATAGGAATCACTCTCAGCATGTAGCGAAACTCGTACGGACGCTCTTGCAGAATTTCGCGGAATTTCCTTATCACAGCATATGGGTCAAGGCTTGTTTTGGCGACGATCAACCCCGAAACCCCTGTTCTGTCAACAACCGCCGTTTTGTCACCTATCTGTTCAAGCAGGTAGCGCAACTCAGAACGAGCGTGGCCCTCGTCTCTGCGGTAGGTGGTCGCCAGAAGGTTGAATTCTTTGAGCACTGTTAGCACCACTGCCTCAATTGTTTTGCAGAAATTTAACCGTTTCAAGTTGATGTGTGGTCAGTTCGGTAAATGGCTTTTTCATCGCCAGAGGCTCCTAGCCGTCGCCTCACATCATCCCAACAGTAATGTCCGGCATCAGTGATTTAATCATTTTGACGACTTGCAGCATCAGGCTTAAATTCTGATCGATCAGGTCACTATTCAAGCCTAAAAGGGAAGAAAGATGAACAGAGTACCGAAACCAATAATGGTTGTTCATGGCGGCGCAGGGCACTGGCAGCCCGAGCGCAGCCAGCCTGGAATTGTCGGGGTTAAGAAAGCTGCTATAGCCGGCTATGATGCCTTGAAGAACGGCGGAGAAGCAGTTGACGGTGTGATGGAAGCTGTTGCCTGTATGGAAGACAATGGAATATTCAACGCGGGGTGCGGCTCAAGCCTTAACATTGACAAACAGATTGAGATGGAAGCATCAATCATGGATGGGAAAACACTCCAGGCTGGAGCAGCTGGACTCTTGCGAGACATCAAGAACCCAGTGCGTTTAGCGAGAATAGTCATGGAAGACACTGATCACGTGTTCGTTGTTGGTGAAGGAGCGGAGAAGCTTGCCAAGCTACACGACCTTCCCAGAAGAAACCCGGTGACTCAGCTCAGGTTGAGATATTACGAAGATCAGAAGAAAGCTCTGCTCGAGGGGAAGTTTGAGCTTCCAAAACTTGTCGAATTGGTCAAGAAGCATCCGGAACTGTTTTGCCTCGAAACTGTGGGGGCAGTCGCCTTGGACAAAAACGGAAACGTGGCTGCAGCAACCTCTACTGGAGGTTTTCCGCTGAAGTTGCCTGGAAGAATCGGCGATTCTCCGATAATCGGATGCGGCACTTACGCGGACAACCAAGCGGGCGCCTGTTCAGCCACAGGTGTCGGTGAAATAGCGATGCGGCTTGTTCTGGCGAAGACTGTTTGCAATTACATGGAGAGTGGAAAGTCTGGGCAGGAAGCCGCTGAGCTGGCGATAAAATTGGTGAACAAGAGACTACCAACGGGGTACAACGCCATGGGGCTGGCTGCTATCGACATGCAGGGAAGATTTGGAGCGGCGCACAACTCACCGAACATGTGTTGGGCTTATTTAACGCCGGAAGTCAAGGAGCCTGTGGCCTCTTTGACGGGAAGAATCGTGAAAGAAACTCCATGAAAAAGCTGAGCGAAACATGTCCTCAGGCTTGGTTCTCGACAACTGACGAATGATAATCCTTAAAGATTTCTAAGTTGCTCTCACTGTACCCAACTAAATGTTGTGGAGGTGAAAAAAGTGGTATTTGAAGAAGACTGGGAAGAAGAGGAAGATTGGGAAGAGGAAGATGAAGACATGGAAGAAGAAGAATGGTAAGGATGAGTAAGCAGTAGGACTCCTGTGCTTTTTCTTTCATTTTGAAGAGAGGGACAATTTCCTTTGCTGTTTTTAAGGTTCACATTTATAAACCACTAGCGGCGAGCCTTCACTAGCGGGTCGAACATGACAAGGGTTGCAGTGTTAGAGGCGGATAGGTGTAAGCCGAAACGCTGTAACAGACTTTGTTATCGTTTTTGTCCGATTGTTCGGAGTAAGATCGAGGCTATACGGTTTGAGGCCGAGAAAGCCGTGATCGTGGAGTCTCTGTGTACAGGATGTGGAATATGCGTCAGGAAGTGTCCGTTCAAAGCCATTTCTATAGTCAACTTGCCGGACGAGCTGGAGAGAGACTGCAGCCACCGCTTCCGTGAGAACAGCTTCAAGCTTTACAGGCTTCCGACGCCGTCTCCAGGAACGGTCTTAGGGCTGCTCGGGCAGAACGGGATCGGCAAGACGACTACGCTGAGAATACTTTCTGGGGAAGTGAAGCTGAACCTTGGAAACTACGCAGAACCGCCTTCGTGGAACGACATAATCCAGCATTTCAGAGGTTCAACTCTTCAGGACTATTTCCAAAGAATGAGTGAGAACAAACTGAAGGTCTCGCACAAACCGCAGTACGTTGACAAGATTCCGAGGGCTGTTTCTGGAAAAGTCGGCGAACTTCTTGAAAAAGTGGATGAAAGAGGCGTAATGGACACTGCGGCAGAGCAGTTGGAGCTTAAGCCGCTGTGGAACCGACCCATCGAAGTCCTAAGCGGCGGCGAACTGCAACGCTTGGCAGTCACGGCTGCGATGTGCCGAGAGGCAGACGTCTACCTTTTCGATGAACCTTCAAGCTACTTGGACGTGAGTCAGAGACTTCAGGTTGCCAAGGCCATAAGAAGCCTAACGTCAGCTCAGAAGACGGTTATAGTGGCAGAACACGACCTGGCAATAATCGACTACTTGTCGGATCAAATCTGCATCTTCTACGGAGAACCAAGCGTCTACGGCATAGTGTCTAACGTCCACGGTGTCAGAACTGGCATCAACATTTATCTTGAGGGTTACATTCCGGACGAGAACGTTCGCTTCAGAAAAGAAGCAATAATCTTCCATGAAAAACCGCCAACGCAGAGCGCAGGCGCGGGTGAAACGCTGCTCGCATGGGATCAAATAGAGAAGACTTACAAGGGTTTCAAGCTGGTAGTCCATTCTGGCGAGATCAAGAGGGGCGAAATAGTCGGAATACTGGGTGCCAACGGCATCGGTAAGACGACTTTTGTGAAGATCTTGGCTGGAATCGAAGAAGCTGATGATGGAAGAAGGTTTAACCAATTGAAAGTCAGCTACAAGCCACAGTACATTTCGGCAGAGTATGAGGGCACGGTTCAGGAACTCCTGAAGAACGTTGCTAAAGAAAATTTTTCTTCAGGCTGGTACAGAACTGAGATACTTCAGCCTCTAAAGGTAGACCCGCTTATGGACAGAAACGTGGCCGAACTCAGCGGAGGAGAA
>DASPPK010000070.1:0-7373 GCA_035625495.1 Candidatus Acidiferrales bacterium | reverse complement strand
ACAGACAATCGCCCCCTCGTTCTACGTATATGGATGCCTTTTGGTCTAAAACACAAACCCTAAAAGCGTTTCGTCCATATATCATGAAAGCGTCGTGGGAAACTTGACTGCACGAGAAAACGATGATGGGCAAAACATCGTCCAGGCAATAGTGATTCTCATTCGGAACACGACTTGGAGATGCGGAAAGCTTGAGCGACTGATAGTAAAGAATCTCTGCAGGAGGGGCGCAGGTTTAGGAAGAACCGGAATGCCCATCAGAGAGATGATTCAGAGCTTCAAGTTAACTGGAAAGAAAAAGAGCGAGTTCTTGGATGCTTTGAAGAGACTAGAGAGAAGGAATATAATAAGAATCTCGATCGTTTAGTTTCCTGAGACGCTCGCCCAGGGCTTCTCAGGACTTGTCTAGCATTTCTTTGGCGTTTTCGATCCATTTTCCGGTGAAGTAGGGCGCTATCTTCAGTTTTGCGGCCAGGTCTTCGGCTGAAGCTTTTGACAAATCCTCGACTGTATTTATGCCTATGGCCTTCAGTTGCTGTGCGCGTTTCTCCTTGATTCCTTTAACTTCTAGGAGTCCAGGGGATGGCGATTTGACTTCTGCCACTGGTACAGCTTGAACGACTGGCGTGGCTTGAACAACTGGTTCAGGTTTTGCTTCCACTGGTTTCTTCTCTTCCACGACTTCTGTGACCTTTGGCGCTGGCGCTGATACTACGAGAGGCGAAGGTGGAGCGACGGCGATTTGCCTAGTAACTGTCTGTTTCGGTCTCTGCGTGTACCCCACTCCGATGAATGCGAGTCCAAAGACGACGGGTGTCAGTATCCATAGGCTGGCCGTGTAAGCCGCTGAAACACCGGAGATTATGAAACATATTACTCCTACCACATATAATGCAAAGTCTGAGCGCATGTAGCTTTCTCCAGTTATCTATCTTCTATGGAAGTGTTTAAATAATTTTCTACATTCGTCGTCCAAAAAAGGAAGAATTTAGGCTTGTTTATGATTATCCTTCGTTTGTAGGTTTACTTGCCTAGCATCTTGTCTTCCGGCGGCATTGGCTTGATTATTCCTTGCTTCATGAGCGCTTTGAGCGATTCGCGAGCATTCTGGATTATAGCAACAGCTCTGTCGTAGAGTTCTTTCTTGCTTGGTTTTATTCTTGCCACTCCCTCGTCAATGGATTTGAGCGCGCAGGCCACTGCTTCGCGTGGAAAGACTTCCCATTCCTCCATCCTTGGAAGAATATCTTTTTCGTGCATTCCACGTTCTTCAGCGAACTTGGCAAGCTCTTGGGCTGCGGCGATACACATGTCGTCTGTGACGGTTCTTGCCCTGACGTCGAGTACGCCTCGGAATATTCCTGGAAATCCTAGGCTGTTGTTGACTTGGTTAGGAAAGTCGCTTCTTCCTGTTGCCACGATTCGAGCTCCTCCCTCTTCAGCTTCCCATGGCCATATTTCGGGTATCGGGTTTGCGCAGGCGAAGACTACCGAATTGTCAGCCATATTCTTTATCCACTCTTTCTTAATCGTGCCTGGGCCTGGCTTTGAAGCGGCCACAACAGCATCAGCATCCTTGAAGGCTTCCTCTATGCTGCCTGTCCTATGCTCCGCGTTTGTCTTCTGAGCCAGCTCGTACTTCCATGGGTCTTCACTCTTGACAATGTCTTTCCTGCCTGGGTACACTAGACCTTTCGTGTCGACGAATATGATGTTTCCGGGCTTTATTCCCCACCTTATCAGAACGAACGCGGTCCGCAGGTTTGCAGCACCTGCGCCTACTAGAGTTATCAGAGTCTTCTTCGGATCCTTGCCCACGATCTTGAACGCGTTCATTAAGCCTGCCAAGATCACCGTTGCTGTTCCCTGCTGGTCGTCATGCCATACGGGGATTTGCAGTCGTTCCCTTGCCTTTTCAAGGACTTGGAAGCACTTCGGTTTTTCTATGTCTTCCAGGTTTATGCCGCCGAACGTGGGTTCAATAAGCTCACATGTCCTGATTATTTCCTCGGGGTCCTTAGTTCTGAGACAGATCGGAAAGGCGTCAACCCCGCCTAGGTACTTGAAAAGCAGGGCTTTTCCTTCCATCACCGGCAGTCCGGCTTCTGGACCTATGTCGCCTAGTCCCAGCACGCGGGTTCCATCCGACACGACGGCCGTGTAGTTCCAACGGTTCGTAAGCTCGAAAGACTTGTCTCGGTCTGCTTGGATTTCTCTGCATACCGCGGCCACGCCTGGTGTGTACCATATGGCAAAATCGTTCGGGCTTGAGACGGCGCATTTGGGCATTATCTGCACTTTTCCTTCGTAGAACCTGTGCAGTGGCGAGGCTAACATTGAAGGTTTTTTCGCCTTTGCCAACAGTTCTTCCACTGTTGGTTTGACTTCTTTGCCTTTTGGTTTAGACATCTCTACGTTCTCCTCTGATGAAATGTTGTTGTCTTCGCGTAAAAGCTTTAAAGATTGTGGTTGACTTGGAGAGAAGCTTCATGGAAGAATACGCACTCTTCATTCATTTGGCAAAGTGTCTGCTCGTTTGCTTTTGAACGACTTTAGAAATATTCTCTCTAAGTCGCAGGTCCTTTTTCGACCGCGAACGTATCAGCTAGTTCTTCTTGGTTAAAGAAAATAGTGGAAGGTGTCTAAATCGTGGGTCCCGTCTAGTAGCGTCTTTGTCGGTAGCCGCCTCTTCTGTCTCGTCCGCCGTAATCGCGTCTGCCGCCTTCTCTGAACGGCCTTCTCGGTTGTTCGTACACCTGGGTTGACATGTTGTTTTCTGTGTTCACTTCGCCCGCAAGTGGTTGCTCTGCGATTTCCAATGTGCCGTATCTTCCGATGTTCAGACGCATGTTGCCTCTGAACAGGTTTATGTAACCGTTCTTGACGTTTATCGTGTCTCCTTCGTTCACTTTTTCGATGTTGTCATCCCAAAGTGTTACGTAAATGCATCCTGTCTCGTCCGCGACCATTGCGTCGCTAACTTTGTGTGGCTCTCCGTCTCTTCCGGCCGCAACGTTTCTGACTTCGCTCTTAGATATGACCTTTGCCAGCACGTTAACAGCTCTGGAAGAGGGGTTTAATTCGCCTACTTTCGCGTCTACGGGTTGTCTAGCTCCAGTAAAACCTTCAACTGCCAAGCTTTTTCAACGTCCTATTTTTTGACGATTCAACCATAACAAAATAACCACACTTAAGGCTTTTGGTGAATGAACTGAGCGTTTTGGTGTTACAGTTTTTCGCTTCCAAACCTTTTCGGTCTTGAGTACTAGAGACGTGAGTAGTTCCAAAAGTACGTTCATCCTACTTCTGAAAACACGCGCTCTGAAGTTCTACTTTTTTCTTCTTCCTACTTCTCACTAACCTACTCTACATCCTTTTGGCTACAAGACACAGACAGACAAAGACAGACAAAAGGCTAGCGTGTTAGGAGTGGCTGTGTCTTTTCTCGTAGATTGCGATTGTCAAGAATGTCATTAGCATGAACATCGCTAGGATCAGAGGTTCAGGAAACTCTGGGACCGCTGTGGCCCCGAAGGCGTACATGTAGCCATCCCAGGAGCCGAGGTAGAGTATACCGTTGGATATGGCCGGCAAGCTATCAACGGATCCGCCTGTTTGATACTGCCACACAAGTGCACCGGTCTGGGCGTTGAGGCAATATATGTAATCGCTATTATCGCCGAAGTAAACGTAGCCGTTGCCGGAAACGCTGCCCGTGAATACATAGGTGCCTCCAGAGGGACTGTAGACGCTGTAGTTCCAAATCTTGGCGCCTGTCTGTGCGTTGAGGCAGTAGAAGTTTCCGTCATCGGAGCCGAAGTATACGTTGCTGTTGGCGATAGCCGGAACCGCGTAATTTGTTCCTTTAGTGGTGTAGTTCCAAATCGATGCACCGGTTTGTGCGTTGAGGCAGCAGAATTCGCCACCATAGGGGCTGTAGAATACGTAGCCGTTGGCGACACTAGCCGTATCATATCCCCCGGTGGGATTGCTCCATATTAAGGCGCCATTGGTTGCGTTCACGCAGTCAAAGTTGCCGATGCCGTCGGTGAAGTAGACGCAACCGTTGGCTACGGTTGGCGCTGTTTCGTAGTCAGAAATGGAAAAAGCCACGCCGTAGCCCCAAACCAATGCGCCGGTCGCGGCGTCGGCGCAAGTGATATTAGCATAAGTTTGACCAGAAACGGCGTTTGTCCATGTGTCACTAAAGTAGACTGAGCCGTTTGAAACCGCGAGGGGGGCATCTCCTATGCCAAGGGCAGTGTTCGTAGAATTAATGATCCACACAAGCGCCCCGGTTTGAGCATTGAGGCAGTATAGGTTGCCGTCTTCGCAGTCGAAGTAGACGAGACCGTTAGCTACGGCAGGAGAGGATACTTCAAAGGAGTTTGTGCTGTAGTTCCAAATCGATGCGCCGGTCGCGGCGTTGACGCATGTAAAGTTGCCTACTATGGAGCCGAAATAGACAAGACCATTGGCTACAGTAGCAGAGTATGCCTCAATTTTACCATAGGGTAGGAGGGAAAAGCGCCAAAGAATATTATTCGTGGAAGGGCCGTTATCTGCCGTATAACCAGAGTGGCCCGAATCACCGTGGTACTGGGGCCAGTCAGTGGAGGACTGCTGAGATTTCACCATTGGTGCGAATCCGAAAAGTATCGATAGGCACAAGATGCCTAAGATTGTGCCAACAAATATTTTCTTCAAATGGATTCCCTCACCGTTATTGCTTCCTTGTTTGGCGTGAAAAGGGTTTATAAATTTTGCATATGCTAAACTTGCCTTTTGAAGTTCCAGAGCTATCCGCGCGCGCGAGATAGGCGCGCCTATTAGCTATGGCGATAGTTCCTGTTGTCTGCGGGTTAAGGTAACAAAGACTCTTGGTGTTGGAACACTGCGTTCTGGTGTTACACTATTTCCCCTTCAAACCTTTTCGGTCTTCGGTATTGGCTGACGTTGGTAGTTCCAAAAGTGCGTTCATCATACTTCTGATATCCTACTGCGCTTGCGTTTATTTCTTCGTCTGTCGTGCCGTGGCCACGTCAAAGTCATGGTTGAGTTTCCAGTTTATTCTGGCGCGCGCTAGAGCAGTTTTTCTTTAGGAAAAACTTTGTGCATTTACTCGTACGTCATAAGTGTTAAATGACAAAAGTTGTTCATGTAATCTCTCAAATGTCAAAGAGTCAGGAAGTTAGGGGTAACGCGCTAAAAATCTACTTGTACTTGTTGAGGCATGGTTCCTCAGAGCTTCGAGATATTCAACGGGGAGTTGGTTTGTCCTCGGCCTCTCTTGCATCTTACCATCTTGGAAAACTCACTGAAGCAGGGTTCGTTGTGCAGGATGAACGGGGAAGGTATTCGGCGGTGAAGGAATCGTCGGACAGGGTTCTTGAGGGGTATTCGAGGATCGGGCCTGCCATAGTGCCTCAACTGTTCTTTTTTGCGGTGCTTTTCACTGTTCTGGTGGCGTTTTTTTCGTTTGAGGCCTTGAGCGCTTCGGGTTTCACAGTTTACATTGTGGCTATTTGTGCAGCCATGGTTCTAGTGTTCTGGTACGAGACAGTCAGGCTCTGGCGCAGGCTAGCAATATAGCTTCAAAAAACGGTCGATAGATCTATGATTAAAGACTATTAAAAACGTTGTTCAACAGGGTTTAAAGAATTTTCAAAAATGTAGGTTATTATTCTTTCATGTTTTTCATTACGCACAGAGGAAACTAAAATGTCGAGAAACTGGACTTTCAAGTACGGCTTAGCCGCGGTCCTCGTAGCGATCGTTGTTATCGCCGTCGTTTTAGTCTCTAACCAGATGTTTTTAATGACGTCTACTCAAACTACAGCTGCAGCGCCCTTTCTGGTGATGCTGACTGATCCTCCAACTGTGCCTGCTGGAACCACAGTGCTCAACTTGACGTACTCTGATTTTTCGCTTCAAGTGACTTTATCGAATGGAACCTCAGAGTGGCTTCCAGTCAACGCTTCTGGAACGGTTAATCTGTTTTCGCTTGTGAACGTGAGTCAGACTATTGCTTCAACGACGATTCCGAACGATTCAGCTGTGGACCAGATTGAGTTCACGCTCGCTAGTGTCGACGCGGTGGTCAATGGAACGACGTACATTGTAACTCCTCTCTCAAGCACACTTGTGGTATCAGTTGCCAACAGTCAGGTCAATCAGACACTTTCGGGCGTGCTAATAGACTTCAACCCAACCTTGGTGGAGATACAGGCAACCGACGCTAACGGAACCATAGTGTACTACTTTGTACTCGTCCCGAGTGCCACTGCCACGATTGTAAGTTCCTTGAGCAAGGAGCAGATCAAAGTGGGAACCATTGTTGAACTAGGAAAGAACGACAAAGAAAAACTTGTACACGTTGTGGAAGAGTTTTCCAACAACCTGACAATCGTTTCTGCTACACTTTCCGTGAACGGCAACGTCACCAGTCTCAATGTGACATTGATGAACCAGGGCAGCGTTGCCTTCAAAGTTTTCGGGCTGACATTGCACGGCGAATTAAACGCAACACGGACTTGGGAGAAAACTAATGCAGAGGGTCAAATGATACGTGAAGTCATAGTTCAGAACATAGCTCCTGACACTATTCCTTTCGAGATTAACGGTTCATCGCTGATTCCGTGTTTCGGAATTGAACAAGACTACGGCGAATTGGCGATTTCTCCGTTGATTTTGCAGCCTGGGCAGAATGTTACGTTGAGTTTCAGCGGCGTCATTACGCTTCAGCCAGAAAAGGTCGATAAGAACCATCCACCGATAATTGTGACTCCGATGGTTGGCGACAACTACACCTTGAGGCTGGTGGACGAGGGCTTCCAAACTTTCATTGTCAACGCTACGTCCTAAGCCTCAGATGGTTCCAGTCCCCCTCATTTCTTTACATGATAAAGGCTTTGGCGCTGAGTCAATCCACAAAGATGAACAATAATTGACCGCGGACGCGCAAAGCGAATGCTAACTGACATCCCTGAAGTGTACATTCAAAAACTTGCAAGCATGCCAAACTGAAGGAATGGACGAAACTGGTCTGCTTGGCTTGCTTGAAACCAACGAAGTATCATGGAGCCAGCCATGAATGTAACGCGCGCCAAAAAACTCTTTTCCACTTCTCCTCGATTCCTTTACAAACACGTTTCCATGTTTTTCCTAGCTCAAACCTTACAAATGATACGCGCGCTCATTCTTTGTGGCAGTAAAAAATCGTGGACATATGATGCTTGATTCTCGGGCGCTTTCTCCTAGTGTATGCATATGAAGGAGAAGTGGGTTGTGTTGCCGTAGATGATGTTGTTTGTGGTGTCGACGTAGAGTGTGATGTTTGTCCAGTTGGCGGTTTTTCCGAAGTTTAGGAGGGC
>DASPPK010000069.1:0-2748 GCA_035625495.1 Candidatus Acidiferrales bacterium | reverse complement strand
GAGAATTCCAGATTGTCCTTGGGATACCGTTCATGAACTATTGAAATCTCATGTGACACTTCTCGTAAGTGTTCCTTCCAATCTTTCTGTCATAGTCCTGTTGGAGCTCGAAAATCTGTTTTAATTCCATAGCAGACTCACTTCAGCAAATGTGTTCTATTAAGAAAAATTGGTTTTTACGCTTTGAACCATTTGAATATTAAGTACTTTGTCTTTGCTTTCTCTGAGTTGGGAACTGCGATTATGAACCTTTTTCTGACGGTGGTCGCTAGTCTTCCGGCCTTGACTATTTCGGTGGCTGTCATCTCGGATTTGGCTTTTTTGACGGAAACCATGTAGGGGGCGTGTTCGACTCCTGGGCCGTGCTTGTAAACGGCGAAGTCGCAGCCAAACTTTATGCCGGGTGTGACGATTAGCTGGCTGTCTTTTAGGTCGCGGTAGACGGCGTACTTGTCGTCAAACTCTTCGTAAAGTCGCTTGGCCACTTGGCGGAGTTTTCTTGGGCCGACTTTGACTTTTTTGGGGCCTTCGTGCACCGTTATGATGCCTTCTTCAACCAAGTATAGGCCTTCCATCAGGTCTAGGATGAGTGGGACGTTGAATTCTGGGATCTTGGGTTTGGCGATTCCGAGGGGTTTGCCGTAGAACCCTTTCTTGTAGAGTTCTGAACCATCTGCGGAGTTCCACACCACTAAGAAGTTCTCAATCAGTTCTACGCCTATTTTCTTGGGCATCAGCTTGTTCGCCTTTACATCATGAAGGAAAGAATTCGCACAGCGTCAGCCGCGTCTTCTGCTTTGTCTGCAGAATCCTCAAGAAGCTGCAGCACGTCTCTTAACAGTATTAAGGCTGGGAAGTCTATTTTGCTGCTCAGGAGTCGTATCTCGAGTTCGCGGTAGATCTCATCGACCTTGCGTTCGGCGACTTCAACGTCGTTGGCTTTCTCCATCGTTTTGCTTGGACCGTAGTTTAGAACCATCACTGTTTCTTTGAGCTTCACAACTGCCTCCATAACGGCTTCTGAGAGCGTAAGCAGTTCCTTCTTTATGTCCATGGGAACCTTCCAGTTGTGGTTCGTGATTTCGTTCAGACGGAAGGCTATGCCCTCAGAGAAATCTGCGATTTCGCTCGTTAGGTTCGTGAACCTTAAGAAATCTTCTCTGCTAAACAGGATGGCTCCTATTTCAGCCAGCTCCTGTGAAACGAGTCTTCTAGCCTTGTCAACGTCGTCCTCGCCGCTTCTAATTTCGTCGAAGAGTTTTCTTGCTCCGTCCTTGTCGTTCTTGGTGAAACAGTCTATCATCTGGGGAACCTTTCTAGTAACGTCTACGACTTTGCGCAGATGGTCTTGACAGACGTTGAGCGCTCTACGTTTTACTCGTTCTTCGGTTTCTGCTGGAAGGACCAAGTTTTTTCCCGCCCGCAAAATAGGGCACTTTCTTCTAACGTTAAATGTGCTGAAGTCTTAAAAAAGTTAGCGAAACTAGAGTTTCAAACAGGCTTGCCTAGCTGTTCAAATTCAATCATTCCCCTGAAATATTCGTGCAGAAGCGTTTTCAGGTCCGAAATACTTGTTCTAACCTGTTTCCACGAGTCACGGTCCCGAATTGTAACAGTATCGTCGCTCAGCGTGCTGTGATCCACTGTGATGCCCAGTTGCGCTCCAATTTCGTCTGCGCGGGCGTATCGTCTACCAATAGAACCTCCCTCATCATATTCCGCTATAAAGCCTTCGTCAATCAGCATCTTGTGCACTTCCAAAGCCTTCTGGGGTAGTTCGTCCTTGTTTAGGAGAGGGTAAATCCCAACCTGAATAGGTGCAATGTCACGCGGGAAACTCAGCATCGCCCTGTCTTCCTTCACCCGATAAGCGTATTCAAGAGCTACGTATAGAAGCCTGTCTGAGCCAAAACTGGGCTCAACGACATGGGGAATGAAATGTCTCCCACGCTCTACGATTTTTTCGCGTTGAACGTTGACGTGTTCAGGCAGGATCTCGTATTTTCCGAGCATGTAGTGACCGCTCCTGTTCAAGGATGCTTCGAGTTTTTGTGGGTTGGCTTTCGAAAGTTCTTCCGCGACTCTTGCGGCTTCACCTTTGAAGCTAGGTCCAAGTTTGGCCATGATGGGTTTTATCGTGAGGCGTTCCCTCTCAACTGGCTTTTCGTATTCCTTGAAGACTTGCATGTCCTGACCGCTGTGCTCCATGTGACTTCTGAGGTCGTAGTCCGTTCTGTCAGCGTGCCCAGAGACTTCAAGCCAGCCCCATCTTTCAACCAGAACCTGCTGGTCGAAGGTTTGGCGCGCGTAATGAGCCTTTTCCCACGGCAACTTTTCGATGAACCTTTGTTTCTTCGCTGGAACGCCAAGCTCGACCAAGAGTCTCTTGGCATAGGCCATGAAGGTTGCGTGCCACTCTGACTTGATAGTTCCTCTTTTCAGTGCATCGCCCACTGTGACTTCTGTGATGTCTTCTGAACCTTTCTGCCTTGTTTCTGCTAGAAGAATTCGAAGCTTTTCGTCTTCAACATCTTGTAGGAGATAGCAGTCGGGTTCTTCGGGGTCGAAGAAGAATTCCAAGTCTGCTATCGTGAATTCTCTCACTCTTATTAGACCCTGTCTGGGTGAGATTTCGTTTCTCAAAGCGTGCCCTATCTGGAGGACGCCGAATGGAAGCTTTTCTCGTGCCATTCCGTAAAGGCGATTGAATTCTACGAATATGCCCTGCGCGGCCTCGGGTCTTCCGTA
>DASPPK010000068.1:0-2278 GCA_035625495.1 Candidatus Acidiferrales bacterium | reverse complement strand
CGTGGCGCTTGTAGACTTCAATGAGACCGTTTGCAACTTCCAGCTTATCGGCCGACAGCGTAGCGTACCGCGGCCATATCGTGCCCTTTCTTTTCCAAACCGCTAGAAGCTCGCTCGGAAGCATCCTCTCACGCCTCCGAGTCTAAGTTCTGATGCCTTTTTCGGCTCATCCTCGCTTCCACGGTCTCCTTGGAGACTATCTCAACAAGCTTGGCCTGCTTTCCCTCAACCTTTCTGAGCAGTCTTCCAAGCCTTTGAACGTACTCTCGTGCACTTCCTGTTCCGCTAAGGATGAAGCCCAATGAAGCGTCCGGAACGTCCACGCCTTCGTCGAGAACCTGAGAGGTCACTATCACCCTGTAGCTTCCGTTTCTGAAGTTTTCCATGATCTCTCGGCGCTCCTGCTTCGGCGTTTGATAAGTCACTGCGGGTATCAGGAACCTGCGGCTTATCCTGTAGACCAAATCATTGTGCAGCGTGAAGATCAGTGTCCTTTCACCTCCATGGGCTTCAAGCTGCTTGGCAAGCAGGTCCAGCTTTGCCTCAGAGTTCAACGCCACTCTTACCGCGTGGTTTCTGGCCAGAAGAGCCTCTCGCGCCTGCTTGTCCCTTCCAGTGGTCATTATGAACCTTTGAAAGTCCTCAGCGCTCCTCAGGACGATTCCTCTCTCCCTCAGATAACCGTTGAAAACGCTCATCTCGCCATCGTAGACCTGCTGCTCCTCAGAAGTCAGCTCAACGTAAACCTTCTCGTACGTGTAAGGCGAAAGATGTTTTCCCGCCAACTCTTCAACGTCCACAGTGTAGACGAGGTCGCCGACGAGGGCTGGAAGAAGCGAGTGCCTCTCGTCGCTCCTTTCGTACGTCGCCGTCAGACCCATACGGTAAGGCGCAATGTACATCTCAGCAATCTGCATGTAACCCGGCGAAGCCAAATGGTGAACCTCATCGAACACCATGAACATGAACCTGTTGCCCAGCATGTCGGCCTGCAGATAAGCCGAGTCATACGTGGACACAGTTAGCATCCTCACCGTGGATTCTCCGCCGCCCACGGTTCCAGCCTCCACGCCGAAGCATTCCTGCACTCTTCTTTTCCATTGATCTATCAGATCTAACGTTGGAACAACGACCAGAGTCTGCGTCTTCAACAGACTCATCGCCTTCAACGCGATAAACGTCTTTCCAGCAGCGGTCGGTAGCACCAGAATTCCCCGCTTGCCAGCACGCCGCCATCTGGCCAAAGCCTCGCTCTGGTAAGGACGCAGCTCAACTTCGCCGCGCAGTGTCTCGACGGGAGGAAGGTTTGGAACGCTGTCCCGAAACTGAAGCATGCTCTCCTTCAGATAGGACAGCACATCGCGGTAATGCGAGGCCTTGACCCTGTAACAGCCTACCCTAGGGTCCCACTTTCCGTAAGGAGTCCCAACGTCCCCCCGCAGCAGAAGAGTGCCCCTGTCAAACCAAAGATCGATCATGCATCAACAACGACACTATTCTCGAATCGACCTGAAAACCCTTTTGCAAACGCATGCTATTGAAAGTTAAGCTTGAACCACACTTAGAATTTCTTCACTCCATTCAGGTTGGAAGCCTAGTCTAGTTTGTAATTTTCAAGAACTCTACCGCTATTCGATATATGACTACTAGATTGAGAGCGCGCGGGCCCAAAAGCTAAAAGCCAAGTGTTCAGAAAGAGTAAAAGGTGATTTTGATGCCTACGGCATACGTATTGATAAATTCAGAAGAATATCACCCAAAGTTGATGAAAGCATTGAGGGAGATTAAGGGAGTTGAAGAGGCTTATCCTGTCTACGGTGTCTATGACATCATTGTGAGAACGAGGGCGAATACTATGGACAAGCTCAAAGAATCACATGACAAGATAAGGAGACTGGAAAGAGTTAAATCAACAATAACGATGATCGCGCATGAAGGATAGAAAAAAGTTACTTCTTTTGGCACGCGAGCTAAACAGCTTTCGTCACAGTTTTGTGCAAGCACTTGTTGGAAGGATAATTTCAGGATCAGCTTTGAGATTCTAAGAAGATTAGCGCGCGCGTAATTTGACTAGACGTCTTCCTTTTTTGTAGGGCTTGCAGAGCATGTATGGACAGGTATGAGAAAGTGAGATTGTGATGGGTGCGCGCTAGACAACGTAGCGGTCGATTACTTTTCGCATGCTTTTCGGTGTGGTCTGATTGGCGGCAAGTAGTCTGACCAGCACCATCATTTGGGGTTGGAAACGAGCAATGTCAGTCAAACTCACTAGACCCAT
>DASPPK010000067.1:0-2992 GCA_035625495.1 Candidatus Acidiferrales bacterium | reverse complement strand
ACGTTTTCAACGTTGAACTTAACATTCAGGATCTGTTCGGTAACCCAAATGTTTGTTTCTAAGTGGTCTGAAACTGCCCGCGTGAAGTAGATTGAGTTTCCTTTGGCCAAGGCGACGTATGGGATGAGCAGATCGGCCAGATGCACGTCAACTGTGGGTTTGGCAGCGATCTCAGTGTAAAGTTTCTGGGCAGCCTCTTCGCCGACTTTTTCGCTTGTCTTCTTCAGTTCGCCTATCGCGTCGGCTCCCAATAATGTGCCCGTGTCAGTTTCGGCCCACATCACCATTGAGCTGCCCTTCTGCAGGGGGTTTGACGTGTCATTTACTGTTTGAATCTCTGTTGAGTAGCCTTTTTCTCTCAGGTAGTCTTTAGCCGCGTTTGCTTGTCTTTCAGCCACTTTTCTCTCGGATAAGAATGTGCAGACCGATACTCCTTTGATGGCTTTTATGTTGCCGAATGTTTCCATGTGTAAAGGTCTAAGTGACTGTGCGGGCTTCACTGTTGCCGTTACTTCGCCGTTTCCTCTTGGGTAGTAACCGTACTTGCTGACCTTCAGACTTGCTTCCAGACCCATTTGGCAGAGGGTTGGTAATAGGATGAAGCGTATGTAGTTTATTGTGGGCGAGTTTGAAACGTCGGTTCCACCCTTGGAAACGTGCAGGACAACGGTGCTTTTAGCGTAAGCACATATCGGCAGCACGGTCATCAAGAGCATCGGTATGCTTCCTGCGGTGCCGATTTCTGCCTCGATCTTGCCGCCTTCAACTTCTCCAGGCTTGAACCAGAGTTCGCGAGAATCAATTCTTGCGCCTTCGAGTTCAGCGTTGCACAGTTTCGCGGCTGTCAAAACTGCTTCCAAGTGTTGGGGTTTTAGGCCAGGTTGAGGTCTGTTGTGTCTGACGTTGTAGATGTGAAGCGGTTGCCCCGTTATGGCTGAAAGGGCCACTGACAGTCTAAGGATTGTGCCGCTTCCTCCTTTTTTGCCGCCGTCAACTTCGATCAAGTATGGTCTGTGCGCCTCTTTTTTGGCTTGTGAGAAGGGTCAGAAACAATTAATAAATGGGTGAAGTATTAAGGATTTGGAGGGTTGAAGGCTTATGAGCACGGATAAAGCGAAGGTGGACAACTTGACCAAGAGGGTTGATGAACTCATCGTGATCTTGAGTGGTATCGCGGAGGACTTGAGGCAGGTGTCTGCTTCGTTGAAGTCGCTGTCGGTTCAGCAGATCACCCAGCCTGTAGCTGCGGCGCCGCCTTTATCGCTGGGCCAGTCTCCGACTGTCGCCGGGGCGCCTCGGGCAGCCGAGAAGTCGAAGGCTATAGAGGACCTGCGGACCATGTTCCCTGAAGACTTGGAAAGCATGTTGAATTTTGAGGAAAAAGACGATTACATAATCATCAAGCCGCGGCAATACTTGGGTTCTGAGAACTTCTCAAAAATCGCCTCTGTCGTGCGCCAAGCTGGTGGAGAATACGTCAGTGCCGGAAAAGCGTCGCACTTCAGAGTGCCCAGGCAGAAGACTTGAGCACACTCTTTTCTCATGTTAAAGCGTATGCTAATATCTTATTTCAAAATCGTTGAACTCGCCTGTGTAAGGCTCCCAAGCAACTTCTATCCCTGCCACTCTTGCCGTCGGAGGACCTTGCTTGCAGAACTCTACGAGTTGCTTCACATCTTGTTCTTCACCTTCAAAAACGGCTTCAACCCTCTCATTGGGTAGGTTACGGATCCAGCCCTTCACATGATGCTTTCTCGCCTCGTACCTTGCTTCTGACCTGTAGAAGACGCCCTGCACTCGGCCTCCCACCAACACGTGCGCCCTGATTTTCATTGCTTTTCCCTGCGGAAGCTTTTCACTTAAACTCATCTCTCTGCCCTGTAGACGTGTTGTTTCAGCACTTGTTTTAAAAGATGTCCGTTCGACCGTGATCTTGGTGAGCATATGCTTGAGAACAGTAACGGGAAATTGTTTGTCTACGCATCGAGTTTTGCGTCTCGCGAAAAACGCTTGAAGCCCGTGAGTGTTGCCACAGAGAGGATGGCTAAACATTTGAAGCTGAGTTTCGAAGTCAAGACCTTCACAAAGAAGTTTCTGCCGATTTACGTCTACTACAAGAACGGTGAAGAGGAGCCCATTCCTATCTTTTGCGTAGGCGAGGAGCAGTCAAGCATTGAAGACATTTGCATGAGGTTGAGAAACATGATGTTTGTCTTGTCCTTTCATCCCAAACATTCAGCTCTGAGACATAGAAGGAAAGAAATCATGCAGTTTTCGTGAACTTCAGGCTCTGATTTTCAAGGTTTATGTCGTAGATCTGGTTAACGTCAAAGTTTATGCCTAAGGTCTCATACTCTTGTTCTGTTAGAAACAGGATTATTTTTGGAATTGCAAAATCCACTCTTCCTGGAAACATCGGCATCTGCTGCTGTAGGGCTTGAAGCACGTCTTGAACAACCTTGGCTTCTTCTGTTTGAGGTCTGACTGAGAAATGGGGAACCTGTCGATCTTCGATCAGCTCTATTCGTTTTCCAAGGTTGCCGTCTAGGTCATGGATGGATTCAACCTTCTGTACTCTTACGCGAAACATGGTCTGTCACCATTGAAGAGGCTCAAACGAGCTTTATATATTTCGGAAGTGTCCCCAACTCTGGTTCAACCTGAGGGATCGTGCGGAAACGACTCGTCCAGTCTTGACTGAATTTTAATCTCTTTCGGCTCGGAAACACATTGTGTTGTCTCCTGCAGCTTGCGGAGAAGTTTGAGCTGTCGCTGGATCTTTTCTTCGTCTCTGCTCGGCAATTCTAGGACTTTCGGAGTGTCCTCAAACCTTTTGTCTCTAACGATGGCGTGGAAGACTTGCAATCCTAGTTTTCCTTCGCCGATGGCCATGTGTCGGTCGATTCTGCATCCTAAGTCTCCTTTCGAATCGTTCACGTGCAGCATCTTGAGCTTGTCCTTTCCCACCTTTGCGTCAAATTCCTTCAGAACT
>DASPPK010000066.1:0-14529 GCA_035625495.1 Candidatus Acidiferrales bacterium | reverse complement strand
TAGAATGAAAAAAGTTGAAATGTATAATATGTGGCAGAAAATCGCACGCAGGCAAGTATTGTAGGTCGCATGAGAAAGCGTGCGAAAACATCGTTAGAAGTTATGAGAAGTGGAGAAAGGCATTGGAGATTTCTTGGAAAGAGTATTTAAGTCAGATTGCCAACAATCCATTAACTGGAGAATGGACGAAAGAAGTCGTCCAACATCTGTTGAAAAGTGGAGAGCAGGCAAATGTCGGGCACGATTAAGAAAAGCATCTCGTCGTTGTCATTTTCACTAAACAAACTCTACAGGTGGATCTCAACGACAAAACCATCAGATCTCTTAATTCCACTGGTCTCGATAGCTTTTGCCGTGCTCATGCTCGGAGGCGCGCTGTACGATTGGATAGAGCGACCGCTTCCAGCCGTCTACTACAATGGGCAATTTCTATTTCTCTACCCGTCGCTTTCTTCCCAGTTCATAGGCGACACCGTTGTTGCCGTAACTTGCTACGCCGTTGGATTAATAGGCTTATTCGCGGTGTATCAGAGCACCAAGTATGTGTACAAACCAAGACAAGCCTACATGATGCTGATGATAGGAATCGTTCTCCTACTGTTGGCATACATACTTCTTCAAGCCTCACTACAGTTCAAGTTGAGCGGAGGCGCAGGTTATTAAAGAGGTACATCGCGAACCATTACCAAGGATTGCTTTTTAGCCTTAACTTATACGCAAAGAAGTTCGTTAATAGATGAATGGGAGGAGTAATAATTAGAACCGTGACAAACAGTTGCCAACTCCACGCCATAGAAAGTGGAAGCGAGAAAAGAATCGCACCCATTATGAAGTCTAGTTGATCTACAACTGGCAACAATCCTCCTGGAGGAATAGCAAGTCTCCGCTTTACAAAGGCTCCACCCAAGTCTCCAAACAGAGCGCCTAAGGACAGCAGGAAACCAAACATGATGGGATAATTAAAGACTAAGCTTTCTGCCAAGCCTGCTGCCGTTCCGACAGCTAGCCCAGCAAAAAAACCTCGAAAAGTCTTGTTTTTCCCTAACAAGGGCCTTCCATCAGAAAGTTTTTTCCCAAAATCCATAGCTGGCCCACCACCGGCAAGAACAGGAACGGCGTTCGCACAATACGCCGGAAATATAAACTCGAACGCTCGAGCCACTATCTGAACTAAGTCCATTCTACATACTCCGGTTATTAAACCTAATACTAGTGTATTCCATGTTCTTCAATTCTTAATCTGCAAGTCATTGAAGGAAGCTTTGCCGGGTTCTTTTCTACTGTTGCCTCTATTGCTTGGGGTTTTTCGGTAAGTTTCATGGCAATAACCGTGTCAGCCCAGAACCTTAAGACTCTCGTGGCAACAGGTGCGATGCTCACGGGAACTTCATCTAGAACGCTGTGAACCTGACTGGTCAGCAATACTACAATTCTCTGGGTCCTGGCAGCTTGCGCTAGGCTTGCCAACTGTCTATTCAGTTCTCGGTTAAGCTCAAACGTTTTTGACGGAGACTCTGCAATCCTAAGGCGATACAGTGACGTTATGGTGTCGAAGACGACGAGCTTGAAGTTCTGGTTTACGTAATCAGTCAATTGATCTACGACCATAGTCTGTTCACGAAAATCATTCGGTCTTGCTAGAATTATCAGTTCCGGAAGTTCTTTGGACTGTTCAGGAACGATTTGAGAAAGCCTTTGAGCTGAAAATGTTCTATCAGAATCCACAAAGAGCGTTTTGTAGCCTTGCTTCCCACAGTTTATGGCACACTGCATCGCCAGTGTTGTTTTTCCAGTTTCAGCCTCGCCGTAGATGAGAGCAACAGTGTCAACTGGGAAACCTCCCTTTAGGAACTCGTCAATTGACCTGCAATTTGTTGGAATTTCTTTAAGCAAGTCCGTGCACGTCAACAGATATAAACGGCCGAACTATAATGTGTTTTTGTGTTTCAAAAGTCCCGAGCGTCTTGATAGTTGTATGAAAGCGAAAATAGCGGTTGCAACAGTTTCCGGGAAAGCCTACTTTCTTATCGTAAGTGAGCTTAAAAGAAGGAATGTTTCTTTTCTAAGCTTAACTCCATGCGAACCTGTTCCAATAGAGATCAAAGTTGTCATAACCACCGAAGAGGAAAAAGAATTGATAAACCATGAAGAAGTACTGGCATACAAGAATGGAATGGAAGCCGCAGCATTCATAAACGAAGCCTTGCAAATTGTTCAGGGAAAGGGATCGTTTGAAAAAGTGACCATAGGTGTCGACCCAGGTGACGTTTTTGGACTGGCAGTTCTAGCAGGCGGCAGGGTGGTTGAAACAGGAAACTGTTACAGCGTAGAAGAGACTCTACATAAAATAGAGACGATTATCAAGGGTCTTGAGAACACTCCAGTCTCAACGATTTCAATAAAAGTTGGCGATGGAGTTCCCGCGTGCAAAGAAAGACTTTTGCGAGACTTAGACAATGCACTGCCCCCCAACGTGGTACTGGAAAGCGTAAGAGAAGCTGGGACAAATCGTCGGCTGAACGAAGCGAAACACAGAAGAGGCTTAAGAGATATTGTTTCGGCGATTCAGATAGCAGGGAGAAGCGGATATTCGTTTCAAAGGAGGAAGTCAGTTGAATCGCACGGTTGAAAATGGCAAGACTCTTCTAGTTGATGGCCCGGCCTCGGTCACTCTGAATTCAGGCAAAGTGGAAGTTTTCGGGTCAGCGATAAGTGAAAAAGGTAAAGTTGTTATACGTGAAGGCAAAAGGCTACCTTTTGCAGTTCAGGAAAGGGCTGTTCTTGATATTTCATTGGGGGAAAATGCAGTCGTCGATGAAGTTGATGGTAACACTATCCCATCCTCCTGGGTTGAATCAGTTCAGGAGCTTCTGGACCTGCAAACCAGGCCTGTAACGGTAATGATCGTGGGGAATGCGGACTCTGGAAAAACTGGTTTCTGCACGTACCTAATCAACAAAGTCTTAGGTGAAAGACGTAAAGTCGCAGTTTTGGACGGAGACCTGGGTCAGTCTGACGTTGGGCCACCATCAACCGTCGCCTATGCTTTTGTGACCAAAGCAGTAACTGACCTCTTCAACCTTCAAGCAAAAAACGCTTTCTTCATCGGCGAAACGTCACCGGGCAACGCTGTAGACAAGATGATCGAAGGTCTTTCCTTGTTGAAGAAAGAGATCATGGCTACCAATCCGGAGTTTTTGATCATAAACACTGACGGCTGGGTCGAAGGAGAATGTGCAGTTGCGTACAAACTCAACCTTGCTGAGGAACTTAAGCCTGAAATGATTTTTTGCATTCGCCAAGGAGATGAACTAGCACCGCTCCTGACTGCCCTTGAAAAATTCAAAAAAGTCATCGTTGACTCTCCTGCCGCAATTAAGCCCAGAGACAACGAAAGACGCAAGACCCTTCGCGAACTCGGATACAAGAAATACCTTAGAAACCCAAGAGTTCAGTCACTTTCGTTGAGCTGGCTGAAAGTTGAGGGAAACGATTTTTTTGGCTTGACTAAGCCTCACATGAACGGTAGGGAAGCAAGAAGAATATGCGATCTCCTCGGAATGAAGCCGCTGCAACTATCAGAACTAAGTGACAGAATCAGTATAGTCATCGGCAGAAGACGTTGGATCAGCGCGGACAATATAAAGAAGGTTGAGCAGGCAACCAAGAAGAGGGTTGTGGTGACGAGAAAAGGCGAAGAAGAAAGGTTGTTAGCAGCTTTGTATGATGGCCAGAGAAGTTTTCTGGGCATCGGCATCTTGCAGGAAGTTGATTACGTTAGGAAAACGTTGAAAGTTATCACGCCTGTATCTGAAGAAGCGTCAATCCTCGCCTTGGGAAAGGTGAAGCTTGACAAGAACATGAAAGAGATTTCCCTGACTGCTGAAGAAGACAATTTGGACTTTGCGTCTTTCAAGAAACTTTTTTAGAATAATAAGAAGACGAGAACGTTCCGAGGCTGTTAACAACTGAATTCTTCCTGGGCAGGTATGGCCTTTTCACCAAAGCCCACGATATTGCGTGCGGATCGAATTTTGCTCGCTGACATTGGATCCTGGTGATTCTTGGACCGTTTTAAGGCTAGTGGCCATCATGCGTTACGTTGGAACGCGTGTTCTCGCGGATAGAATGGGCGGGCTGTATTCCAAATTGAGTCCCTCGTTGTTTTGTCGATGAATCTGATCCCCATAAGGACTGCGCGCCCACAACAGTCTTGTTCTAGCTTCCTAGATATCTCGATGGGCAGACTCTGGCTAAAGGGCATTCCTTGCACAGCGGGGTTTTAGCTTTGCAGTATTTTCTGCCGTGTGAGATTAGCAATACGTGAACAGCGAGATAGTCTTTTGGATCATAGATCAATTGAAGAGTTCTGCGTACAGTTTCGTAGTCTGCTTCCTTAGTGACTAGGCCTAGCCGTTTCGATACTCTGTTGACGTGTGTATCAACTGGTATAGTTGGTTTTTTGGCGCTGAACAGCAATAAGACATCTGCTGTCTTGGGTCCGACGCCAGGAAATTGTAAGAGCTCTTCTCTTGCCTCATCGAGAGGCTTCGACAGGATTTGGGCTAGGTTGCCGTTGTATTTTTTGAGCACCACCCTTGAGACCTGTTGTATCGCTCGAGCTTTGTTGTGGTATAGGCCAGCAACTTTCAAGCAGTTTTCGATCCGTTTGATTTCAGCCTCTGCGAGTGTTTCGGGAGTTATTCGGAACTTGTTCGAGAGGTTTTCGAAGGCTCTTGCTGTGTTCTTGTCAGTGGTGTTTTGTGAAATGATTGTTGCAATCAACGTTGCGAAAGAGTTGCGAGTCGCAGTCGTCCACGTTGGCATCGCAAACGTGGCGCGAAGTATTTTGAGGATTGTTTCGGCACGTCGGTCAGACATTACGGAACCCTATGTTTTGAAAGTAATAAATAGTGAGTGCTTAAAGCTATTAATAAGCAGTGGAGACATAAGATTGGAGCGGGCAAGAGTCTTTAAGGACGAAATAACTGAGCAGAGCACGCGTTTTCTTGCGGTCTATGTGGAAGCGAAGAATTCATGTTTGGTGATGCTAAGCGAGAGAGAAGACAAGCTTGGGACGCTTGCAATCGCTGTTCCCAGAGCGGAGGATCTGCTCGGCCCCCCCTCGTCATCAGTTCTCCTCGGGGATAAGAACGCGATTTCAGCCCGCATGTTCGCAGAATACTTGGCTGCAAGAAAGGAGAAAATAGCGTTGGTCTCGGTTTATCTTGAAAGGATGGATGAGGCGCAGGCGCAATCAGTTTTCAAACGCTTGATAGAAAGGGTTACCCAAGAGCAGCCGCAGAAGGAGGCGTCTAGCGCATGAGCCTCAAGGAATTTCTTAAACAAATAGAAAAAGAAAGGGAAATTTTGCACATAAAGGATGAAGTTTCCTCACGCTTTGAAATGGCTTATATAATGAAGAGCTTTGACAATGAAGGCCCAATTCTGCTTTTTGAAAACGTGAAGGATCATGCGACCAAGGTTGTTGCTAACGTCTCCGGGACTAGAGAGAGAATTTACAGAGCGCTCAATGTTCGCCAAGATGAGCTTTATGGCAGACTCTCAGCGGCTTGGAGGTTGCCGAGTAAACCCAACTCGGTTAACAATGCTGCGGTCAAAGAGTGTAAAGAGAAAGATGTTGATTTATCTAGGATTCCTGTTCTTACTCACTTTGAGAAGGACGCGGGACCCTACATCACTTCGGCAGTTGTGCATGCCAGAAGCCTCGACGGAGAGGTTGAGAACGTGTCAGTGCATCGCCTTCAGGTTTTGGGCAGAAAGCGCTTGGCTATTCGTCTGGTGCCCAGGCATCTCTTCAAATTGTGGCGAATGGCAAAAGAGGCTGGAAAAGACCTTGATGTAGCGATCGTCGTCGGCGTTCACCCTGCAGTTTTGCTGGCAGCTTCTTGTCCTCTGCCCTTCGGCGTGAGCGAGTATGGCGTTGCAAACGCCCTGTTGAGCAACAAGCTCAAGCTGACTGAGTGTGAGCATGTGAATGCTTGCTCCCCGGCTGAGGCTGAACTTGTTTTGGAGGGAAAAATCTCGGCGACGAAGGAGGTTGCTGAGGGACCGTTTGTTGATGTTATTGGAACTTATGATGTTCAGAGAAAACAGCCGGTTGTGGACATCGTAGGTATTACGCATAGACGGGAATATGTTTATCATGCGCTTCTGTCGTCTGGAGCTGAACACAGGCTTCTGATGGGGTTGTCTCATGAGGTACTGATCTGGGAAGCGGTTTCAAAGGTTGTACCGAGGGTTCGTGCAGTGAACCTGTCAGCCGGGGGAAGTGGGTGGCTTCACGCTGTTATCTCTGTTGAGAAACAGCTGGAAGGTGATGGAAAGAATGCTTTGTTGGCGGCCTTTGCGGCGCATCCGAGTTTGAAGCATGCGGTAGTCGTTGATTCTGACATTAACGTGTGTGACGGTTCAGACGTGGAGTGGGCTATTGCGACGCGTTTTCAAGGAAGTGAAGATTTGATCATGATGGAGAACGTGCGCGGTTCAAGTTTGGACCCTTCAGCAGATCAGGAGAGGGTCTTGACTGCGAAAGTGGGCTTTGACGCCACTAGACCTTTGGGAAAGCCAAGAGAAAAGTTTGAAAGAGCGAGAATCCCGGTTGGGGATAATGCTGAAAAGATCGTTCGCAGGTTGCACAGAAGATGAGTGGAGGTGATTTGTTTGGCGGAAGAGAAGAAGAGGGAAGGAGACGTGTCTCTTAGAGTTGAGGACGTCATGGTGAGGGAGGTCATCACTATAGATGAAGACTTTACTGTAAAGGAGGCTGCAGAGATCATGAACAAGTTTGAGATCGGGTGCCTGATCGGCGTGAAAAAAGGAAAGGCCAACGGAATACTGACTGAACGAGACGTGCTGAAAAGAGTGGTTGCAGAAGGCAAAGATGCAAGTAAAACTAAGGTCAAAGATGCTATGACGAGTCCGCTGGTGATTGCTGAGCCGGGCATGGACCTCGCGGAAGCGGTGAAGCTGATGTTTCAGATGAAGATCAAGAAGCTGCCTGTGGTTGATGGAAAACGTCTCGTAGGCTTGATAAGTCTTACGGATATTGCTCGTTTCCAGCCTCAGATGATCACAATACTGAAGCAGCTTGCAGCGAGACAGACACCTCCGAAAAGCATGCAGAAAGTCATCGACCGCTACGTGGTCTAGACAAACGCTCATGGTCTCTGTTCCGCTCCTAGGCGAACATGGGTGTTCTGAAATTTCTTAGCACCGGCTAGGCATGAACGCTATATCCTTGTATTCGCGTTTTTCCCCTTATATTTGACCTCCCCATCCCTGTAGGGTACTGGTACTGGATGCAGGCATTGAGCAAGGCCCGAGTGGATTTGTGGAGACTTGAGTATGTGCACGCGCTGAGCGCTCAGGGCAGAATCTCCGCAAGGGTTGTAACTTTTCAATCCACTGTCTTGAAGTTGCCTTCTGTTTTTACAGTCGTGCTGAGATCTGGGCAAGGCGTGTGTCACTGCCGCGTGAGGTGCGAAAACAACCGTGCAAGTGTTTGAATAAGAGCTTTTTATGGTCGATGATTTAAGGCTTCGGCGGAGAAGTGCTCGGGCTTTTCAAGTTTCTTTTTGAAAGAAGTTTAAATGTGCAGTTTTCATTTTATGGTTTGGATGAAGAAGACAATATCGCTGAAAGTAGACGCTCAAGAACCTGACATAGAAAAGATTCGCGTAGCGGCGGGTCTCGTCCGAAGAGGTGGCTTAGTAGCTTTTCCAACTGAAACAGTGTATGGTCTCGGAGCGGATGCCTTGAACTCGAAGGCTGTTTTAGCCCTTTTTGATGCGAAGAAGCGTCCGCTCGACAACCCTCCGATCGTGCATGTGGGTTATGTGAGAGATGTTCAATGGTTGGTTGAGGACGTTTCCTCTGAGGCGGAGAAGCTGATGAGAGAGTTCTGGCCTGGACCGCTAACGTTGATTTTCAGACGCTCGAAGATTGTGCCGGAAGTGACCGTTGCTGGGTTGGATACGATTGCGATAAGAATGCCAAGACACAATGTCGCATTGGCCCTGATCAGGGAAAGCATGTGCCCAATTTCGGCGCCGAGCGCAAATCTGGCTGGAAAGCCGAGTCCAACGTTGGCAAAGCACGTTCTGGATGACCTTAACGGAAGGATAGACGCCGTTTTGGATGCTGGACCGACAAAAATAGGAGTAGAGTCCACCGTTCTGGACTTAACCGTTAACCCGCCTCAAGTGCTGCGTCCAGGCGGAACGCCGTTTGAGTTGTTGAAGAGGGCACTTGGCAAAGTAGAGCTTAATCCAGTCGTCACGGCTGAGAAACCTTTGCCAGTTGAGAAGGCTCGTTCGCCAGGGGTCAAGCATAAGCATTATGCTCCTCACGCTGACGTTGTGGTTGTTGAAGGAGAATTGACTGATGTGGTTGAAAAAGTCGTCGAGTTAACGGCTTTCTACAAGCGCATGGGGAGCACAGTAGGCATTCTTTGCACGGATGAGACCGCTGGGTATTATGATGCAGATGTTGTGAAGTCTCTCGGGACCAGGAGCGATTTGGCAGATGTCGCTCGGAACCTTTTCAGGCTTCTGAGGGAGTTTGACCTCGAAAAAGTGGACGTGATCGTCGCGGAGGGCTTGCCACTTGAAGGGTTAGGGCTTGCTGTTATGAACAGACTTCGCAAGGCTGCTGGATACAACATTGTCAAAGCATGAATTCTTTTCTGGAGAGCGTCGCAGACTGTGAGCTCCCTAAACTTAGACTTCCCTACTTAAGCATTGGCATCTTGATGCCCTTCTCTCTGGCCATCTTTTGTGCGTACTCGTATCCCGCGTCTGCGTGGCGGACTATGGCCAACCCTGGGTCGGTCGTCAGTACTGTGATCAGTCTTTTCTCCATTTCCTTAGTTCCATCCGCAACCAAGCACATTCCAGCGTGAATGCTGTAGCCTATTCCAACACCCCCGCCGTGATGTACGCTTACCCAAGTAGCGCCGCCGACAGCGTTTATTAAAGCATTGAGTATAGGCCAGTCTGCGACTGCGTCACTGCCGTCTTTCATGCCCTCGGTCTCGCGGTTTGGAGAAGCCACGCTTCCGCCGTCCAAGTGGTCGCGGCCTATCCAAACTGGTCCCGAGATGTCTCCATTCGCGACCATGGTGTTGATGGTTTTTCCAAACCTTGCACGTTCACCGAAGCCGAGCCAGCAGACCCGGGCCGGTAAGCCTTGAAACTTCACGTGGGCTTTGGCTTTTCGAATCCACCGGCACAATTCTTTGTTGTGTGCGAAGTCTTTCAGAATGACATCATCGAGCCTGTAGATGTCCTCTTCGCTGCCGACGAGTGACGCCCATCGAAACGGGCCCTTGCCCTCGCAGAACTTGGGCCTTATGTAACGCATTACAAAACCCGGGTACGAGAAAGCGTCTTTATAACCGGCTTTATAGGCTTGTTCTCGAAGGTTGTTGCCGTAGTCAAAAGTTACGGCGCCTTTCAGCATCATCCTGACCATGGTCTCAACTTGCAGACGCATGCTTGAACTTGCAAGTCGACAGTATTCTTTAGGGTCGCTCTTTCGCAGCTCGTCTGCATCTTCCTTGCTAAAGCCAGCAGGGTAATAGCCGTTCAGCGGATCATGCGCGCTAGTCTGATCAGTCAAAACGTCTGGTATGATACCGCGATTCAGAAGTTCAGGATACACATCCGCAGCGTTGCCCAGAAGGCCGATGCTTCTCGGAACGCCCTGCTTCTTCGCTTCCAAAGCAAGGTTCACAGCCTCGTCCAAGCTATTCGTCCATGTTTCCAAGTATCCGTGCTTGCATCTGCGGTCAATTGCCCGTTTGTCTATCTCAACGACGAGCGCAACACCGTCGTTCATCGTGACTGCTAAAGGCTGAGCTCCGCCCATTTCACCCAGACCTGCAGTCAACACGAGCTTTCCACGCAGGCTTCCATCGAAGTGTTCCTTAGCGACCTCCGCTAAGGTTTCGTAAGTGCCTTGCAGGATGCCCTGCGTTCCAATGTAGGCCCAAGAGCCTGCCGTCATCTGCCCGTACATGATTAAGCCTTTCTGCTCCAACTCGTAGAAATAGTCCCAGTTGGCCCATTTTGGCACGAGCATAGCGTTGACTATCAGAGCCCTCGGGGCCCACTTGTGCGTCTTGAAAACTGCGACAGGCTTGCCGCTTTGGATGAGCATTGTTTCATCAGTTTCGAGTTCGGTCAAGGTTTCAACTATGCGGTCGAAACACTCCAGGCTCCGAGCAGCCCGACCAGTTCCACCGTAGACAATAAGCCTGTCAGGGTCCTTGGCCACATTGGGGTCAAGAACGTTGCACAGCATCCGCAGAATTCCTTCAATCTGCCAGTTCTTACAGTGCAACTCGTGGCCAGTCAGGCATCGAATAGGCCTAGTGAGCTTGATCAACATTGTTCACCAGTCTCCAAAATATGAAACCGCACTTTAATTCTTTGCCCAGCTCTCTTGAGCCTCAAGAGGCTGAGGACGTTCACATTTCCTGTTCTTCTAAGAGGCGGAATTCGCTTCGATTTGCCTCCTTGTCGACTACCAGTCTGCCTTTCTTGATCACTTTGTCAACCAAGTTCACACCGAAGCGGTAGCCGAGGAACTTGTGGTTCGGAACGTCCAAAACGATTATGTCGGCCTTCTTACCGACTTCCAAGCTTCCAACTTCGCCCGCTCTGTAGACAGCGTGTGCAGCGTTGATCGTTGCCGCTGTTATGGCTTCAGCCGGCGTTAACATCATGAAGTGACAGGCGAAAGCGATGACCAATTGTTGGTTCTCAACCCAGCAGCTTGGGTTGAAATCGGTGCCCAAAGCCACTGGAACGCCTGAGTTGATCATTTTTCGAGCATCTGCATAATGACCGCTCATCAGGCTGAAGGCCGCTGCAGGCAGCAAAGTGGCCAAGACTGCTTTGTCAGCCATGGCCTTAATACCTTTGTCGGAAGAAAAAAGCATGTGGTCCGCCGAGACTGCTCCGACGCTGGCGGCAAGTTCTGTCCCTCCCAGGAGGTTGAACTCGTCAGCGTGCACTCTGGGCTTCAAGCCCGAGTTCTTGCCCGCCACCAGAATGCGCCTAGCTTGATCAAGAGTAAAGACTCCTCGCTCGCAAAAAACGTCGCAGAACTCTGCGAGTCCTTTCCCAGCCACTTTGGGAATCATGTCGCTGATGATCAGACTCACATAGTCTTCTGGGCTGTTTGAAAATTCTGGAGGAATTGCGTGTGCTCCAAGGAAAGTTGGAACCAAGTCAACCGCGTGCATCTCGTTAAGGCGCTGGATGGCCTCCAGTATCTTTAACTCGTCCTTAGTCGTCAGTCCGTAGCCGCTCTTTGCCTCCACAGTTGTCGTTCCGTACTCCAACATGGTGTTCAGTGTCTCAGTGCCGTTTTCAACGAGTTTTTCGACGCTTGCTCTCCGCGTCTCTTTGACAGTTTTCAGGATGCCACCGCCCGCGTCGAGTATCTCCATGTAGGGAGCCCCTTCGACGCGCATCTGAAACTCGTCCTCTCTTGAACCTGCGAAGACAAGATGCGTGTGGGGGTCGATGAAGCCTGGCAACACTGTTTTGCCGTTGGCGTTCACGATGTTTTCAGCTTTGTAAACCTTCGTGATTTCAGAAGTGCTTCCGACTGCGGCAATTGTTCCATCCTTAACCGCTAGAGCACCGTTGCGCATTATTCCGAGGTCGAGCATCTCTTTGCCGGTTCGTGGTTTTTGGTTGTTACCTTCAAGTGTAACTAGCTCGTTAGCGTTTACGATGAGCACGTCTGCCTTTTCCCTTGTTTTTGACCTGGCAGCTTTATTCAAAGGCACCGCCTTTCTCTATCACTTCTTGAATGGCTATCTCCAGCACGCGGTCTTCCGTGAGGTTGTCGATTTTCAGGTAGTATGCTGCCACGTCCATGAGGGTTTTCAATGGTGCCATGCCGCAGAATTCTGAGCCCACTATTGGCACGTTGTAGCGTGCGGCTTCCACCTTGAGCGCTTCGAACACGCGGTAGAGAGGAGTCTTTTCAAAATCGCTTATGCTCATGCCTATCTGTGTAATGTTCTTGTTCGGAAGGGACGCAGCCATGGCTTTGACGTTTGTGAACCCTCCCTTGGTTGCGTGTAGAGCCTTCGCGATCTTCTTGGCGACTGTAAGGTCGGCGGTGCCCAGGTTGACGTTGAAGCCAGCCATAACTCTTCTGGCTCCAGTGATCGTTGCGCCAGCCGTGAGATGTGGTTTTGGTGGGCCATAGTCCGGCTTCCGCTCAGGCTTGAAAATCATTTCAGAAAGTTTCTCGAATTCGCCTTCACGTATCCAATCTAGGTCTTTCCGTTCAGGTTTCGTCGCGGCCTCGCCGTACAAGTAAACTGGCAACCCGCATTTTTTTGCAAGAGTTTTTCCAAATTCTTTGGCAAGTTCAACACAATCTTTCATCGTCACATTCTTTGACGGTATGAACGGGACAACATCAACGGTTCCGATTCTCGGATGCTGACCCTTATGTTTTCGCATATCGATCAGTTCTACAGCTTTGAAGGACATGTTTAGCGCGGCTTGAAGAACCGATTTCTTATTGCCCACAAATGAGACTACTAAGCGATTGTAATAATCGTCATAAGTTTGGTCAAGCAAGAAGGCGTTCTTGGTCTTCTTTAGTTCGTTGAGGATTGATTTTACAACCTTAGGGTCTGAAGTGCTGAAATTCGGAACACATTCGACAATTTCCAAATGCCATCTCACCAGTTTAAAACAACTCGCAATACTAGGTAATTAAAACAACTGGTCGAATAAAGACATTCTATCCTGATGCAACTACCAAAGTGAAAAAGGTGGATTGGCCATTGCAAACGTTGATTCAACCATCAGAGTTTTTCTCGATTTTGAAAAGCATGCCAAGCCCTCGCGCGCCTGCTCGCTCTTTAGTGGGTCGGCGATAAAGTGTGTGCACGAATTCGGAACGTGATTCAGGTAACTCTAGGATTGGTCAGGCTTGCCAAATGATTCCAGTTGCGCTGGCTCCCAGACAGCCAGTTCCTCAATAATTCTCCTCTCGAACCTTTCCTTTCCTTTCATCGCAACAATCTTCTCGACGATGTGTTTGTGCACTTCCTCCGGCAAGTCACGGATCATGAAGGGACTCCTTCGCTCAAGCTTGTTGAACACCTCTTCCAAGGTCATCGACACCATCTCGTCCCTTATAATTTCGAGCTTCAACGGTGGCACCCTGGTTTTTATCTCCTGTTCATTCTGCCACATTCGCCTTCTGTCTGTCCTCTTGACAGGATAGCCTGCCTCTTCTCTCATGGAGAGATAGAGCGCACCAACTCCCGTCCCGTCTAGTCCCCATTGATTCGTCAATCCTGGCCTGTGTCTCAGCAAAGAAATGACGTTCTTTTTTGTAACTCTTCCCACGTCTTGCATGGCTTTGGGCCAATCCGCGATGATATGTAGAACGTGAATCACGATTGCCGCGTCAAATGATTTATCCCTGAATGGCATTTCATGCATGTCTGCTAGCACCAGGTTATCCACTCCTTTCTCCCTCGCCTTCATCATCATTTTACGCGAGATGTCCACACCGGTTATGTGGAATCCAAGTTCAGATAGAGGTTTTGCGAACCTACCTGTGCCCACAGCAACATCAAGAACCGCATTGCATCCTTTTAACGCGTCTGATATCGCATTGATCTCAGCATCAGTAGCCGGTTCTCTAGTCGAGTCATATATGTCAGCTATGCTATCGAACTCTGTAACCGCCAAACCGTTCACTGACCATAAGGATTCAGATTCTACCATAAAAGGATATTTTCAGATAGCTGTTGATTTGATTCTAAGGATCAGGATCAACGATGCCGCTGTTGGATTAAGTTATTAGGAAAAAAGTGATGCGTTGCCAGCCGGAATGAGAACGCACAATTCTGCAACTTGCAAGACAAGGGTTAAGCGATTACAACATAGCCCATATGATTAACTCTGATCCTACCGGCGTTTATCTGATTAGGTATTTCGAGAAGTATCTTGTCCAATCCACTTTAAACATCGCAACAGCCAGTATTATTCCAACGACCGTGCCGATCAATACTGATACTAAGCTGCTTCCCCCCCCAACCAGGCTCGCGATGATGCCTATTGAGAATCTACCACCATAAGCTACGAGCAGGCTGATGAGGAATTTTCCCACTAACGCCGGGGGAAAGGCTTTGATTGGATTGTAATGGGCAGCGCCGAGTGGAATGAAAACCAAGTTGTCAGGCAAAGGTGTTAGAGCGAAAGCAAAAATTGCGAGGGCACCGAACTTGTTGAAGACTTCGGCCAAAAAATCCGCATTCTTCTTGAAGCTTCCTGTCATGGCTTTTCTACTGCTAAAACCCAGCAAGTATCCTGAGGATTGTCCGATCGTTGCGCCGATTGTTGCGGCCGTGGCAATCAGTAGAGGCTCGAAAACCCAGCTTCCCCCAACCTTGAATCCTGCTAGAGTAAAGACGAGGATGGTGTCAGGAACCGGCACAATGATGGACAAGGCGCCGGC
>DASPPK010000065.1:0-9945 GCA_035625495.1 Candidatus Acidiferrales bacterium | reverse complement strand
GATTCCTTCGCCCTATTTTGAAGCCGATTCAATCCACACTCTTCATGGAAGAAGCATACCGCCCGCGACCAGCATAAAACTCATACGTCCAGACCTCAACGTCGTGGTATTCGGCGGCGACGGAGACATAGTCGGCATAGGTCTAAGCCACTTCCTACACGCAGCGAGGAGAAACACCGATATCCTCGTCATAATGGGCAACAACATGGTTTACGGAATGACAGGCGGCCAGGTAGCCCCCACAACACCCTTCAACACGAGGACGGCAACCTCGCCGTACGGAAGCTTCGAGTATCCCATAGACGCAGCAAAGCTCGCGGCTGCCGCAGGAGCAGCATACTCAGCACGATGGACAACCGCACATCTGCATGAACTAGTAGAGTCAATCAAGAAAGCACTGCAGATGCAAGGGTTCAGGTTCATCGAAGTTGTAACCCAATGCCCAACAGCCTACGGCAGGAGAGCAGGATTCAAGAACATCGCAGAAATGCTCAAGCATTTCAAAGAAAACGCCGTCACAGTCGAGCAGGCTGAAAAGATGAGCCCTGAAGAACTCGAAGCGAAAATAGTCATCGGGGAATTCGTCTCAAGAAAACGCCCAACACTGGTCGAAACAGTTTGGGCCATGATCAAGGAGGCAAAGGAAAACGACGAGCAAAACAGAGATTAAACTAGGCGGAAGCGGCGGACAAGGCGTAGTCCTAGCTGCCCAAATATTGGGCAAGGCCGCAGTCCTAGACGGGAAAAACGCGTTACAAACGCAGGCCTACGGAGCTGAAGCGAGAGGAAGCCTTGCTGAGAGTGAAGTCATAATTGCAGACAACAAAATAGGGTTCCCGGCAGTCAGAAGACCCGACATACTCGTGGCCATGAGCCAAGAAGCACTTGACAGGCTGCTCAAGGATTTGAAGGAAAACGGAACGCTGATAATTGACAGTTCCAACGTGACTAACGTGCACGAGTCAAAGGCAAAGGTCTACAGGTTTGCGATAACAGAAACGGCGAAGAAAACTTTCGGAGAAGTCATGTACGCTAACATGGTCATGCTTGGAGCTTTCATAAAGACGACTGGACTGGTCACAGTTCAATCAATGGAAAAAACGATAAGAGAAAATGTCTCGGCAAAGACTGTGGAAACAAACATCAACGCCTTTAGAAGAGGATCACAACTCTGATTTTAGCGTGCGCACGAGGAAGATTCATCTAATTGGTTTCTCGTTTTCTCACTTTTCGACGCGACTAAATCGCAAGAGAAAGGCTCATCTGCCTTGGTGGCTGTCATTCACCGTAATGACCCGACGAGTTGTGACCATCACATGAGCGTGCGAATTAGGCAAGTGAAGGATGAAGAGGTTCAAGCAATCCGCAGATGGGTAGACGACCCTCCTTTCCGTTCTGAGTTCTTGGCATTTGGCAGAGATTCTGATTCGATTGTTGCTGAGAAGTTAGGAGACGTGGTCCACGGCACGGAAGAGGCAAGTTATCTAGCGATCGAACGGAAAACGGATTCAAAGCTTATCGGCTTAGTGTTCTCCCACAAGGTTCCCAATTTTCATTACTTCGAAGTGGGGTTCTACGTTGTTCCTCAGGAGAGAAGCAAGGGCTACGGCACGAAAGCTATGAGATTACTCATGGAACACATCTTCAAAACGGAATCAGTTAAGGCGATTGTGGCTGGAACGTCTTCTCTGAACGCAGCATCCCAGAAGGCCTTGCTCAAAGCTGGTTTCAAAAAAATTGGGACGCTCAAGAAAACACTTTTCAGGAATGGTTTTTGGGAAGATTCAATAATCTACCAAGTCACGAGCGATGAGCGACGTTTGGAGCGCTAATCTGTCTTTTTTGTGTAGGGCAATAGGTCTTTATCCGCCTTGTTGATGATCGGAGAACACGAAAGCTATCTTCACTTGCTTGTTTTCTGAGCAACTTGCGGGGTCAATGAAGAAGATGCTATTGGTAATAGGGCGCCAGTCCGAAGGGAAAGTACTAAAATAGCGAGATAATATAGAAACAAGACTGAAATTGGCCATCTGCATAGCTGAGGAAATGCGGCGTCGTTAATATGAAATATGATGTTGAATGCTCATCGTGCGGTCGTCCTTCGAGCAATCTGCTGGATTTCCGGTGTCCTTCTTGTGGCATGCCTTTGGACATGCAACTTCACCTCGATTTTGAGACTAAGAGAATTTCCAGGAAAGATTTCTCAGTATGGCGGTATAAAAGATTCTTTCCCTACGTGAAAGAGGGTGAGGTCGTGAGGCTCGGGGAAGGATGGACGCCCCTGGTCAGGTTCTCTGAGCGTGTCCACTTCAAACTTGAAAGCCTCAACCCTACAGGTTCCTTTAAAGACAGAGGATCTGCGTTGCTTGTTTCTGCACTTCACAAACTGATAAAGAAGAGAAGAGGCTACATTTCCGAAGACTCTTCTGGCAATGCAGGCGCATCCATCGCCGCGTACGCAGCCCGCGCCGGGTTAAGGGCGAAAATATACGTTCCGGAAACTGTCTCGGGTCCAAAATTCAACCAGATCCAATTTTACGGGGCTGATGTCGTCAAGGTTTCTGGAAGCCGGAGCAAGGTTGCGGAGGAAGCACAGGAGCATGAACCAAGAAAATATTACGTCGGCCACATACTCCATCCGTTGTTCCGTGACGGAATAAGAAGCTTGACTTATGAGATCACTGAACAGTTCGGTTGGAAAGCCCCCGACTGTGTCTATCTGCCTGTCTCCGCGGGAACTCTGCTGCTGGGCGTCGTGAGCGGATTTCAACATTTGGTCGGCTCAAATGTGATTGAATCGATGCCGAGAATAATAGCTTGCCAAACGAGGCATGTTTCGCCGCTCTATCATCGCATGAAGAACCTGACCTACAAACCACCTGAGCCTCTTGCCTCGGTTGCTGATGCTTTGGTCAGTGTCGACCCTCCGCTGTTGGAACTTATGGTCAAGAACTTGAAGAAAGTGCACGGCGACGCTGTTATGGTAGAAGAAGAAGAGATACATGAAGCCTTCAGAGAGCTTGCGAGAAGAGGCTTCTACGTTGAGCCGAGCTCAGCCGTCGCCTACGCTGGCTACAAGAAACAAGTTAAGAGCGAAGAAGTCTCAATTGGCGATAATGCTGCGATAGTTTTGACCGGAGCGGGTTTGAAAACAGCAACGATCCGACCTTGACTGCCGCAATTTGCGAAAGTCTATGTTCAAAATCTAGCTTCTACCCATTCTTTTTAGAAAAACTTATATTGTGAGGCTGTTTTTCATTGTGACGCAAAAAAGGAGGCTTGTTTAAGAACTTGTCAGTACAACCACAATCAGCTGGCGGTGTTCCAGTTCTAGTGTTGAAAGAAGGCTCTAGCCGTTCTAAAGGTCGAGAAGCTCTGCACACAAACATAGAAGCTGCTAGAATAGTGGCTGAGACTGTGAAGAGTTCCCTCGGACCTAAGGGCATGGACAAGATGCTCGTGGACAGTTTTGGCGACGTTACCATAACAAGCGACGGACGGACAATTCTGGACGAGATGGACATTCAGCATCCAGCTGCAAAAATGATGCTGGAGGTCGCGAAGACCCAGGACAACGAAGCAGGCGACGGAACAACAAGTGCAGTCATAATATCCGGCGAACTGCTCAACAAGGCTCAGGAGCTCGTTGAGAGAAGTGTTCATCCCACGATAATAATCGACGGGTTCAAGAAAGCTTCGGACAAGGCACTGGAAGTTCTGGAAAAAATCGCAATTTCGATTGACCCGAGTTCTGCAGATTACCCGAAGAAGGTCGCGATGACCTCGATGGCAAGCAAGCTCGTGGCTGAGCACAGAGAGTACCTGGCTGACTTGACGGTTAAAGCGATCTTGGCTGTGGCCGAGAAGGACGGCGACAAGTACAAAGCAGATGTGGACGACGTAAAAGTCGAGAAGAAACCAGGCGAGTCAACGGCAGAAACTAAGCTTATTCAAGGAGTAGTCCTTGACAAGGAGATCGCTCATTCAGGTATGCCTAAGCGAGTCGAAAAAGCCAAGATAGCTCTGCTTGACTGCGCGCTTGAGATCGAAAAGACCGAGTTTGACGCAAAGATCAACATCGAAAGCCCAGAGCAGATGGACGCCTTCCTCAAACAGGAGGAGGACATGATGCGCGACATGGTTCAAAAGATTTCCAAGACTGGTGCCAACGTGGTTCTGTGCGAGAAAGGTATCGACGACATGGTCCAGCACTTTCTGGCGAGAAAAGGAATAATCGCAGTTCGGAGAAACAAGAAGTCAGACATGGAGAAGCTGGCCAAGGCTACTGGTGGAAAAATAGTGACCAACCTTGACAGTATGACTTCAGCGGATTTGGGCTATGCCGCTCTCGTCGAGGAACGCAAGATAGGCGACGACAAGATGACCTTCATAGAAGGATGCAAGCACCCCAAGGCCGTTACCATACTGATAAGAGGCGGAACCCAACGCATCGTTGACGAAGCAGAACGGTCGGTGCACGACGCCTTATGCGTGGTCAAGGACGTGGTTGAAGAACCAAAAATCGTCGCAGGAGGAGGAGCCCCAGAACTAGAAGTCTCACGCATGCTCAAGAAGTACGCCGAAACTCTGCCGGGAAGAGAACAGCTTGCAGCCAAAGCTTTCGCAGAGGCTCTTGAAGCCGTGCCGATCACGTTGGCAGAAAACGCGGGACTGGACCCGATCGACATAATATCGGACCTCAGATCACGACATGAAAGAGGCGAAACGTGGGCAGGCATAGAAGTCAACAACGGGAAAACGCAGGACATGGCCAAAGCAGGAGTCTACGAACCTTTAGCAGTCAAGAAACAAATAGTGAAGTCAGCAACGGAAGCTTCTACAATGATACTGAAAATTGACGACGTAATCGCAGCTGGAAAAATGAAAGCTCCCCCGACACCTCCAGGAGGCCCAGGCGGCCCAGGAGGCGGGTACCCAGGAATGGGGGAGTACTAGAAAACGTCTGATACAAAACGGATCACGATTGGACCGCCAAAGCTCACTCGTTTCGAGAAAGCAAGAATAGTGGGAGCTAGGGCCCTGCAAATATCCATGGGAGCCCCCATACTCGTCGACGTGTCAGAAGGCTTTTCAGGTCCAATAGACATAGCGCTAAAGGAACTCGGCGCTGGCATCCTGCCGATGACTATAAGACGAACGTTGCCGGACAACACTTTTCAGGACATTCCGTTAAAGTGGCTCCTAGAAGAGTATTAGAAACTCATTTTTCTTTTTCTGTTTCTACTAAAATCTGTTTTGCCACGTTTAGAGTCTTTCTAATTTTCGTCCAGTGTGCGCCTTGCCAGTATATCTGGCCGCAGTTGGGGCATTTCCAGAATTCTTTGTAATGGTCAAACGTTCTTCTTTCAACCTTCTGCTCCGCCTGCTTTCTGGACACGGGCTTCACTGTTGAGTTGCACTTTGGACATCTGGATGATGCCATGTCTATTTCCAGTTTGATATTGTACCTCTCGGCAAGCTCCGCCAGTTTTTTTTCTCCAGTCAGTCCTTCTAGGTAGAAAGCGTCGATTCCCTTGGCATTGGCTCTTTGATAAAGTTCAAAGTCCCTCGTCAGCAGGATTCTTTTCTCCTTTTTTGCTATCATCAGAAGCTGGGGGTCGTCCAGGGTGTTCGAGTACTTCACGTCCTGTCCCAGCATGCGAAGCCAACGCGTCAGTTTCCCAAGCATGCCGTCAGCGACGAACCTCAAATGGTCACTGTCTCCGAATGACTCTGCCGCTTCCCGGTTTGGCAATGATTTCGCCTTCATCCATGATCAGCTGTCCGCCAACGAACGTTTTTGCAGGTTTTCCTTCAACCTCCCATCCATCAAAAGGAGAAAACTTAGCCTTAGACTGAAACTTGGATGAATCAATCCTGAACTTTTTGCGTAAGTCCACAACGGTCAAGTCAGCGTTGTTTCCTTCTCTCAAACATCCTTTGCCCTTCAGGTTGAAGATCTCAGCAGGCTTCTCCGACATGAGCCTCGCCACATCTCCAATCGACATTCGCCCTCGGTTGACTTGGGTCAGCAGGAGCGGAAGAGTTGTCTCTAGCCCAGGTATGCCGACCTTGACGTCCCAAATGGTCTCCGCCTCCTTTTCTCCGATAGCGTGCGGAGCGTGGTCCGAGGCTACGATGTCGACCAAACCGTTTCTAACGCCCTCCCATAACGCTTCAGCGTGCTCTTTTTCTCGGACGGGCGGCATAGTCACACCCAACGCTCCAATCTTCTTCAAGTCATCAGCAGTCAGAAGCAGGTGGTGAGGCGTTGCTTCGCAAGATATTGGCATTCCAGACTTCTTTCCAGCTACAATGGCTCTCAAACCATTCTGCGTGCTGACGTGGCAGAAATGCACGTGGATATTGCCCTGCTTGACTATTGCCAAAACGCGTGTTACAGCTTTCAGTTCCACGTTTTCCGAATGAGCCTTGAGGAAAGCCCCAACATCATTCTGCCTACGGCGTTGCAGCTCACTCTCAGTTCTCTTCAACATCTGCTCGTCCTCCGCATGAACAGAAGTGGAAACTTCAAGCTGACCGACAGCCTTGAACGCTTCCAGCATTGCTTCATCATCGTTTACATCCAACCCGCCTACCTGATTGGCCATGAAAAGCTTGAAGCCCACAGGGCCTTCTCGCACAATTCCCTCTATCTCCCCAATGTCTCCTGGGAATTCAGAGCGGAAGCCGACGTCCACCAGAATCCTTGCCTCTGCAATCGTCATTCGATTCCTCAAAGCCTCAGCGCTCATCGTCACTGGTTCGTTGTTAGGCATGTCAAGAACAGTCGTCATTCCACCTGCTGCAGCAGCTGCTGTGCCTGAAAGAAAGTCTTCTTTGTGCGATTTGTCCTCATCTCGAAGATGCACATGAGCGTCGATCAGCCCAGGGAGAACCAGATGATTCTTTAGGTCGAATCTTGCGTCGGCGGTTGGCATGCTCGGTTCTCTGCCTACCTTGAAAATCTTCTCTTCATTGATGGCGATGCTGCAGTCTACTATGGCCTGTTTAAAGTAGGCTTTGGCATTTGCCAAGACGTAATCAACTATCAAGTTTCGTAGTACTCCCCATCAGTGAAATAACGTGGAATGGGCATGTTAAAAGTTTATTCACTCTGCGCTGAAAAAGAGGACACTATCGTTGAGTGACAAAACAGACTCACGCCGCGCGCGTGCTGCGCGACCAAAGTTTCTTTTGCTGGTGTTCTAAATGAGCCTATATGTACTGTTGTCTTTCGAGTCGTGCGAGTTTTTTCGTCTTCCGCTTCTCTTCTCTTTCTTTCTTTTTCTGAGGCTTAGGTTTTTTCAGATCTTCTCTTGTTTTTCCTCTACTGTAACCCATGTAATTGCCCTCTTCACAAAACATTGGGGTTTAATGCAAGGCGCACGCTAGTCAAGTAGTTCGACTCTTGCCCCTAATGCTTGTCCAGGTATGCCTTCGTGGAATTTGACTTTGAGAACGCCTTTCTTGCCGTGCAAGCCTATGATTCTGCCTATGAAGCTGTTCTTTCCGAATTTCAAAATCATTCTTCGCCCAACTAGCTGGCCTGCTTTAGATACTGTATTTTCACCCATGATTTGGACAAGGCACCATTTTGGCATCTGTGTTCTGATGCCTATTCGATAGTTCACTATTGTTCCATAAACAGGCTGAGACATAAACATCCACAGTTGCAATACCCTTGTAATGCATGTCTTGCTCTTAAACATCGCGCGCGCTAAAGTTAACATGCTAAACGAAGGCGAAATCAGATTTTGGCTGCCCAGGGAAAAAAGAATCTTCAATAACCCATCAAACCGCAACACCGTGAACATATTGGAAAAACACCATTTGGGCAACTCTTCAGGGCTCGTCTGAATGCTCGATGTTTTTCACCATTATATATATCGAGAATACTTGACTCCTCAATATTTCCTGTAACAAAATCTGGAAAATCTCTACACGTGACAGCGTCCCCATTGGGCATAATATCCAATTGAAACCATGGAGCAACACATTTTCGATATCCAAGGAAATTTTCGGGTTGATAATAATACCTTCGAATCTCCTCTAGTTTGAGTTCTGGAACAAACATGATAGGCATCTTGAATTTTCCAGATTTTATTCTTCTCACTTGTTCGGCAATTTTACTTATGTCTAAATCAGTGGTATCACGGACATAGCCTTTCCATGCAAAAGGTGTAATACCTAACAGTTTATGAACGGTTTTAGCATGATTTTGACCTATACGTTCTCTAGTGAACCATGAATAATAGATTACCATACCATCAGGGCTTAGTTTTTCCGCTTCCTTTACTGTATCAATCAGCACAGATTCATTATTTTTGGAAATTGTTGTAATAATGAAAAACGCGGGCTTTGTCTTTTTTTCCTCTTCCTTTAGTTTTTGAATTTTTAATATTCCTTTGTTTGCCGTATCGAATGCCCCTTGTACACCTCGGCATTTATCATGGACCTCTTTCGGTCCATCAAGAGACACGCAGACCATATCCCATCCATTCTCAACTATTGCGCCAGCATTTTTTTCCAACCCAACACCATTCGTTACAATTTGAACAGTAAGTCCTTTTTCTTTTATATAGCTGACAAGGGGAACTAGTGGTTCATAAAGAAAAGGTTCGCCACCAGTTATGTAGAAGTGAACTTTTTTTGGAGCAACCTCATCCACGACTCTTTTATAGACCTCAAGAGGAACTTCTCCCGCGACTTTTGGCGTATCTTCTGTTGCATTGTACCCACTTTTTCCCCATTGTCCACAGATCGCACATCTATGATTACAACGATGTGTAATTCTTAGACTTAATAACCAAAGAGAATTGCTACTTCCATCTCTTCTTCTGTAATCCATTTGCGATTGAACATATTTTTTATAAGAACCCCTCATGAAACCCATCAGAAGTTCTGGGTTCCTACTTACAGGAACAACAAATTGTATTGGGATTTTTCTCATGAATTATCACATCAATTATTGTCATAAGTTCAGTAAAAGAGTTTATAATTATTGGACGATCATTCCCCGTAACTAGGCGGTGTATACTCGATTCCGGTAACCCCTATATACTTACCCTTATATGATCTGAATTCCGTTAAATCGCCTCCTTTTGTAGAGGTCAAAGATCATGCGCTGAACCGCGTGTACCGTCTCCAGTTTGCTTTTTTCTGAGCTCACCTACCACATCGTTCAGTTTGGGTTTAGTGATAAAACTTTACCCTTTTTCTTCTTCCTACTATTCTACTTCTCTTACTCTCACTCTCTCTTACTTCCTACACTTTGACACAAACAAACAAAAACAAAGAAACAAACACAAGAACACACACGCACACATAGCTACGCAGAGCGTCAGACTGAGTCCCCGCTACTTGGCGGATGCTTTGCTCTCCTCTTTCTTAAGAGAAATCCAAAAAACAAAATGAGCGCGATCAGCATCGTTGCCAAAAGCACCTTTATGAGTAGAAGGATGTCCAGAGGGCTTCCAATCGTTATAGCGAACGTTTTCAAACTGCTTAAGCCATCATTGTCGGTAACGTTGAGCGTCACTTGGTACGTTCCTTCTTTGTTATACACGTGTGACACGACCGATCCTGTTTCGTTTGTACCGTCGCCGAAACTCCATTCATACGAGACTATGAATCCAACGTCAACGGATTTACTTGCGTCAAACGTCACGTTTTGTCCAACACCAACCGCTGCCGGGTAAGATACGATAGCTTCAGGGATGCCATCAAATTCTGCACCTACTATGTTCACAGCGTGAAAACCTTCCGTAAGAGCCAAGCATAGGTACGAGCTTGTGTTGGTATCTGCTTCAATCGCGCTGACTGCTTTTCCGTCTAGGGTGACGTTGTACGGTCTGCTCAGAAAGTTTTGTTGCAGTATCAAGTCGGTGAAGCCCGATGCTCCTTCCGGAACAGTGACATTCACGTTCAACGCTTTGCTGGAAG
>DASPPK010000064.1:0-6079 GCA_035625495.1 Candidatus Acidiferrales bacterium | reverse complement strand
TCTGCTTCAGGCGTCGTCGGTCCGTTTGCCCCCTCAACTACAATCGTCGCTTTGACTTTGTCAGCGTTCGTTTTCCTTATCTGATTTTCCAACGCTGCTGGGATAAGTATGTCGCATTTTGCTTCCAGGACCTCCTCGTTTGTTATGTTTTGGCTTCCCTTGAAGTTGGTGACTGAACCCGTTTTTGACTTGTGCTTGTAGACCTCGTAGGGGTTCAGCCCCTTCGCAGAGTAGATTCCTCCTATTGAATCACTCACTGCAACGACTTTAGAACCAAAGTCGTAGGCTATCTTAGCAGCGTTCCAGCCTACGTTGCCGAAGCCTTGGACAGCAACTGTGGATCCTTTAAGCTTCAGGCCTAACTCCTTCGCTGCTTCTCTGGCGCATACTACTACGCCGAGCGAGGTGGCTTCGGCTCTGCCTTCTGAACCGCCAATGCTTATGGGTTTCCCCGTGACGCATTCTGGGACGCTGTAACCTCTGATCTGGCTGTACGTGTCCATTATCCAAGCCATGGTTTGAGCGTCCGTGTAGACGTCCGGTGCGGGCACATCGCGATATGGCCCTATGAAATCGTAGAGAAGCGTCGTGAATCGCCTGGTCAGTCGCTCCAGTTCGCCTTTTGACATTTTTTTCGGGTTGCAGCACACTCCACCCTTTGCGCCGCCGTAGGGAATGTCCACAACTGCACATTTCCACGTCATCCAAACCGCCAAGGCAGTGACTTCGTCAAACGTGACGTTTGGATGATACCTTATTCCACCCTTAAACGGTCCCCTTGCATCCCAGTGCTGCACTCGGCAACCAGTGAAAACGTTAATGTTGCCCTCGTCCATTTTCACCGTGATGGAGACTATAAGGGATCTCTTGGGACGCGCTAACATGCAGTGCAACCCGGGATCAAGTTCAAGTTTCTCAGCAGCTATTCTCAACTGTTCCATTGCTACTGCTAACGCTGACTGCGATTCTACCATAAACGATTTCTCCAGCGATCTTCTGTCTAATTGACGTTATTAATATTGCGCGTCGTTCTTAGAAACAAAAAAGAAAAATAGGGTTGGTGCTAGCCGAGGATTTTTTCGACTGCATCTTTTTCTACTTCATCCGGCATTGGTACGCCCGTGACTTTTGCAGCTCTCTCAGATAGGCTCATCATGTCGTTTCTGCTGATAAGATCCAGCTTCCACTTTCTGTTTCCAGCCAGCATTTGCTTGAGCCCGACGCCGATTCTGTCGGTCAGGTAGGTATAGACTCCGACGGCTTCCCATGGTATCTCCTTGAAGCGTGCTCCGTACTTGGCCTTCAAATCAGGTGCGGCAATGAAGAATTTCTCAGGCGTAGCTCCGAACTTGTCTGCAAATGCCTTTGGCAGCTTTCCTTCTTCTGCCAGCTGCTTGAAGTAGCCTCCTTTGAAAGCTGCGGTTATCGGTGAGCGTCCGAGAAGTACTGCCTTGATGAACGGGCCGTCTCCGAAGTTGCTCATTGCGATCGCCTTAAAGATGGATGTCTCTTCTATGAAGCCTCCTGCCATGACCAAGTCTGGAACATAGCGGCCCTTCTTCTTCAGCATCTGTGCGCATTTTAGAACCAAAGCTTCCAGGTAGACTGTCGGTATGCTCATTTCGTCCATCATCGGTACTGGGCTCATGCCTGTTCCGCCGCCTGCGCCGTCGAATGAAACATAATCGATTTTCGCTTCAGACGCTATCTTCATAGTCCACGCAACGGCTGAAGGTCTGTAAGCCCCCGTTTTCAGTGTTACGTGCTTTGCACCTTGCTTTCTCAGCCACTCGATGTCCTCGACGAAGCTTTTCTCCTTTGGAATGCCCACTCTACTGTGCCTTTCGAAGGACTTGAATACTCCTTCCTTGAAAGCTTCTTGAACAGCCTTGTCTTCTGGATCCGGAATCACAATGTAGCCTCTCTTCTTCAACAGTATGGCTTTTTCCAAGTCTCTTACTCGCACTTCGCCGCCAATTGCCTTTGCACCCTGTCCCCACTTTCTCTCGATGACGTTTACTTCGAGCTTTGAGATAGCGTAGACATCAACGCCAAGCCTCTGATCTTCCACGTTTGTTTGAACAACGACTTCTCCGTACTTCTTGTCCCAGAACTTTCGGAACAGATCCACTCTTCGCTTCAACTCTTCTGAATGAGTGACTTTTCCGCCGGTGATCTGGGCGTTAGCATCCATACCACAAACATTCTCTCCAACGATGACTGATGCACCAGAGAGCGCAGCTCCGACTGCCAAGCCTTCCCAGTTCAGTCTTGCAACGTCTGTTGAACCGAATGCACCGTTCAGAATCGGCACTTTCAACGGTATGCCGCCCACTTTAGTCTCTATGTTTACGTTCGGGAAAACGGTCAGCTCCGAGTTAGGCTCAATACCCTGCGCATCGAACAGGCCTGCTTGTATGTTGAAGTGCGACCAGTCCAAACCGAAGTCTTTCAGTGCACCAGCGGTGCTGTAACCAAACTGCACTGGTTCTGGATAGAGTGCTTCTCTTCCCCTAAAGGCTGACATGCTTATTTCGCACAAGAATGGACAGTCTCGAATGCAAATTGGGCACATTCCGCTAGTCGGGCTAGTATCTTTGACACGCGTTTGCGTTCCACACGTTGATTTACCGTTCAGATAAGCACTGTTTTTATGCACACGTTCCGACATCTTTCTTACTCCCTTCAAATTTCCAGTTTTTAAGCGTACAGTGAGTAAAATCAGTCAGCATTTAAGGCTTACTTTGAACTAGAAAGGAAACATCCTTCAGAACCAACGATTTTTCCAACGCAAAGCCACGAAAATGGAAGAATGCAGACTTCTCTGCCCTAATATACTTTTATTAGTACATGAAAGCTACGTATGACCTAGGAGGATAATTCAGGTTGAGTTTTGAGATGTGGGCCGAAAAGTACAGGCCCAAAAAGTTGAGCGAGATGGTCGATCAAAAAGAGATCGTCGAACGCTTGAAGAGTTTCACTAAGTCAAGAAACGTGCCGCATTGTATCTTTGCCGGCCCGCCTGGAACAGGGAAGACAACGGCTGCTCTTTGCTTGGCAAGAGATCTTTACGGAGATGCATACCGAGAGCACATCATGGAGTTGAACGCAAGTGACGAGAGAGGAATTGACGTGGTTCGGGAAACTGTGAAGACCTTCGCCAGAGTGAAATCCATCGGTGACATCCCTTTTAAGATAATGATTCTTGACGAAGCGGACAACATGACCTCAGACGCACAGCAGGCTCTAAGGCGAACGATGGAGCGATTTACCGAAACATGCCGTTTCGTCCTGTGCGCAAACTACAGCGGACGAATAATAGAACCGATCCAGTCAAGATGTGCACCTTTCCGTTTCACGCATTTGCCAGTAGAAGAGCAGGACCATTATTTGAAGGAGATTGCTGAAAGAGAAAAGTTGAAGATATCATTAGATGGCTTAGACGCTATCTTTGAAGTCTGTGGCGGAGACTTGAGAAAAGCAATCAACACACTGCAGTCAGCCGCGTCGTTGAGTAAACCCATAGATGCAAAAATCGTGTACTCTATAACCGGAAAGGCTAGTCCTGCAGACGTGCAAAAAATGATAAAGGTTGCCGTGGACGGCGACTTTGTGGAAGCGAGAAAGCAGTTGCGCGACATGATTCAGAAATACGGCGTGTCTGGAAGTGATCTAATTCGGCAAATCCACACAGAAATCTTCAGATCAGAGACGCCTGAAAAGTGGAAGCTCAGGCTTGCCGACATCGTTGGTGAAGTGGACTATAGACTTGTTGAGGGCGCCGATGAAGAGGTGCAGTTGAGCGCACTATTGGCCAAGCTCGTTGAAGCAGGCGACAAACTAAAGAACGCAGAATAGGTGCTAGATTTGTACGATGCCTGGACCGTTAGACATAAGCCAAAATCCCTGACTGAGATTGTAGGAAACGCTGAGGCCATCCAAGAGTTTGTCAAATGGATAAAATCATGGGAAAAAGGCGTACCGAAAAAGAGATGCGCATTTCTCTACGGATCACCAGGCGTCGGAAAAACGGTCACTGTAGAGGCCATCGCAAACGAGTACAGAATGGAGTTTGTGGAGAAAAACGCCAGCGACTACCGAACCGAAGAGGCGATAAACCGCTTTGCTGGCCTCGCTTCTCAGTACGGATCTTTGTTCGGCGGAGAAAGAATCATCCTTCTAGACGAATTAGACGGTTTGACTGGAACTTCAGACCGCGGAGGCGTCAAAGCGATAACTGACGTCGTGAAAACGGCACAGTGTCCTATCGTTCTGATTGCCAACAACGCGTACGACACCCGTTTTTCTAGCCTCCGCAACTATTGCCTCCTCATAGAGTTCAAGAAACCATCTGCAAGCGAAGTTGCGAAACACCTCAAGAGGATCTGCGAAAAAGAGGGAATACAACCGGATGAAAATGCGCTCAAGTTCATAGCTCAACGCTCAGGAGGCGACGTACGATCAGCTGTGAACGACCTTCAAGCTCTCGGACAGGGCAAGACGAGGCTGACCTACGAAGATGTTTCGTGGCTTGGCTACCGCGACCGACAAGACACTATTTTCAACGTGCTGAGAATGATATTCTACGGCAAAACATGCTTCGGCGCAAAGCAGGCCGTGGACATGGCTGACGTTGACACTGACATGCTTTTTGAATGGATCTACGAGAACGTTCCAGCGCACTTCACAGACCCACATGACCTGGCTAATGCCATGGACGCATTGGCGGTGGCGGATGTCTACCGTGGCAGAATTCGCGCAACTCAAGACTGGAGCTTCATGCGTTACGTTATTGACTACATGACTGCCGGCGTGGCGATGGCTAGACAGGGTACCAAAACATCTGGGTTCATACCGTTCAAGTTCCCGCAGCGCATACAGATGTTGTCAAGGTCCAGGGCTGACCGTGCGATTCAGCGAAGTGTAGGAGCCAAGATCAAGCGAAGATGCCACATTTCAGCTGTCAGAGCATCGAAAGAAGTGCTTCCTTATTTGAGAATAATCTTCAGGAACAACGTGGACATGGCGGCTGGACTTGCCAGATGGCTTGACCTAGATCAGGAAATGGTTGAATACGTGGCTGGAAGCGAAGAAAAAGCTGAAGCAATAATCAAATTGATGAGCTAGGAAGAACTTTCTAGATTAGTGTACCTTGCTGCCTTCTGCAATATCCTTCTCTGGTTGCAGAATCACAACATTACCCTTGTCGTCTTCGGCCGCGAAGATCATGCACTGTGACTCTATTCCCATGAGTTTTCGTCTCTGTAGATTGAGGATGAAGGCGCATTTCTTGCCCACGAGCTGTTCAGGCTTGTACCATTGCAGCAGCCCAGCAACAGCTTGTCTATTTTCGGTTCCAAAGTTAACAATCAGTCTGATGAGGTTTCTGGAGCCTGGAATCTGATTTGCTTCCTGGATTTTCCCGACGCGGATGTCAAGCTTCTGAAACTCCTCAAATGATATCTCCAACTGCCACTCACCTTTTCGCACTTCTCATTTCAGTCAGCTATTAAGCCTTGCGTCCTTTTCTCTTGCGGCTTAGCCTTTCTACGGTTCTTGCAACGCCTTCCCATCCTTCGACAGACTTCGAATGGACTATTTCGAAAGCTTCCTTCGAAGTCATTCCAAACAGTTCCTGACCGGCGACTCTTCTCGTCAGGTAGGCCGCCGCGCTCAAGACTTCACCGTTGAGTCGTGAGTCCGCAAAGTCTGCCAGGTGGCAGATCAAGGCTTCAAGCGTTCGGGGCCTAATAGGGCCATATTCTCCGTGATGCGCCGCCACTATGTGAATCAGTTCCAGCGGGAAACCCCTTCGAACAAGCTCTGAAGTTGCAATCAACAAGTGATCCAGATAATCTGCTAGGGGCGTCGACCCATAACTTCCGTCCTTGTTCACGATGTATGTTGCAGGCTTGAAAATGTCATGCAATAAGATCCCAGCTATGACGAGGTCATGGTTGACTTTCCCATGGTAAACTTTCTCTGCAGTCTCACACATCGCTAGTGCGATGTTTGTCGCTGAAGCAACATGCTCCAAGTAACCTCCAGGGTAGGAATGATGGTGGCTTCTCCCAGCCGG
>DASPPK010000063.1:0-21009 GCA_035625495.1 Candidatus Acidiferrales bacterium | reverse complement strand
GCTGCCAGAGTCAGCCCAACCTGAATAGCCAGTCAGGCCATAGCCTGTTCCGTTAATAGTCACCACAGCTCCAGCGAAGTCGGAGCTGACACCTGTCTGGGTGAAGGTGACGTAGTACTGAGTCTTGTAGGTTCCCGTTACGCTGCCGGAGCCCGAGACGGTTATGGAACCGCTCTGCAACGATGAGAGACCGCTCGTAGAGGTCCAGACATACTGCTTCTGGCCTGTTGTGGCAACCAAAGGAGACTGGTATACAAACGTGTGGCTTGAACCACTGTCATACCAGAAGCTCACTGGGAGAGTCCCAACAGTGTAGTTTGATCCGTCTATGTTCATTACTGCACTCGTAAAGTCGGAGCTGATACCTGTCTGGGTGAAGATGACGTAGTACTGAGTCTTGTAGGTTCCGGTAACGATCTCATTGTTTGAAACGGTCAAAGGCGAAGTCTCGTTGACACCGGTCAGCACATACTGCTTCTCGTTTGAAGAGACAAGCAGTTGAGATGAATAGGCAAACGAGTGGCTGGAACCGTTGTTCCACCAGAATGACTGTGGAAGACTGCTGTACCCGTAGTTTACGCCGTCTATGGTGACCACTGTACCGGTGAAGTCTGAGTTAACGCCTGTCTGGCTGAAGGTTACGTACACGGGGCCTGAGCTGGTCAGGTTGAATGTGCCGCTTCCGGTGGTTTCAGTGGCTCTTTTTACGACTAAGTAGTACGTTCCAGTGTACGGAGCCGTGACGTTGAAGGTCTCGGTTCCCCCATTGACTGGCGTCGTGCTATTGGCTACTATAGCTGGATCTCCATAGTAAGTGCCCGTGCTGTTGTACAGGAACAGGTCGTAGTTTGCTCCCGACGGAACGCTGAGCGTGAAGTTGTATGTAAGGCCTGAGATGAGCTGAACGTTCCTCGCCCAAGCGAGGCTCTCACCGAGCACCGAAATGTTACTAGGGGTCGGCGGCATACCCAAACTGCCCGACACGGTCGTCCCGACCTGATACGTTTTCAAAACGGCATCCACTGCCGCGTCGAGATTCAACCTTCCATATCCTTCTTGCGCGTCCGTTCCTCCGGGGTCAAGGGTTGGAGAATATGCTCCGGTAGTGTCTCCTTCTCGAAGGTTGGGATAAGTCTGTGTCGCCGTCATTAAGAGAATCATTTTTGGTGATAGAGCTTGACTCCTCGTCCAGTTCCAGACGCTGTACCCTCCCATGGCCTGCTCGACTATATCCACAGCGCCAGCGACGATCGATGTGGCCATAGAGGTCCCCTGCATAGGAGCGGAATTATTAGCCTGAATATCCCCAAACCCACCCTCGGCATCGTTGTCGTTTGAGGCTGCACTGAACAGTGGCACGCCGTAGAAGCTGCCTCCTGGAGCCGTTATGTCGGGCTTCGTGGTGTTGCCCGTGGACATTGAAGGTCCGCCCTGGCTGCTGTAGCTGGCCACGTCGTCAAACTGGTTCATAGCCGCCACGGTGATGGCTTCGTCCACTGAGCCAGGAGTGAATATGTAGTTGCCCCCCGCCCCGTTGTTTCCAGCAGCAACAACGGTGCAGACTCCACTGTTCACCAAGTTCACCACAGCATCGTCCACCGCTGATACCTCAGAACTGAAACCTAGGCTCATGCTTGCAACGGTTATGTGGTAGGTCTGTCTGTTTGCTATTATCCAGTTTATGCCGTTGATTAGCTCAGTTGATGTTCCTGAACCCGTGGAATTCAACACCTTAACTCCCACCAGCTTTGCCTGCGGAGCTATGCCTGTCCAAGCTGAGAAGCCGTCTGATGGCGGCGTGTAAGGCCACGATATCGTGATCACTACATATAGATTTCCTGTTCCCTGCCCCTCGGCTAACTCCACGTGGTACATGTCGTAGCCCCCTGAAGGAGGCGAGCTCACATTATAGGTCACCGGCCACCAAGTGTTTTGGAGTAGGGTTAACGTAAAGTTTACTAGAGTCCAAGATCCGCTGCTGAGGTTTTTTTCGCCGTAATAGAGTTGGAGTGCCCTAAGCGTGGCTGTGCCAGTAGAGGCCCACTTCACTTCGAGGTTTATGGTTCCTGTTTTGTTCACCATCATGCCCGTTACAAGATACGAGCCGGTACTGGATACCGATCCAAGGTTGGCTCCCCACGTAGCAATAGCATTTCCTGAAGCGTCTGTACTGAAGAACCCGTCTCCAGCAGCCAGTCCAGAAACGTCTGAACCGTGCCCGTTATCATCGACAGGAGAAGTCGTCTTGCCAACCTCGTCCACCCATCCAACTATCTTGTCTGAAAAGTTTTGGTTGCCGTACCCAGGCGAGAAGTCTATCTGAGACCCATCTGTCCCTGTGTCCAGTATCGCAATCGACGAGTTCGGGTCTCCCTGAAGACCCACTGTGCTCCACACGTATGTCCTAGCACCCACTTGTTCCGCGGCATATGCAATACTCTCTTGGCAGACAGCTTCCTTCTCAATCAACAGCACGTCGGGACAGTTCTTTGCGAAAACATCAATATCATCGTAGGGTATTCGGCCACCGAAGCCGTAGATCGCGTACGTCCAAGGAGAGGCGATCAGGTATCCACCGGACGAAACGAAGAGATTCAGGTCATGAGGCGTCGGTTCACTCTTTAACATGACGGTGATGTTCACGTACTCTTGAGCTGTGCCATTAGCTAGTCTATCAGCGATTTCCTGGTTGAGACTATTCTCAACTCCGTTATGATTCTTATCAACACCCGCTGGAACACTCATGATCGGAGCGTACACAGGAGAAGATGCTCCGTCTAGAATTGTTGAAGTTAGACATGCCTCCATTTTGCTAAACATCAATAAGGAGAGCGTTGCAATTAGCATTAGGATGACGAAGCGTATAACAAACTTTGCTTTTCCCCTCATTTTTTCACTTTGTATCCTTTTTTTCTTCGCGCGGGCATCGTATGTCAATGATTGATTCTCTTTCTTCGATTATTCGCGAAAGGCTAATGATTACTGCGGATATGTTGCAGGCGGGGGCGGTGGCGAAGTGTGCGCTCTCTCTAGCTCCGCATTGCGTGGACTAGTCAAGTGTTTTGGTTTACGTTTGATTGCCACGAAACCAAGAATGAGTATAAGAACTGTCAGGTAGTAAGGTGCCAGTCCAACCGCCTTTGCACCTTGTTTCATCGAAATTGAGAGACCCCCTAGAGGGAACGAAACCTGAAAAGTTATGGTGCTCCACACAACCGCTTGGGCAACCTGAACAACCGCAATAACAGTCCACGTCCCAACGCTGCTCGTAGTAAGAGGTATCTGGAGACTTGTCGTCGCCACGCCATTTTGGTTCGTTATCGCGGCCTGTAGGAGGACAGTTTGACCAGCTGGGTTTTGAACCTGAAAAGCAACGAGTTCCTGTTGCAGTGGGTAACCGTTGTAAGTCACTGGAGAAATCAGGTCCACTGTTTGTCCTGCCGTGAAGCTTCCGCCTGGCTGCCCGGTCTGCGTAAAAAGCGCCAGTTGTCGCCCATTTGAAGGAGCGTCATTCTCCATCGATTTCCAGAAGTAGACGGCACCAACACTATTGCAGACGATGGGAACCATGCTTGACGCCAGAAGCACTATCTGTCCGAGTTCCAAAGGGCAATTTACGCAGAAGTTTGGAGCATCAACTACTTCAAAGGCTATTAACGCCAGTATTCCATTCCCGCTTATTGGGTTCACTGAGTTACCAAGTGAACAGTTGACTTCAACTAGACCTAGAGACGCGTTATTCTCAGATTCAAAATACGAGGTTGGTGGGGTTGGAAAGAGTGATCCTTGAGAAACTTGGGCAACGTTCAGAAGAGAAGCGTTGTAAGCGATACTGAACTGATAGCTGCACAAGTTTTCGACGTCGTTCACGTTGATTGTAACGTTGAAAAGCTCTCCTTCATTTTGTGCAACGTACATCGATGGAGTTATGAAAACATATGCGCTGGGGGTTATCGCGTTCGACCTGGGAACAACTGCTAGAACTACCAAACCAGTGCACAGAAGTAAAGAAACCAAGATGTAAGCAGTCTTTTCCTTCAAGTCTCCCCCTAACCTGCGTTAGTTAAAAAGGCTTCCCCAGCAATAACTCTTATGGAAAAATCTTCTAGAACATTTCCGCCAGCGCCAGCTCGAAAGTATTTGGGACGCGCGCCCCAACGCTCAGCGTACAAGCCAGAAGAACAGTTTTTAGACTCTCTTCCCTTAAATCGTCAATATTATTGAAGGATCTCGGAAATACTGACCACAATAGCCTCTCCTCGGAGAGTTACATCAGTATCACAGAGGTTAAAGGTAGCAAAATCAGAGTTACTCGGACGGCAACGCACGCCAGACTTCTAGAATAATATGAAACGTCTCATCGTAAGACTGGCAGTATTCAACAGTTTCAGGTGTTATCATGGAGGGTCACTGCCGTTATTTTCATCGAGGTGGATACTGTAATTCCCTGTAACATCTTGAATCTGTTTTTCTGCGATCGCGTAGACGAGGTTCACGTCCTTACTCCATTCCAAAGCGTACATGTATGGGCAGTTGATCCTCTTCTCAGTGGAATCTACATGCATCCAAGCGTTATCGGAAAGAATTTCGTTCCAAACGTGGTCTCCAGCCACTTTCTTCGACTTGTCTCGGAGTACAGAGCAATCGATCACTATCCGAGCTTGATAGCTGTTGGCGATCAACAATCCGTTGTAGAGCAGTGCAAACTCTCCGCATCTGCCTTTGGCTTGAACGATTATATCAATAGGCATTTCTGCTCTTGGTCGAGGCAATTCTTCCTTGGTGTATTTTAGGTGCCGATGCTCCCAATTCAACAGTTGCTTCCAGTCTAGATCATCAATAGGGTCACGTAGGACAGCTTCTGCGTAGGTGCGCAGTTCTTGTTTATACTCTGGTGTTGCCATCCTGTCGAAGCGTTGCCTGTAGATGTTGACTAGTCTTGGATACTCAGGCTCGGGAATCCTTTGCTTGGGAATCACGTAGACAACGTTAAGATCCAACGTTTTTCAACTTTGTTTACCCCAAATTCAGATTCAACGCGGCGACCTTGAAGCCTTCTTTTAACGATTGATGCTTAGTCGGATTGAATTGGGATTGCGCATTCCACTAAGGAATGCGCAATTCTTCTTCTTCCTTCTCCTTTCGGTTGAAAAATGTCAGCTTGAGCAAGAACTATACCAAAAGCTGAACGATTTATTGCTTATGAAAATACGTTCTAGAAGAATCTTCTATTGCGAGTATGCTTACAATCTAATAGGCTCAGAAGCCGTTACAACGGTTTGGTTGATTGCTCACTCTTCCTTCCCTTTATTGGGGCCAGATTTCATCGTATGCAATCATATCGTGCGCTTGATCGGTCGCAGACACAAAGTCGGAGGATAGGCCTTGCAAACCCATCCAAATTGGGTCATTAGCTTCAAAAATTCTCAAAGCGCCAATCAGCTCTTACAGACTCTTTTCGTGGATGGAAAAAACGCGACGTAGCCACAAGCGAACTCGAGACTCAACATTCAATCGTAATATTTGCAATTGCAGGGGCTATGAATGGCTGATAGCGGCGGCGTTCTTCGTGGTTCTCCGAGCAGTTGTGATGTAGCCAGAATGGGCTGTCATCAGAGTCTGCGGTCGAGTCTTTCCCCTTTCTATCTGCATGCCCCTCATTAGACACTCGATTGTTTCAATGTCAGTGAAGCTATTTCCATTAAGTGCTTCAACAGTCTTGACTACCTGGTCTATCGTTGGGCTGAACGTCACTATTGTCCCGCTGGACCTCAAAGCAGTAAACGAATGGGGGACCACTAACCAAGGAATCGCCAGGTCGAGGATTACCGTGTCAACGTCTTTTTCATCTATTCCAGCGACAACGTCTTTGTTTTTTAGTTCCACGAAATCAATCAGACCAGCTCTTTCCAGATTTTTCTTGGCTGTCTTTTGAAATTCTTCTCTTATCTCGTAGCTGTACACTCTTCCGTTGGGTCTCACATAATGTGCTAAGGCCGTTGTCATTGCACCAGTTCCTGTCCCGGCCTCAACGATTCTGCTTCCCGGGCCTATGCCACTGAACATAACTATCAAGGCTATGTCCTTTGGATACATTATTTGCGTTTGCCTCGCTGACTTCATTATGAAATCGCGCAGAAGAGGCTTCAAGGCTGTGAATTCAAACCCTAGGCTGCTCAGGATCGTGGAGCCGAAATCTTTTCCTATCAAGTCATCAAGTCTGACAAAACCCTTGTGCGTATGAAAGCTCTTGCCTTGCTCAACTCTGACTAAATAGGTTTTCCTCTGACTGAGGGTGAGGAGTACGAGGTCACCCTCGGTTATTACATGACTTGCCAATTTCTTCACTATGGTGTGTACTTAAACGGATGCTTTGACCGATCCTTATTATCCACGAGTTCGTCTACACTTGGCTTGGCTTCCATCGTCTTTCGGATCGCGTGTCGCATCGCCTTGTAATTGTTTATATAGACTCGTTGCCTGTCGACCGCTGTGGGGTGAACGAACACGTTCGCGATTATTATGAGCTCATCAGTGGCTTTTGTGGGGATTGTCCCGTCTGCAACACTGTCAACTACTGCTTTGGCGACCGCTGCCTGAGCCGGGCCGTAAACCATGCTTGCCTGACGCATGCTGGTTATTCTGACCGTTGGAACGATCATAGTTATCGGCTTAACTGACAGGTTTGGTTCCAAAATAGCCAGCAACGGTTCGTGGCCAGCAGCAGGCATCGCCTTGGCCCTAGCGAACGCGTCCGCAACCGGTCCACCTTTATCCCCAATTAGAAGGTCAATGTGCGCTACGTCTGAGCCCTGTCCAGCCAAGGCCTCACCTACACGCAGTTTAAATCCCTTGATTAGTTCTGGCGTCAAGTCGATTGCTGTGAAACGCTCTTCGATGGGTTTCTCTTGTATCTCGAAGGCGATGGCCTTGGGCTTAATCTTTCCTATCTTTTCCAGGTCGAGCCGCATCTCTTCCCTTGCCTCATACGTTAGTTCGCCGCCCACGCTAAGGGGTTTTCTGACCGGGCCAACTTCGATCTTCATCATGTTGAGAGCTTCCTTCGTGCCTACGGCTCCGCTGCTGGCGATAATCCTCGCTATTTTCTGAACTTTACACTGCAGCTCGCGTGCCTGTTGAAGCTCGCCTTTTTTGACGTGATTGTAGATTTGAATCCATACATCAGGAATTACGTTGGCACTTGCCAGTATCGCGCCGGAACACCCAGCAGCCAACCCTGCTACGACGACTTCATCGTGCCCGCAAAGAACGTTAATCTTGTCCCTCACCTTTTCAAGAACGGCCAGTATGAACTTGAGTTGCCCACTACTGTCCTTTACGCCGACAATGTTGGGTATTTGAGCCAAGTCTTCAACCATTTGCCAGGGCAAATCCAGCCCTGTGCACTGGGGAATGTTGTAAAGAATTATCGGTATATCCACTTCGTTCGCTATCGTGTAATAGTGCTCGTAGATTCCTCGGTCGGCTGGCTTCAGGTAGAAAGGAGTGACTATCAAGGCTGCAGTAGCGCCAGCGTCCTTGGCGTAACGTGTCATTTCCACAGTTTGGTCGGTTCCGCTGGCTCCTGTTCCAGCTATAACTGGCACTCGCCCGTTAACTTCATCGATCACAATTTTGATCACGCGCCTCTTCTCTTCAGTCGTCATGTTCACAAATTCGCCGGTCGTCCCGCAAGGAACGACACCATGAACCCCCAGTTCGAGGCAATGGCTGACCAGAGTCCGAAGTCTCTCTTCGTCAATTGCTTTCCCGTCATCTGTAAAGGGCGTAACCAAAGCTGGAAGAATCCCTTCAGGCTTGAACATTTATCGTCCCTAACTTTTAGTCAGATATCGCTCTTATATCGTTTAAGCTTTGGATTCAGAAACAATTTCTTTAATCGTTCAAGACCCAACGTATTCACAGTCCAAAAAGCTCTAAAAAGGAGGTTTTCTGATGATTCTTTGGTCTTGGCCGAAAATATTTAAATTCCATTAGTCGACACTTATTAAAATCTTATAGGCGATCGTCTTGTCTGGGCTACGTGATAGGTTGAAGATTAATGAAGAAAACCTGAAAGGAATCAACGATTTTCTGCTAAGAAAGGACAACCAGCTCGTGAATGACCTGCTGGAAATCGTCGACAAGTACGGTGGGGTTGACGAAATCAACCACAAAGCCGAAGAGGCGCGCAAGATCGACAAGCTCATTGACAGGCTCAGAAAGAACAAATCTGCGTTCGTCAAAGACCTTGAATGGTTGACTAAGGAACGTGACAAAGGAGCTTTCATCAGCGTTTCAGAATACAGGAAGAAGGTTTTGGGGAAGAAAGCGGATTCAGTGAAGTTCGACGAGTCCCTAGCAGTCACTCTTGAGATTAGCGCGTTCAACTTCTTCCCATGGCTGGTTGAGGAAGCTCGGAACGCGATTGCAAAGCAAGAGCTCATGCCAGCGCGGTATATCCGTGTGCGTTCAATGAAGGAACAAGTTAAGGACGATGACATACTCGCTTTCGCAGCAGCGATGCAGATCATAGGCGCATCGTATGTTCAGACACTTGACACGAAAGGCACGCTGCCTGGCCCAGATGGCAAACCGATCAACGTTCACTTGGCTGGCCCAGAGACAATCACTGGCTATTTTGGAGGAGTGGGCGTCCCGAATGAGTATTCGCTGAAATGGGTTGATGAGTTTCTCCATTACTACACCGATTACGGTCTTCCACAAGTGTTGAACACGAATTCGGGAACCGTCCTTCTAGGGTATTGGCTGCACAAACTGGGAATCAACATCGAATTCAAGATTTCAGTCTTCTTAGGAATTGATAACCCATACTCGATCATATGGACGCTGATGAGCGCGAAACTCTTCAGCCGCGACGATGGCTCAAGTCCGCTTATTGGCTTCAACCTCTCAAACTCTGTTGATAACAAGACCATCGAACTAGCGGCTTTCATCAGAAATGCTCTTGACTTTGAAGACGTAGTTCGCCTTGAGCATCACATCACAGAAGCTTACAAGAGCATCGTAAGACAACCGTACGACCGAACTGCTGAGCTTGTGAGGCTCGCAGACCACGTGAAAAACATTGGCGCCAAGCATGAGGGCGGAATTCCTGAGACGGAAAGAAAAAGGGATCACGCTTCAGACATACTTGACTACTTTATGCCAAAGAAAGATATAATCGACAAAGGTCTAATGCCAGAGTTTCTCATAAATTACCTTGACAAACACGATGCACTGAATAGAACAGCTGAGATCCTGACTAGACACGGATTGGCGTTTATCGCGGCGCGGAACTTGCATAAGAAATAGCTTGCAGGCTCGATTATGTGCGGTTCGAGGGCGCCTTCAACGTTTTCCCTGAAGATTTAGTAGCACCCTTTTGCTCTACCATGACTCTTTTGGTCTGCGAATTACCAGATAGATCGTTGTCACGAAGAAGATTATTGTTGTTACGGCAAGGACCGTTGTCAACCGGCGAGTGTTATCAAGATCGACCACGCTTCCTTTGACGGAAGTGTAGTTTTGATAAAGCTGCACGTAGGTCTGGTTGAGCTGCTCAAAACTGCTGCTTAGGTTCTGATACAGTGTAGTTAGGTTATTAATTTGGCCTTGCAGTTGGTTGTTTTGCGTCTCAAGGCCTTCCAAATAAGTGTTCTCTACTTGGGTCATTGGAAAACCACTTACGAAGTCAGGAAATGTCAAAACCACGCCTCCAAGACTTGCGCTGTAACTCAGGTTGATTTCTCCGTAAGTCGTGCCCCAAACCCAGTTAGGCACGTAGATACTGTCCACGTACTCCTTTGGTGATGTGCTGTTCATGAAGAAGTTGGTGTCGGTGATATTCAGCATCGAAAGTTCAATGGTTCCGTTCAAGAAACCATAAACTTCCAAGTTGAAATGCTCGACGCTAACGTTAGTTTCCGTTTCCAAACTAACTACGACAGTGAGATTCTCTGTTGGCTGAGTCTGCGTCGTTGAGTTGACCTGCGTCGTCGCGTTGACTTGAATCATGATTCCTGGGATTTGTGAGTCCAAAAAAGTCGTCATCTCTTCCGCCGAGGCCTGCACCTTCACCGTACTTAACAAGGCAAATACCAAGGCGACGACGCATATGACTAGAGTCAGTTTCCTCAAACCTCTCATTGTCTCACCTTTGAAGAATAATTACTCAGCGAGTTCTATGAGTAGTTTATTTAACATTTTCTATCGTCGTACGATTGTTTCAGTAACGTGCAGAGAAGCAGCAGTTGCCCAGGAGAGACTATCCCATTGAGCGAATAAAGCGTTGGTAAATGTACACGAAGTATATCGCAGAAAAAGCAGTCAACAGTATTTCAAAAGACAAAATAGCCTGATTGCTTTCGACAGCCATGAAGTATCCCTGGGTCAGTATGTCTGTAAAGACTAAAATCTGCAGGAATATCGCTCCGCCTAAACAACTTAAACCCAACGTGTGAAAAAGAGCTTGCTTTCGACGGTCTTGCTTTGCCATGTTGGACATCGTTATCGCAAATAGCAAGAGTCTATACTTTAATTAATATGTTGTGAATCCTTACACACTACAAACCCTAATAATCCACTCTCAATATCGACACTAAGAGTTTGGAACCATCCCCTAAATGAACTTCTTTGAACGCAACTTTCTATCCGTTCATGTTGGAACTGATGCGCCTTGCGTGCCACTAAGAATAATAAGTCCTGTGCGGGAGATTAAGTTTCAAGGTAGGAAATCAAGATGGATGTTCTTGAAGCAATGAGGATCCGAAGAAGCATCAGGAAATACAAGCCGGAGCGAATTCCCGATGAAAAGCTGAAGACCATTCTAGAAGCCGCCCGACTGGCACCGTCTGCAGCCAATCGCCAACCTTGGCGTCTCGTTGTAGTTGAAGACAGGGAACGCAGGAAGGCTCTGGCAAAAGCCGCCAATGATCAGACCTTCGTAGGCGACGCTGGGGCGATTGTCGTGGCAACCAGTGATCCTGAAAAATCTGCGAGATGGCACGAAAAGGACACGATGATAGCGTTGGAACACATTGTTCTGGCGGCTACAGCTCTGGGGTACGGCACTTGCTGGATAGGCGCGTTTGACGAGGATGCGGTGAAGAGTCTGCTGAATATTCCTGCAAAGATGAAAGTCGTCGCAGTGTTGCCCATAGGAATTCCAGACGAAAAGCCTGAACCTAGACGAAGAAGAGAGCTTTCAGAAATTTTCTTTAAAGAGGAGTGGCAGACCTCTTAACGCGCAAGTAGATCGAGGCGTCAAGTAACACTGCGCATATCTTCTCTAATGCTGCCGATTTGTTCAAGATTGTTTATCAGAGTTCTGACGCGATAAGGACTCCTAATCAGTCTCGCGATCTGTTTTGATATAAAGCTTGGCCTTTGGACAAAACGGTAAAAACCCTCATGTATCATTTGCCTTATTTCCTCGTAAGGGACTGCCGTCGGGCATATTTCTGAGACCGCAACGCCTGTCTCCCAATAATCTCTGCCCCTTAGGAACCCCTTAGTCTCGAATTCGCTCCACATGTCTGTTCCAGGAAAAACGCCCAATATGTTGAATTGTGGCAGGTCAATCGGAATTCTGTTGGCAAAGTCGATCGTGTTCTGAATTTCCTCCCGCGTCTCGTCAGGCGCGCCAACTATGAAAGACCCGACTATCGCGTCTGCCCCCGCCTTCCTGGCCGTTCTCACCGCCGTCTCAGATTGTTCAGGCGTGATCCGCTTATTGTAGTAATCCAGAATTCTTTGATTAGCGCTCTCCATGCCAAAGTACAAGATTCTACACCCTGCTCTCGCAATCTCCCAAAACATCTCATAGGAAGCGCTACCCACTCTTCCCTCACAAATCCATTCGACATCCAGCTTTTCTTTTCTCATTCCTCTGCAAAGCTTGATCACGTTCTTTGGGTTAGTGGTGAAATTGTCGTCAACAAAGATGAGCTGCTTGTATCCTTCGGACGCAAGAAAACACAGTTCTTCCAAAGTGTTCTCCACGGATCTAGATCTCCATCTGTTGCGAGCGAACTGCGAACAAGAACAAAACCGGCAACGGTAAAAGCAACCGCGAGAAGAAACGATGCTTGTGAACTTTCTTGGAGCAACATTTGCTCCTGCAATCACAGAGTGATAGTCCTCACTTATTAAGGCCCTGTCAGGAAAAGGAAGACAATCCAGGTCCTCTATCAAAGGCCTATCGGGTGTCGAAACAACTGCACTTCCGTTCCTGAAACTGATTCCAAGAACTTCTTTAAGCTTGCGTTTGTTCTCGAACCAGTCTGCCAAATCGATGACTGTACGTTCTGCTTCTCCGCGTACGATGATATCAACTGAAGGATATTTCCTCAAAATTCTTTCAGGATTAAACGTAGCATAATAATTTCCGAACACTACAACGACGTTCGGATTCTCCTTCTTAACCTCGCCACTTATCAGCGCGGCCGTGCGACCTGAGCTCGCAAAAGTTGAAAAACCAAGAATGTCAGGATCCTGCGCCTCTACCCAGCTAATCGTTTCCCCTAGGGTATAACCTTCTGCTGCCTGATCCAGAACAGAAACCTCAACGCCTCGACCTTCTAAGACAGCAGCCAAATACAAGATGCCCAGAGGGGGCCACGCGCCGACAGATTTCTTTCCCTCACGTTCATCTAAATCTGCGTTCGGCCCAGCAGCAACAAAAGAAAACTTCATACGCCGACTTACCCTCCCTCTCAAACTTACATGAAAAATATTATTATTCCTTTCTATAACCACCATACGGAGGTTACCCGTTAATGGTACTCCGTCCAGCGCCCGTCACTCTTCCAGTTGCGACCTTTTTCTAATAGAGATCAAACGTTGTAGGGCGCGTTTTCCACGCGCGCGCTCAATATGCAGTTCAACATGGTTATGAGCAATCTTGGAGAAGATTGTCACAAACTGCAACCTACTACATTAAGCGCGTGCGCATTAAGGAATATTGTGTTATAAAGAGTAGCTGTTTTCGGACTTGAAAGAGAAAAATTGTGGAGCTGAAGAGGACCAGAATTTTTGATGCTGCTACGATTGGTATTGGAGCGATAATCGGCGCAGGAATTTTCGTCGCCTTATTTCTTGGCCATGTTGTACGAGAGCAAGGCGACATATCCTAAGGCTGTGAAAACTGTGAACCACTCTAGCAGAGGAGTGTTAGGCAAGAAGAGGAACATGAGGTTTATCGCCACAACAATAAATCCGTAGACGGCGATAGTCTTGATGTAGCGAGGGTGATTGAACAAGGTGATTCCTAAAACTATTAGGACTACAAGGTTGAGTAAGAAGAAGATTTGGGACCAAAGGTCATGAAGCTGGCCATAATTTTCCGAGAAGACGCCGATCATAATTAGCGACAAGGCTGCCGCGCTTCCTGTGATCTGCGTTACAACGACGCCCGCCCTTCGTCGACTTTCGCCAGTGTACCATTTGTAGAGTCCGAAGAAGAAAGGAAACAGTGCCATCCCTGTTAAGACGCAGCCCACGTTGTAGAGAACCGCTCCATTGGGATTGCGAGTCGAGTTACCAAGATCGCTCAACCAGTTATTGATAGGATTGTAAGCAGCTGGATAAAGTGCCCAAGACGAAAAAGTGAAGGCACAATAAAGAATTATCACCACAACGCCTGACACGGAACTTATAGGCCACTTCATAGAATTCGCCTCTCAAGGTTCACTGGTCTCATCTTCTAACCCTTCGCAAATAAAAATTGCTACACTTTCCGCACTCTCAGGGCTTAAAAAAGCTGAGCATGCGCGAAAATTTAAAAGCTTATTTCGAGTTAAGTTAATGCGAATTTCTTGGAGATGGACGGAAACGAAGAGAATGCTAAGCGTGATCCTTCTAGGACTTTTCTGTTTAATGTTATTTTCAGTTTTCGCGCCAAAAGTGAAGGCGCAGCAGTCTGCCGTGGACTGGTGGCCCACATTCCGTCATGACCTAACGCACACAGGCTACTCCACTTCAACAGCGCCACTCACAAACCAACTCTTATGGAATTACACGACCAGCAATTCCGTAGCTTATTCTTCTCCTGCCGTTTTTGGCGGCGGGGTTTACGTTGGCTCATACGACCACTATGTATACGCCTTAAACGCCGCAACCGGCGCATACATCTGGAGTTACAAAACTGGCAACATAGTGGATTCTTCCCCTGCGGTTGCAAACGACATAGTCTACGTAGGATCAGAGGACCATTATGTATACGCCTTAAACACTACTACCGGTACTAAAATATGGAATTATGGAACCGGCGACGAGGTGGAGTCTTCCCCTGCGGTGGCAAACGATGTAGTCTACGTCGGCTCAGACGACGACAACGTGTACGCTTTAAACGCCACAACAGGCAACAAAATATGGAAATACGGCACAGGCAACGCCGTGGTTTCGTCTCCCGCGGTTGCAAACGGGGTAATCTACGTCGGCTCAGAGGACGACTACATTTACGCCTTGAACGCAACAAGTGGCAGCAAAATATGGAACTATGAAACCAGTGACCCCGTGGATTCTTCCCCTGCGGTTGCAAACGACGTAGTCTACATAGGCTCAAACGACGACAACGTGTACGCTTTAAACGCCACAACAGGCAACAAAATATGGAATTTCGGGACGGGTGGTCCTGTAGATTCTTGTCCTGCGGTCGCAAATGGGGTAATCTACGTTGGTTCAACGGACGACTACGTTTACGCTTTGAACGCAGCAAGTGGCAGCAAAATATGGAGCTATCCCACAGGTAACGAGGTGGAGTCTTCCCCTGCGGTTGCAAACGATGTAGTCTACGTCGGCTCAGACGACAACAACGTGTACGCTTTAAACGCCACAACAGGCGGTACAGAATGGACTTATGGGACAGGTGATCATGTGGATTCTTCTCCTGCGGTTGCCAACGGCGTAGTTTACGTTGGCTCAGCGGACGACATGGTATACGCTTTTGGTGCAATTACGGTTCCAGAGTTTCCTAAGTTAGCGCTCGATTTTTCATTAGTTGCCTTTATGGCATGTGCTGCATTTGTCCTAATTGTCGCAAAAAAGAAGAGAATAAATGGGAAATTCTACAAGGATAGCTACCCAAGAAATCATCAAAATGCATGGATTTATGCGGATGTTGCGTCTGAGTAGGTTGATGAACCTGCTGTTTCATATAGTGGTATAACCAGACGAACGCGTAAGCTTGGAAGCCCGTGGCCGCTCTTAGAGGCCGAAGCTGTTGATCACATTGCCAGAGTTGGCGTCAATGACCAACACGATTTTGTTCCCCTTGTGGTCGTACTTTGCGAACCATACTGGAGCGTGCAGTAGCTCCACGTCCCCAACGTCAGACTGGGTGTTTATCGACTGGATCATGTGATATTTCGCGTGCGCCTTTTGTGATTGAAGCTGATCGACCAAGGTCTTTGCCTGGGATTTGGCAACGTCTTCGCTGATGTCTCCGTTGAGGATTTTAACGTCTTTGGGTAACTTGGAAATGTCAAACAGTGCTCTGCCTTCAAGATTGAATTGGTAGTCCCTCGGCTGATAGTCCGTGAGAGCCTTTAGCGCAATTATGGGGAAGTTGTAGTTCGCGTCCATTTGCTCGGTCTTTTTCATTCCGCCTCCTCTGCCCATCCCCATTCCCATTCCGAAAGCCATTATCCGTATCCCCTTCAACCCAAGAACACCGGTCGACAGGCCGCCTGTTCCAAATCCGCCCTCAAAAGCACGCCTGCCTCCTCCGAAACCACCTCGCCTTCCTCCTCCGCCGAAGCCGCCGCCCAACCCGCCGAATATCACGCCCATCAACGCGGCAGTTGTAGCAGTCTGGGCGAGTTGCGCGGTTTCATTAGCAGCAATAATGGTCGTTCGGGCAGATACGCTCACAATCCAGTAAGGCACGTAAGTGAGGCTCATTTCCTCCTGCTTCGAGTCTTCGTGAAGGTGTCTGTGCAGAAGACCCTTATCCATCAAAGGCGTTATTATTTTATTCACTTCGTCAACGGTCGCAACCTTCAAAAGAAGCATTGTCTGCTTCTGGATGTCAGTCCAACCTTGGCTTCCCAGAGTAACTGCGCTGCCACAATACTCGCAGGTTATGACCATCTCTCCAAACTTGGGCGCGATAGGAGCGCCACAACTCGGACATTTCAAAGATGCTACTCCAGAAGGCGCCACAACAGGCGAAGTCGAAGCTACGGGTGCTTTGGGCGCAGTCAACGTTGTGCTTGCTCCACATTTTTGACAGAACGCTGCATCATCCGGAATCTGAGCACCACAATTGTGACAGATCAAATTTTTCACCGAATTCTAATAGAAACATTACTTCGCTTTCTCTTAAATTTTCCTAACAAATAAACTAAATTCTTTTATGATAAATAAACAATAGACCTTAGTTCTGATCAGCTTTTTGGCTGTGGAACGAAGCTTTTATTAGGTTATAGGTTAAATATTTTGTGTTTGAGCTGTTTACGTGCTGAACTATGACGGATTATCTAAAAAACCTTCGGTTTTCGGGTATTTTTCTGGACCAGAATTGGCCGAATTTAATGCATTGAACTTGAAGATAGAAGCGAGCTATCATTGGAATCCAAAGGAGCAAACGATATCCAGCGATCCTTGTTTTCCACACGCAGAAGTCTATAAGTCGACTACCATTCCTTCGACACATTTAAAGGGAAAAGCTTTGGTTCTAAACAGTCAAGAACCGAAAACCTTCTTAAGGCCCGAACCAAGTCGTAGCCGAAATGGGCATGACGAAGAGGACTGAAGCCTTGAAGGAATACCTAATCGGAGCCGGCGGATGGGCTTATTTTCGAGTTCCCGGGGTTAACTCTCTAACAGCGTATTCTAAGGTTTTCAACTTTGTGGAAGTAAATTCGACATTCTACCAGATACCTCCACTGAATGAAGCGGAAAAGTGGAGAAGGCTGGTGCCGCCAGATTTTCAATTCAGCGTTAGAGCGCATCGCTCAATTACTCAAACCTACAGGTTTCAACCCGTACAACAGGCCATTGAAGCATTTGAAAAAATGAGAAAGATATGTCAGGTTCTAAAAGCGAATATCCTGCACGTTCAAGTTCCGCGATCATTCAGGCTGAGTCGAGCATCAGTTGAAGACCTTCGTCTGCTTTTTTGTTCACTGGACCTTGGGAACGTGCGAGTGGCCCTCGAAGTAAGACAAGCATTGACTCAAGTGCTCCCTCAGGAACTCTTAAAGATCATGCAGGACAAGAACATGGTACACTGTGTAGATTTGTCGAAGGGCGAGGACCCCGCCTACGAGTCAGATTTATTGTATACCAGACTCTTCGGAAAGGGGCAACATAACATTTACCAGCCAACGGATGAAGAACTGATAGAAATTGATCGGAGGGCATATGCGTCAAAGTCCGAGAAAGTGGCCATGAGCTTTCATTTTGTAAAAATGTACAAAGACGCTGTAAGGTTGAAGAATTACAAGCAGACGGGCAAGTTTCCGATGATCACAAGGTTAACGGGCATCTCTTCCCTTGAAGAGGTTCTGAGAGAAGACGCAGAATTTCCTGCCACGAAACAACAGCTTATCCGCAAGCAAGGGTGGAAACTCTTCGACAAGACAGAAACGGCAAGAGTTTACGCAGAGGAAGCCCTCCAAGAACTTCCAGAAGGGACTTACAATAGCATCGACGAAGTAATGGACAAATTAGAGCATGACACGCGGTGATCAGCTTGGCTGAGATTTCAAAAAAAGTTTTCTTGGGCACATCTGGATGGAGCTACAAGGAATGGATAGGCCCTTTCTACACCAAAATGGACAAGAGCATGCTCCGCGCCTACACAAGAGTCTTCAAAACCGTTGAGATCGACTCCACCTTCTACCGCTATCCTTCTAGAGGCACTGTCATGGGTTGGACTAGGTACTCGCCCGACGACTTCGTCTACACAGCCAAACTGCCGGGTCTAATCACACACGAGAAGAAACTAGAGCTTGCACGAGACATTGATCTAGATCTGCAGAGATTCATAGAACTAATGGAGCCGCTCTCTCTAAGCGGTAAACTGGGTTGCATACTTATTCAACTGCCTCCAAGATTTGACTACAGGCCAAAGCAGCTGGAAGACTTCTTCAAATTGTTACCAACCCACGTAAAATTCGCAGTCGAGTTCCGAGACCTCTCTTGGATGCGAAGCGAAACATGGGCTCTTCTCGAGAAATACAAGGTTGCATACACGATCGTTGACGAGCCACTTTTACCTCCAGAGACGCACTTGACATCTCCGATCTCTTATTTCCGGTGGCACGGGCACGGAACGAGACCATGGTACAACTACTTCTATTGCGCTGAAGAGCTTCGGCCTTGGAGTCCCACAGTTCGAGAAGTTTCTGACAAGGTCGAAAGGGTTTACGGTTACTTCAACAACCATTATCATGGTTACGCAGTTGAGAACTGTCTGCAATTAATGGAAATGGTTGGAGCTCTAGAGCCAAAGCAAATCGAAATCAAAAATAGGATAGAAAGCTACCGCAGAGCTGCGGCTCAGACGACTACTCTTGAAGCCTTTGCCGCACCCAAGAGCATGAATTTTGAGAGTCTTATAAACTGCTTTGTTACTCCAGAAAGGCTGAAAAGAGCCGAAAAGATTCCAGACAGCGACTTAACGATTACCAAGCAGGTAAGTGAAAGGCTCGAAGCGAGATTTAGAGAATATCACATAGTGGTAGACGCAAAAGAAAAGATCATCCTTCACGATTGTGCAGACTGGGGACGAGTCTCTTCAACAAAAAAACTCTGCAAGCACGTCGCAAAACTGTTGTTGTTAATTGACAGAGAACAAGCCACTGCGATACTTCGAGATCTTTACCAACGGGAAGAAGCATGGCAATTTAAACCTTACCAGCTTAGATGAGAAAACATCTTTTCACGGCTCCTGTCTTTTCTGTAAACCTAAATATGCGTTGCACACGCAACGTCACTCCTCAGCTAAATGCCTTATCACCATGTCCGACCTGCTCAAGTGCCTGTCGAAATCCTCAGACGAAACAAGCCAGAAAATCTTGCGGTAGAAAAAACCTAGTGTAAAAGGCGTCCACGTCCAAATGCGCCCGCGGCGCGTGGCACAATCCACGCTCAGAACGTTATTTTGTTAACTTTTATTCTTCAAAAAAGGATGGTAAAAAGAGGGGGTTTGAGTGTTACTTCGCGTTCTCCGAAGACATCAACGTGAGCGTGGCCCTGACATTATTCACCTTTCTGATGCGAACGGTCACAATCTCCTTGAGCCTCTCCATAGTTTCCGCCTTCACCTTCGCAACTACGTCATAAGTCCCGTAGACAGCAAAGACCTCATCTACACCCTCGACCTTCTTCAAATCTTTCAAAACATCTGTTTCAGACCCTAGCTCCGTGTTGATCAGTACGAAAGCCGTTGGCATCCAAACTTCCCCTTGTCTACTGTCTACGTGTCAGAATAAAATATTTGCTCCTTATATAAATGCTGACCAGAAGCCTCCAAGAGACATGGCATACTAATAGATTTCCACGGGCCAAACCTCGTAGTCTCTTCCCTTCTCAGGCGGCACAACTTTACTCAGCTGCTTCGAAAGATCGAAGGTACTCTTAGCCTTGCCACCGCTACCGCACCCCTCCAGGATCTGCTTTTTCCATCCGTAGCTTCCGACCTTCGATTTTCGACAAATCAGCAGGATCTCTTCGTCCAAGTCTGTAAGGCTCAAGTCCGTGTCAGCGCGGGGAGCGTTCAATAAGTATGCTTGTCTAAGTGAGATCGCAAGACAAAGGTCCGTTGTTCTTGGCAAATCAGAAACTGTTCAAACGGTCAAGATCTCCATAAGCAAACTCTACGATCCTGTTTTTCATGTTAAACGATTTGCCGAAGTTGAAGAAAACCTTGGTGTCTCCATCCTTGACGGGAATTTTGTTCCCACCGATCTCATTCACTTCATCGTAAAATGTTAACGTCGTTTCAGGTTTCACCATGCCTACGCCTTCAACATGTCTGCTTTTCTGCAGATGCTTGAGAGAATAAACATTATGTGTGGAAAAGTGAACATGCTGAAGACCTTCGTGTACTTTGGGCTGCCAGCTTTTTTGACGGTGGCTACGTTTCCTCCGCCTTCTAAATATCCCCTGATAAAAGTCTCAGCGAAGTTCTCTAGCCTTCTTGCTTCAACGAATGGAGAAATGTTATGTCCAGAATAGTAGAGGAATTCGGCAAGGTCCCAAATCGCGTCTCCGTTTCGGCTTGCCTGCTCAAAATCCATTAGACATAATTGACCTTCCTTTCCGATGAGGAAATTCTCAGGCTTCGTGTCACCCAGCGCGATACCCAGAGCGTGCACACCCGCAAGCGTTTTCCCAATTTTTGCGACCACATCCAGACCTTTCGCGACCTCATCAGAATTCGTCGAGCTCGCAACGTCCTTCACGACCCTTCCAGCATCCTCTCCTTCGAAATACTCCATGACTATTAACCGATCGCTAGAACTCACGTGCAGAACTTTTGGGACGGTGAAACCATTTGAATCTAACAATCGGCTGATAGCGCATTCCTTTTCGAGTCTTGAGCTACCTGAAACTGCGAAGGTTCGCGTTCCAACAGACCACAAAGTGAGAGGAAACCATTTGAAATTTGACCAGTCCCTGAATCGTTTGATGACTGCTTTTCTAGGCTTGCCTCCGGCGAACGTCTCCACCAGATAAACATCGTTAAGGATGCCGCCAATACTCTCAACCGTGACCTGGGCATTCGAATCAGCCGAAAAAACCTTTCTGGCGACTGCTTCAATGTCTAACCTGCTCGCCAGTGGCACTAAACCAGTTGCCGTCGGAACATAAACGTAATTCTCAGGATCCTCGAACTTCTGCCAAATCCTTGAATCCTCACCGAAAGCCCTCTGAATCCCAGAGAAAAGCTCCCTGTTTTGTGAAAGTGCGTTCATAATCTGCGGAAAGAGACCGAGCAAGGACGTAAATAAAGCTCTTTGGCCTGTCTTGAAAAGGTCGGTAAAACGTACCTTGCGA
>DASPPK010000062.1:0-5783 GCA_035625495.1 Candidatus Acidiferrales bacterium | reverse complement strand
CTCACAAACCTCACTTCAAGATCTCTTGCCCGCCGATAGAAATCCTCGTACTCCTTGTAGACTCGCAGGTCTCCAAAGAGCACGACAACATCCGTCTTGGGCGACCTCTCTTTCACGAGTATAGCGTTCTTTATGGCGTTCATGCAGCAGATTCTTGAACAGTAGGGCCATCCTTCCTCCTTTCGTGCCTTAAGGATCTTTCTAAGAAGCTCTGCTGTGTCAGATTTTGGAAAGGCCTCAAGCTCGGATGGTCGGATTTCACCTTTCCTTGCTCCGACGCATTGTATCATCACAATTCTCTCAGGCGTCCCAAGCTCGTTTTTTCTAAGCATCCCGTCGAGCTCTCTCTGCGTTATCACGTGGTCGCTCACGCCATACTGGTAGAAACCGTTCGGAGCCGTATAGTTAGACGAGCCAGAGGCCACTATTATCGTGCCAACTTTAACTTCCTCGTCACCTTTCGGGCCAGTCAGGATAGCGTTGAAGTTACCAACGTAGCCGCTGACGTCCTTGAGAGTTGTTGACGTCATAAGCCTAATGTTCTCGTGGGACTTCACTGCTTTCACCATGGGTCCGACAACTTCGGATGAATCTGCCAGTGTCGGATAGAGTTTGTAGAGCCAATGAGTGATTCCGCCTGGCTCCTTCTCCTTCTCGGCCAAGTACACTTTAAAGCCTTGATTCGCCAGGGTTATGGCTGCTGACAACCCAGCTACCCCTGCGCCGATCACGAGAGAAGCATCCTTGACCTCAACCTCTGGTTCAGTCTCAGGCTCAAGCAGAGCAGCTTTTGCCACGGCCATCCTGACGATGTCCTTAGCCTTTTCTGTCGCTTTCAGATGCTCATGCCCGTGTACCCAACTGTCATGCTCCCGAAGGTTGGCCATTTCGAACACGTACGGGTTCAAACCTGCTTCCTTGCAGCAAGCGCGGAACAATGGCTCATGCGTTCTCGGCGTACATGAAGCTACAACAACACGGTTCAAACCGTGCTCCTTAATTGCTTCTTTTATCGCGTCCAACCCGGCTTCTGAGCACGTGTAGAGGTTGTACTCGGCGTGAGCCACATTTGGAAGTTTCTTCGCGTACGCAGTGACTTCTGGAACGTTGACCACGCCGCCGATGTTAACTCCGCAGCTGCAGATGAAGACGCCTACTCGTGGTTCTTCCTTCATTTACGCCGCCTCCTTGACCTTCAAGACTTCAGCGACTCGAGCGGCTGTGGCGCTTCCCTGAGTTATCGAGTCCGGAATGTCTCCGGTCTTTGGACCGACGCAATAGCCACAGGCAAAAATGCCCGGCACAGTGGTGTCTAAAGGTTTTCTCACCGAATCTTCCAGCTTGAAGAACCCATAATTGTCCAGCTGCACTCCCACCGTCTTCGAAAGCTCGACAACTCCTTCGCTTGGGACCAAGGCTGGGCTCAGCACCACAAGATCAAATGGAATAGTTTGAACAGTTCGGGTTATCGGGTCCTCAAAGCAAACGATCAAGTTGCCCGTCTTCGGGTCCTCTGAAATCTCTCCAGGATTGCTTCGAATGAATTCCACTCCGAACTCGGACTTCGCCCTGTTCACGAACTCTTGGAAGCCTTTGCCGAACGCTCGCATGTCTATGTAGAAAATAGAGACGAGAGAACTCGGTTCATGCTCTTTTATGAGAACCGCGTCCTTGACCGCATACTTGCAGCAGATACTTGAACAGTAGGAGTGGCCGATCCAGCCTCTTCTGTCACGGGAACCCACGCACTGAATGAAAGCAATGCTTCTAGGTATCTTACCATCTGACGGTCTCATCAGACGCCCGCCAGTTGGACCTGACGCGCAAAGAAGACGTTCAAGTTCCATGGCCGTGACGACGTTCTTGAAACGCTTGTATCCGTATTGTGCTATCACGGAGGGGTTGAAGACGTCGAACCCCGTTGCAAGGACTATCGCTCCAACGTCAAGTTCAACCTCTTCTGGTTGTTGAACCCTGTTCACGGCCTTGCTTGGGCAGACCTTCTCGCAAAGTCCGCACTCAATGCAGCTTTCCTTGTCCAAGACTGCGACCCTCGGAACTGCTTGCATGAAAGGCATGTAGATAGCCTTTCTCACGCCTATGTACTCATCAAACTCGTTGAATGCTTCAGCAGGACAGTTCTGAGCGCAGATCAGGCATCCGCTACACTTTTTCTCGTCAACGTATCTGGGCTTCTTGAGAACTGTAACCTTAAAGTTGCCAGCCGAGCCTTTCACAGCCTTCACTTCCGAATAAGTCAGCAGCTGAACGTTCGGGTGGTGAGAGCACTCTATCATCTTTGGCGCTAGAATACACATCGAACAATCCATCGTGGGGAAAGTCTTATCCAACTGCGCCATCCTTCCGCCTATGCTTGGCCTCTTCTCAACCAAGTACACCTTTAGTCCCCTGTTCGCCAAGTCCAAAGAAGCCTGTATGCCCGCTATGCCACCGCCTACTACCATGACTGCTTTCGACATATCACTTCGCCTTCGCCATGTCCAATATCTTCGTGATCGGAATCCTATGGGCTTTTACTTCCCAATCTTCCAGTTTGAGGCCCATCGCTATCCTGAGTAACTCGGCAAAATGAAGCACTGGGAAATTGTAGTCTTCGTTTAGGTGCCTTTTAATCTCTATCTGTCCCATGTCAAGTTCTAAAAAGCAGAATGGACATACGGTTGTTATGCAATCAACACCAGCGGCCCTCATGCAATCCAGTTTTTGCTTTGCCACTTGGAGCGCAACTTCATCGTTGATGCCTCGAAGGGGGCCGCCGCAACAAGCCTCTTTTCTCTCGTAAGGTATCGATATTGCACCTGTCGCCTCCACAAGTTTTTCCAAGGCTAGTTGTCCTATTTGCTGTTCAAAATGTATCCGTTTAGGCTTTGTCAAGTGACATCCCGGCTGCACTGCCACTCGAAGTCCATCGAACGGTTTCTTGACGGCATCCTTCACCTTTTCTAAGCCCACATCCTCGTACAAAACGTCGCTGAAGATTTTGACGTCTGTCTTTCCTTTGAACTCCATGCCCACATCAGAGAGGATCTTGTTCACACTGTCGCGCAAGTCCTCGTTCTCTTTCAAAAGCGTGTTAACTGCTAGAAGAGATTCGTAGCAGTCGTTGCACAGTGCCATGATGTTAAGTCCCATCTGCTCAGCTATGCAGAGGTTTCTGGCGGCCAATGCAAGCCAACTAGTGTAGTCCAAAGATTGAATGCTGAACGGAGCACAGCAGTTTGCGCCATCCATGTCGACAAGCTCCACGCCGAGTTGAGGAAGAATCTTTCGCACCGAGTTCTCGTATTGCGGTTGCCTAGCAGGTATCAGACAGCCCAAGAAGAAAGCATATTTCACAGGATATCACGAACCCTTTTTCAGCAACTTGTCAAAACGCGTCTTTTTGAGAATCTTCTGTACGGCTTTAACGTCAACCGCCGGTTCTTTGCACAGACCGTACTTCTCCCTCTGGATTACGGCCATCCTGCCTGCAGTCACCACTCGCCCGTTGTCGTACAGACTTTGAGCTTGGACAAGTATTCCCTCAGGAATGTTTCCTTGCCTTGCCGTCAAGTTCCTTATTGCAAACATGACCTCTCCCACGTCTCCTCCTTGTGGACACCTGTCAAGGCAGGTGAAACATGATAGACAGTACCAAGGTAACTGTCCGTCAAGCACGTCGGAACGCAGGCCCAGTATGATCATTTCCATAACCTTTCGCGGATTATGTTCTTGTACAACTTTGGAAACGGGACAACTGCTTGTACATCTTCCGCACTGTATACACGCAAAGACCCCTCGTCCCCTGGGCGTGTTAGCAACTTCATGCATGAAGTTGGAGTCCAAGTGACTCAATGAAATCACCATTACGTTCTAGTTTGGACCTCATGCTAATAAGAGTATAGCTTTGGACTTTAACGTCCATATGGATCAAGAAAAGAGATGTTTCACTCATGTTTTTGATGTTGACTGAAGCTATTAGAACAATGTAGATTTCACGTGGGAAATGACATCAAATTAATAAGGGGGTTTACATATGGAAAGCTTTTGAATCCATTCAAGGATGAAAAATTATGAACGGAAAAGTCGGCGCCGTTCTAGTCGTCGGCGGTGGAGTCGCCGGTATTCAAGCATCCTTGGATCTGGCGGATTCTGGTTTTAAGGTCTACCTTCTTGACGAATCAACGAGCATCGGCGGAACAATGGCGCAGCTCGACAAAACATTCCCAACCAACGATTGTTCCATGTGCATTCTGGCGCCGAAACTCGTTACTGCAGGCAGACATCCGAACATTCAACTCTTGACTTATTCTGAATTACAAAAGGTTAAGGGTGAAGCTGGGAATTTCGAAGTCACAATACTGAGGCATCCGCAATTTGTGAACGTTGAAAAGTGCACGGGCTGCGGCGTTTGTGCACAGAACTGCCCAACTGAGGTGCCGAACGAGTTTGACGTTGACATGGGCATAAGAAAAGCCATCTACGTTCCGTTTCCCCAAGCAGTGCCGCTGAAATACTGCATCGACCAAGATCACTGCATCAAATGTCGTCTCTGCGAAAGAGTATGTCCCGCCAAAGCCGTGGACTTTGACCAGAAGCCTGAAACCCTCAAAATCAACGTTGGATCCATAATACTGGCGCCTGGGTTTGAAGAATTCGACCCCCGGCTGAAAAAAGAGTATGGTTACGGCCGTTTCTTGAACGTTGTTTCGAGCATAGAATTCGAGCGCATTCTGAGCGCTTCCGGCCCGTTCGGCGGAAAAATCGTGCGCCCACTCGACGGCATGATACCCCGAAAGATTGCTTTTGTGCAATGTGTAGGCTCTCGTGACGCTCAGCTTGGAAACAACTACTGTTCTGCAGCATGCTGCATGTACGGCATCAAAGAAGCCGTCATCGCTAAGGAGCACAGCGCCTTCCCGCTTGATTGTACAATCTTCTACATGGACATGCGTTGCTACGGAAAAGAGTTTGACGCTTACTATAACCGAGCCCAAGGTGAATGGGGCATAAATTTTGTCAGGTCAAGGGTGGCGAGCATCTCAGAGGACCCTTTAACTGGAAACTTGGTTCTGCACTACGTTGAGAATGAGGACCCCAAAGAAGAAGAGTTTGACATGGTTGTCCTTTCAGTTGGAATGCGGCCTCCTAAGAATGCTCAAAAACTCGCTGAAATCCTGGGGATAAAGCTTAACAAGTACGGCTTCTGCGAGACAAAGACCTTCGAGCCTATGGAAACGTCGAGGTCAGGCGTGTTTGTCTGCGGAGCCTTTTCAGCACCAAAGGACATCCCTGAAAGCGTTGCCCAATCAAGCGGTGCAGCATCAAAGGCAATGGGCATAATCGCAAGCGAAAGAGGAAAGTTGATAACTGCAAAAGAATACCCGCCGGAAAGAGACGTAAGCAAAGAACAACCGCGAATAGGAGTTTTCATTTGCCACTGCGGCATAAACATCGGCGGCGTGGTGAACGTCCCCAGAGTTGTGGACTATGCCAAGACCTTGCCCAACGTCGTCTATGCAGAAGCAAACGTCTACACGTGTTCCCAGGATACGCAGAAATTGATGAGGGAAAAAATTCAGGAGCATAAGCTAAACCGCGTTGTCGTCGCATCGTGTACTCCACGCACGCACGAACCCCTCTTCAAAGAAACAGTCCAAGAGGCCGGACTGAACCCATACTTGTTCGAGATGACCAACATTCGGGACCAGTGCAGTTGGGTACACATGCACGAGCCTGAGAAGGCAACTCAAAAAGCCAAAGATTTGGTTAGGTCGATAGTT
>DASPPK010000061.1:0-10698 GCA_035625495.1 Candidatus Acidiferrales bacterium | reverse complement strand
TCAGAGACTCCTTAGCCAGACTCCAACATTCATTGAGCAGCCTCCTCTTCTCAGGTACATCGGAAGCAAGCCAATAACCCATGTACGCGTCCATGGCATCGCAGCGAAGCACCATCCCTGTCTTCTTTGGCTCATTCAGCTTTTGACAAAGTTCCTTGTTCTTCTCATAGTCTGCAATAGCCTGACGTAATCTCTGTTTGAACTCGTCGTTGCTTTCCGCTTGAAACGCTGCACGGTAAAAAGCATAACCCAACCGCTCATAAGTCTCACCTTTCTTAGAAAAATCTTCTTCAGACAGCAACTTCAGCGCTTTCTCATACGACTCGGCAGCTTTGAGCCATTCGTATTCATTCTCTAACTGTTCAGCTTGATGCAGAATTTCTTCGAGGCTTGAAGCGTCTGACATAACCAGATGACCATTATGCTATTATCTTTCGGCACTTGAAAAGGATTTTCATATAAAAGTCTGTCAAATGTTTCAGGGTGTGAGTGTTAGAAAAAAACAAGAACACAGCCTTTTTGAGGTTATCCGCCAAAATACTCAATCCTATTAGCTTCATTTCGTTAAAGAAGCCATTTGGTGGGGCCGGCCGGATTTGAACCGACGACCTACGGGTTTCTCCGTATGACAGCTCCAGAATCCTGTCATTGCCTTGCGGCTCCCTTTGCTTACGCATTCGGTATTTCTGGAGCCCGTCGTCATACTTGATCCGATCGATCGTAAGATCGACCGTCTGCCTAGACTACGACCCCACGGCTACACTGAGAAGGACTTGCCAGATTTTAAATATATTCATTATTGCGTCAGAAACAGAGTCCGTGCACATGCCTAAGATTCGAGAAGACAGGTTAGCCTAGAGCGATAAGCTTATGAGTACAGGGTTGTCGTCTAGTTTGGGGTTTGCCGGTCATAGGGCGCGGGTTCCACCTGATCCCATACCGAACTCAGAAGTTAAACCGCGCTCCGTTTCTGGCTGTAATATGGTCTTCGGCCATGTGAACCCGGAAAAGCTGGTAACCCCACTTCAAAATAACAGGTGAATTCGGAGAAAAATTACCCAAAACTTATAACTGAGCATCCATAGTTTGTTCGGAAGGTGAGTTCGTGAGCATAACGGCGGCAATGCTAGGCTTATATAGTCGGATCATGCAAGCCCAGTTTGGCACCACAAATCTAACCTTGCTTCTGAACCTGCTTTTCTACGCCGTTTTCATCGTCTTCATTTTCTATGGCCAGAGACTTCAGACTTACGTGATGATCAGAGAAGTAGAGGGGTCACTCTACAAACTAAAGTACATAAAGGAAGAGGGACGCAAGATAACGATAGAAACGATAAAGGAGATAGGAAAGCCGCAGACAGACCCAACTGGGAGAGTTGACAGGTTCCTAGAATATTTCACGATATCTCCTCAGTCTCTTGACCCGGCGGGCGTGGTTTGGAAGCTTGAACACATACTGGACGTAAGGGACACCCGCTTCAAGGATGAGGTCAAGCTCATGGCCCCCTCAGCAGATGAAACCCAAGCAAACAACTTGGAGAACACGCTAGAGGCAGCGATGGCCCTCAATTTCATTTACAAAGTGATAAGACACTACTATCTGCTGGGCAAAAAAACACTCAGCCTGTACGTGATAATGCAGATACAGATGATCTTGCCGATGATTATGAAAGAGGCAGAAGCCTACGCAAGCGCGTTAAAAGCCTTCGCCGACGGCCAGCCAATAGGTGATGGGGCAGGCGCACTCGTCGCGGCAAAGCTCATGCATGGGCAAGAGACGAGGAAAATAGCCAAGGATTGCGTCGTCGCATCCGTTCCCTTTGAAGGACGAACCGCCTTTGTCATAAAGGCTGAAGGACCCGGAGGAAACGTGGGCAAACCAGGAGACGCAGTGAAAGCAGTCATCGACGAAAACGACGGAAAGATCGCCCTGGTCGTCATGATCGATGCCGCTCTGAAGCTTGAAGGAGAGGAATTGGGCGAGTTGGCTGAAGGTGTCGGTGCAGCTATCGGAGGCCCAGGAGTTGACCAGTACAAGATCGAAGATTCGATCCTGAAATATCACATTCCCGTAGACGCGGTCGTCATAAAGGAAGACATAGGAGACGCTGTTGCACCCATGCGCAAAGAAGTTTTCGACTCGATCAACGGCGTCATAGAAAGAATAAAAACGGTCGTACTAGAGAGGACGAAGGAAGGAGACAAAATAGTAATCTGCGGCGTGGGTAACTCCATCGGGATCGGACAGTAGGAGACAAATGAAATGACTGAAACCCAAGCATCAGGCCCAACACCTCGAATAGCGTCCTCCGTTATAATAGCCGTTTTCTTAGCACTTGCACTCTCGTTCGTAGCCCTCATATATGGGCTCAGCATTTTTTATCAAGACATTGAAACTGCATCAGTCTTCCTGATAATGGGATTCTTGGGAGTAGCGTTGTCCACATATGTTTTGTTCCTGACGCGGAGACGACTTTCAAAGCTAAAGATCGTGATTCCCCCCGTGACGACCACTATAGAATGCAAGAAATGCGGCTTCAAGAACATCAGAGACTTCAAGCGAGGAGACTACATTTTCAAAGAAGGCGAAGCATGCCAAAAATGCAATGAAAAAATGCTCATAACAGCGATTTACAGGGAAGTCAAAGAGAAAGAAAAAGAAAAAATGTCTTTCTAAGTTAACACGGAACGGCCGTCCGCAACGATCAAAACGGTGTGTTCTGCTTGGGCAACTGTTTTTCCACTTGCTTCGACGAAAATCGGGTACTTCATCAAAGTCTTCGATGCCAACAGTTCATCGAAGGCTTCTTTGTAATGTTGTTGAGGCACGACGTCCTGCAGCCAGCGTTCCGTGAAGGGCAAAGTTCTGAAGTTGTCCTCAATGTACTTTTGAAGTTCTCTCGCATGCGGGTTTTTCGTAGACCTCGACCTGAGAAAACGGAAAATCGTGGCTTCCTCACCGTTTTCAACTCTGCCCGCAGCGTTCGGAACAGTTACGAAAGGCTCGATAGCATAAACGCCGCCTAACTTGATTTTTGTTGAAAAAAGCTGTGAGACGTTTGGCAATGACGTGCCAGTGTGCACGACGTACCGACCGACCTGATGACCCGTCAAGTTAGAAATGGGTTTAAAACCGCGAGATTTGATAACACGTTCTATTATTGTCCCAAGCTTTGACGTAGATGTTCCAGGTTGAATGTTTTCGACGGCAGCCCCCAAAGCACGTTCTGCAGTTTCCACCAAGCTTTCGTATTCTGGGTCAAAACAAACCGTAACTGCGGTGTCAGTCACGTAGCCGTCGATGTGGGCGCCGATGTCCACTTTGACCACGGATTTCTCGGGGATTCTTCTTTTGTCATTCGGTGCAGACGTGTAATGAGCAGCAATCTCATTCACGGAAACATTACATGGAAATGCTGGTTTTGCTCCCTTCTGCCGTATCAGGCCCTCCGCTTTCTCGCAAATTTCAATGATTGACATGCCCTCGCGTACATAATTTTTCATTTCTTCTCGCGTCTCGCGCAGAATCTTCCCTGAGAGGCGAAGCTTTTCAAGAGCTTCCTTGTCAGATTCGCTCATTAAAGTCACCTTTTTCAGACTTGTTTTTTGCATTTTACCTTTTTATGTGAAATTTTCCTATTATGTCTCTTGCTTTTTCACGCTTCTTTTGATGTTCAGCGAGAAACTTGTTGACTCTTTCAGCGAGTTCTTTCTTGCACTCGCCGCACAAAACTTCGCCAGCCTTGCAGCGTCTCTTCCTTTCTGCAAGTTTCTTGTCGTCCTCCTCGAATAGGTAGAGGAAATATTGAAAGACTGTGCAGACATCAGGGTCGGCGCCCTCTTTTCTTTGTTCAGCGACAGTTCCTTTTCCACCCGTAAATGCCTTCCAGATCTTCTGCTCAACCAGTTCAGGCGGGTCTGTAGTGAATATGGCTGTCTCAGGCTCTGAAGCGTTCATCTTCCCACCAACGCCTAACCCTGGCAAGAAGCGATTGTGGATCTGGGCTGGCTTGTAGTACCCAAGCTTCTGGGCGATGTCCCGCGTTATTCTCCAGTAAGGGTCTTGGTCTATCGCTGCGGGTATAAGAGCAGGAACGTTTTCACCGGTTAATTTCTTGTGAATGAAACAGGGCACAGCTTGGACAGCTGGCCAGAACACCCAGCCGAGGTTTGTACTGTCCTGAAAACCAAAAGTCGCTCTTGCCGTGGAATACGTTATGCGCTTGGCAACTTCCAAAGCGATGCCGTACAGCAGATCGATGTCATCAACATCGTAGATGATGTAAGTGTTCTTCGGTTTAAAGCCAAGCGCAACGAGGTCCAAAGCGTTCTCATAACCTAACCTTGTGGTTTCAGACAGGATGCGGTCGTCATCTATCACGAACTTCTCATCGTCGGTCATCTGGAAGTAAAGCCTCGTGTTGAACGCGTCTTGCAAGTGCTTCGTGAAAATCCAGGGGACGAGATGTCCAATGTGAACGGGGCCTGAAGGGCCTCGGCCCGTGTACAGCACGAATTTGACCCCTTTGTCGTACAAGTCAAGAACAACGTCCAGGTCTCTGTGAGAAAAGAACAGTTCCCTGCGCAGCTGAAGATGAACGCTGCCTGTATACTTTGCAAGTCTTCGCCGAAGGCTTTCGGTTAAGGGCTCGGTCCCAAACTCTCGGATTAAACGTTGATAGTCGACCTTGCCCTTTACTTCCCAAGGAGTAACGACCATTTCGTTTTTTTCCTCATCTGTCAAGCGTGAAGCCGCCAGATCACCTTAGCTCTCTATACAATTCATAGAAAAAGTATTAAATCTTGTGTGAACCGTGAAAGCCCACGCGTACTCGATGCCTGCAGAATAAGACATAAATACGATTCTTGATTCTCCTGTTGCAGAGGGTCAGTGATGCCCTGCCAATTTCCGTAATAGGACACATCTCTTTTAGACAAAAACCATCGGACGACATACATACTTTTATTAAAAATAGAACAACTACATTAGCGGCTCCTGTTGACGCCATGTGTGAAGTGAAAAACTATGGTTGACCTCAGAGAACATGAACAAAAAACTCTCTCAACCTTGGCCAAGCTAGGCGGAAAAGCATCAGCTGAACAGTTGATAAGTCAAAGTGGACTTTCCGATGCTGCAGTGATGCGCGCCGCTTTGACGCTGCAGGACAGGAAACTCGTACTGATCAATGAAGAGGAAGAGACAATCGCGAGACTTAACGCGGAAGGAAAAACGTACGCAGCAAATGGACTGCCAGAGAGGCAAATTATACGCGCTTTAGGCATATTAGGCGGCAAAGCACCTCTTGGAGAAATCTTTCAAAAAGCAGAGCTTGGGAAGGAGCTTATTCCTATCGCGTTAGGTTGGATTCAAAGAAAGAAATGGGCCATTTTGGACTCAGCGGCAGACACTCTGCAGTTGCAGGGAGAACAAGAAGAGGGAAACGATGAGAAACTCGTGGAGCTTTTGGCCGAACGGAAAGAAGTCAGGGTTGAAGATCTGAATCCTGACTTTCAAGAAGCTTTTCGACTTTTGAAGAGAAGAAAACTTCTTGATGTCGAAGAGAAGACGAAGAGAATAATCGAATTGACAGAAGCGGGTAATGCCATAGTCAGTAAGGGTATGAAAGCTGCAGCGGAAGTAACGCAGCTCACCCCTCAACTCATCATTACTGGTAACTGGCGGAAGGTGAGCCTTCAAAAGTACGACATACGAGCCCCAGTTGCAAAGACATGGCCCGGCAAAAAGCATCCCTATCTCCAGTTCATCGACAGAGTGAAGGAAAAACTCATTAACCTAGGATTTGAAGAGATGACTGGCACGAACGTCGAAACGTCCTTCTTCAACTTCGATGCTCTTTACATGCCTCAGGACCATCCGGCCCGCGAGATCATGGACATATACTTGGTTAAGTCTCCACAGTACGGCAGTATAGGCGCCTCGAAGCATGTCCTGCAAAACGTAAAGCAGACCCATGAGAACGGCTGGAAAACAGGTTCAACCGGATGGCGTTACAGATATTCCATCAAAGACGCAAAACGTCTGATCCTGCGGGGTCATGGAACCTGCCTCAGCGCCAGAACCCTTCTGAGTAAAGATTTGCACATTCCGGGCAGGTATTTCTCGATTGCCCGGTGCTACAGACCAGACGTGCTCGACCAGACTCATCTCACCGAGTTCAACCAAGTTGAAGGCATCGTGGTCGACGAAAACCTTAACCTTCGGGACCTTTTGGGAATTCTGCTGACCTTCGCCACTGAAATAGCAGAAGCTAGCAAAGTGAGGCTGAAGCCCGATTACTACCCATTCACCGAGCCCAGCGTGGAACTCAGCGCGTATAAGAAAGGATACGGATGGATCGAGTTCGGAGGCTCAGGCATCTTCAGGCCCGAAGTCACGCTGCCCCTCGGCATCAAAGTTCCTGTTATCGCGTGGGGTCTGGGTATAGACCGTTTGTTCATGATGAAGGCAGGAATAGACGACATACGCAGCATCTTTTCTAACGATCTGCAGTGGTTGAGGACCAAGGAGGTCGCATAGCATGCCAACCATAGACGTTGACTACGCGGAATTCGAGAAACTGCTAGGGGCAGGGCTACACAGAGACCCTGAAAAAATCGATGGAGTCTTAGCCTTAGCCAAGTGCGAAATGAAATTTTTAGACGAAAACACAGGCGCAATGACCATTGAGGTTAAGGACACAAACCGAGCAGACCTGTGGAACATTGAAGGATTAATCAGGACTCTGCGCTTGCTCCTAGGACTGGACAGAGGCTTGAAACGGTACAAGACAGTCAAGGGAATAGCAGACGTGTACGTTGACAAGAGATTGGCCAATATAAGACCGTACATAGGGTGTTCCGTAATCAAGAACCTCAAATTGACGGACCCGATGATTCGAGCAGTGATGCAGCTTCAGGACAAGCTGGATCACACCTATGGAAGAAACAGGCGTCGAACGTCCATCGGCCTGTACAACTTTGACCTCATGACACCTCCGTTCAGCTATACCGTTGCCAAGCCAACAGAAGTCAGTTTTGTGCCACTTGGCTTTGAGAAAGAGATGAATCTGAAGGAGATTCTGAAGCATCATCCCAAAGGGTTAGAGTACGGTTCGATCGTAAGCGGAAACAACGTCTACCCGATACTTCTTGACAGTGAGAAGAGGGTACTGTCATTTCCGCCGATAATAAACTCAAACGACCTTGGAAGAGTGACGGAGGATACTAAGAACGTTCTTGTCGAAGTCACGGGCACGGTTCATGAAACTGTGCTTAACACGCTTAAGATAGTAACTTTGTCTCTGATTGACAGGGGAGGAAAAGCTTACTCTACTCTGGTTCATTATCCAGATGACAGCTTGACGGTTGTGACGCCGAGTTTTGAAACGGGTAAGATGGAATTAGACGTTGGATACGCCAACCAGGTACTAGGCCTTGAGCTGAAAGTCAGAGGGATCGTTGAACTGCTTGAAAAAGCTGGCTTCGGTGTTGCAAGACTCGAACGGGACAAAATAACCGTGGAGATCCCTTGTTATCGAATCGACATAATGCACCCGATAGACCTGATTGAAGATGTTGCCATAGCCTATGGATACGATAATATCAGACCTTTCTGGCGCAAGCTGTCAACGAAGGGTGGCGCCAAGCCATGGCAAGCCTTTTTTGACGTTGCAAGGGAGTTAATGGTGGGTCTGGGCTTCCAAGAAGTTCTCACGCTCAACATGACAAACCCAGAAGACTTGTTCACTAAAATGAACCTGAAGAAACAGAGAATAGTGGAGTTGGCGAACCCGAAGGTTCAAACGTTGACGTGCCTGAGAAACTGGATGCTGCCGAGCCTACTGGAGTTCTTGAGCCACAATCTTCACATTGAATATCCCCAGAAAGTGTTTGAACTCGGCACAGTCACGGTTTTAGATGAGAAGGCAGAGACAAGAACGAGAGACGTACATACTCTCGGAGCAGTCATTTCTCACGCAAACGCAAGCTTCACGGAAACAAAGTCGGCTCTAGAAGCGCTTGTCATGAACCTTGGTCTCCAATGGCAGATAAGCGAGACAGAGCATCCAAGCTTCATAGAAGGAAGAGTGGGAACAGTCATCGTCAACAAAATAGAAGTCGGATTGCTGGGCGAAATCCATCCAAAAGTTCTAGAAACGTGGACACTTGAGAACCCCGTGGCCGCCTTCGAGATAAACATGGATAGGATAAGCAGAATCAAGCATCAATACCGAGACAAGCACAATAACCTTTAACTTTCTTAACACCCTTATTTCTGGTCGGCGATGACACAGTTGAGCCATTCCTAATCCCGTCGACACATCCACGCAGACGGACCCAACAGAAGAGAGCAAGTTATGTGCTTGCCTATTCTTATGACGACGGGTTTACCCAAACGTGGGACACGACGGGCGCGGGCAAAATTCCCTCGACGGAGAGAGCTTAGCTTAGAGGAGCGCATCGCCCCACAATGAAGTTAAGTGTTAGGTTACGTGGGAGACACTTGCCCGCGATAAAACAATATTCATAACGAACTCTAACGAGCGCATGGAGCAGGTTCGCGCGCGCCACATTCAAATCACATAGAGACACCGCTCAAACATGAGTTCATGATTCCGATTTTGAGGAACCGACGCCATCAAAGAAGCATTTGAAAAGCAAGACAGAATTCGATGATGAATATAAGCGCGTACCATGGTTCCAATTCATAGGCAGCAAGAAACAATAGCTGTCGAGCTCTTGGCTCATGTTTGGATCGATATCGTTGACCGTGAGTAGGATGTATCTGAGCGACATAAGAAAAGTTCACAAGTCTTGAAAGCCTCATTGAAGATGAAATGGGAAAAGACCGTCGCATTACCTCGGAAGCAACTCTTAAGTTTTACTCATACATAGAAGCTAGGAAGAAAACCGCATGGGTGAGGTTGAACTTGGACATCGAAACAAAGATAGAACTTGTCTGCAGACCGCCGACTGAAGAGGTCATAACACCAGAAGACTTGAGGCACCTCCTAGAAGTAGAGGAGCATCCGATAGCTTACAATGGATGGGAACCATCCGGTCTGGTTCACCTCGGAACAGGCTTGATCTGCGCTTACATGATCAAGGACTTCATAGAGGCTGGAATACGTTACAAGGCGTACCTTTCAACGTGGCACGCCTGGTTGAACAACAAGATGGGCGGAGACCTCAAACTCATCAGAAAAGCAGCAGAACTCTTCAAGCACTCGTGGATAGCCCTAGGCGTGCCGCCAGAAAAGGTTGAGTTTGTCTACTCAGACGAGCTGTACGACGATCTAGACTATTGGGCTAAAGTAGTCATGATTGCAAAGAACTTGTCCATAGCCAGGGTGACTAGGACACTGGAGGTTGCTGGAAGAAAAGAATCAGAAGCAAGACGCGTCTCAGACTACATGTACACACCGATGCAGGTTGCAGACATATTCCATATGGAAGTGAAAATATGTCAGTTAGGCATGGACCAGCGAAAAGCAAACGTGGTCGCCAGAGAACTGGGCGAACGCCTCGGATACTGGAAACCAGTGTGCGTGCACCACAGCTACCTTCAAGGACTTGTGAAACCTCCTGTCTGGCCAATCCCGAAGGAAAAGGAGAGAGAGATCTTGTCATCGATAAAAATGTCAAAAAGCAGGCCCGAAACTTGCATTTTCATATACGACTCGCCTGAAGAGATAAAGAAAAAGATTTCAATGGCCTTCTGCCCGGAAAAAGCCATCGAGTATAACCCGATAATGGAAATCTGCAAGTATATAATCTTCAGAGAAAAGAAGATATTCACGATAGAAAGGCCTGCCAAGTACGGGGGAAGAGTAAAGTTCAACAGTTTCCGAGAGCTTGCACATTTATACGCAAGCGGAAGCCTACACCCACAGGACCTCAAAAACTCGGTGGCTGAAGACCTGGCAGAAATCCTTGCACCGGTAAGAAGGTACTTCGACTGCAATAGAGAGGCAGCTGAATGCTTGAACCTCGTGAGGAAAGCTGACGTTACAAGGTAGGAGCCTTGTCCAAGCGCCTGAAAGAGAGAGAAGAGAAAATTCAGCAAGTACTAGCTTGTCTGGTAGAAGAATCGTCGAGAGGAATTCTCATAATCGTAGAAGGCAGGAATGACGTTGAGACTCTGAGAGAACTGGGCGTGGAAGGAGAGATAATATCCGCAAAAACAGGCGGCAGGACAACGCAGGATGTTATCTGTGAATTGGAGGAAAGCGGGGCTAAGGAAGTGATTATGCTCCTAGACTTTGATAGGCCCGGCAGAGAATGGACAAGAGTGCTCAAGCAACGCTTGGAAAAGACGAGGATAAAGCCCAACCTCACATTTTGGAATGATCTGATGCGGTTCGCGGGACGAGAGGTCAAGGACGTTGAAGGCTTGGCCTCCTACATTCAAACGTTGAAGAAGAAAGCTGGCGAAATACCTTAAGAATGAGAAAAGCTTAAAGAGTGTGATTCGTAATTCATAAGCGTAATATATAGTGGATGTTAAGACAAGATCTCGTGGTTGAGAAGAAAAATCCTCAACCCACGCGATTAACCATAACCATTAACTCATCACTAGGAGGTGCACGATTACGGGTTCGTCACAGACGTTTACTATAAAGTACGTTATAAACGCTAAGTTTGAAATAGAAGGCGTAGTTGAAAAGCCGGATGTTATCGGAGCGGTTTTCGGGCAAA
>DASPPK010000060.1:0-2510 GCA_035625495.1 Candidatus Acidiferrales bacterium | reverse complement strand
CATGTGCCATGTTTCTTTTCCCAGAATCACGTGCTCGCATCTTTGAGCGAATCCTTCACTGTACAGTAGGAACAAAGGGTTCTTCTCCGCTTTTTCAAAGGTTTTCCATTCTTCGCGCCACTTCATGTGGGCGAGATGCCCCATTTCATGGCACATCAGTCCTTGAAGCTTATTCTTTGTGTGCCATTTTTCTTCTGCAATGTTTTCTAATCCTAAGAGGACAGAAGGCTGTTTGTTATACGTGGTTGCCCATCCTGCACCGCATCCGATGCCGACGTAGACAACGAAGGTTACGTTGAAGTCTATTCCCAGTCTCTCTTTGGCCTTCAAGTATGTAGGCTCACAGATTTGGAGAATGTTGTCTCTTGCTTCCTGCATCAACTGGAGATGCTGTGGTACCAGTTTCAAGGTTTTTTTAGCGATCTCTCGCCAGTTGGCTTTTGCGTCCTCGTAGTTTTCAACCTGTTTTCTCAGCAGTTCAGGATACTTTCTCAAGTAAGAGGTCTGCCACAGAGTCACCTGTTCATCGACTCTTTTGGAACTTGAATCTGCCCAGTAAGCCAAGAAATCCGGGAACGTGTCTACCAGATTGCAGCGTCCTTTGTCCATGCCTCATCAATATTTTCCTCTTAACATAAAAGCCTGATATTGTCTCTTGAAGTGCTATGAAAAGCGACAGATTATGAATTCTGTGCTGTACACAAGGCTGCGCTGCGATGAAGATACTCTCAGCACAACGCGCGCGGGAGACATACCTGTTGCAAGATTCAAGACTCCGCGGTACAAGACCGATGTTCAGGCTTATTGCACTTAAACAACGCATTCAGCACTAAACATGCAGGTTGTTCCGGTTTATTCGACAGTTGGAATAGGTAAAGTTAAATCAGCCTTGTTATGTTTATGAGAGTTTGCTTCAGCAAATCCGTAATCATGGAGCACAGAACAACAAACCGATGCTTGGAGGAAAAGATGCGTGGGAAGTGTTCGAACCGAACAGATCAAACGCATGGCTAAAGAACTGATCAGGCGTTTTCCTAGCAAGTTTTCCATTGATTTTGAAAACAACAAGCACATGGTTGCGACTCTGGTGCAGGGAGGGACGCCGAAAGTGAGAAATCAGATTGCCGGGTACATAACACGCTTCCTTGCATCTGAAGAAACTGAGCCGCCAAGCGAAGTTGAAGAAGAAGCTGAATAGCTCTGTCAGGGTCGAGTTAAGCTCAAAATTCATGCGGAGACGAAAGAATTTGATGGATCAGTACAGAAAAGGTTGGGCGCTTCGATACCTCCGCGAAGCAAAAGCAGAGCTTGAAGCTGCAAGAAAAATGCCCTATATGGCTCCGAGCCTAGTTTTGGAGGCTGTTAGAAAAGCTCGAAACGCCGTTTACTACAGTCTGGGGGAACCTGCCTTCGTCGAAATCGTTGTGCGAGAAACTGCAGAAAACGTGCAGCCTCAGATGATTAGCGATCCAGTCTTGAAGTGTCTGGTTGAAATCGAAGGAATCGTGCATCAGCTGTCACAGCTTGAGGAAGTGGACGGGGAGAGAGCGATGAAGCAGGCAGATTCTCTGATACAGTTAGCCTCAGACATCGTTGAGACTCTAACAGAAGAAAAAATAGAGGATTGAAGAAGCCTATTGCTTCTTCAGAGACTTCTCTATGCGGTCTAGGGCTTTCTTGATGTTTTCAATCGAGTTTGCAAAGGATATGCGCAGGTAGCCCTCGCCGAACTTGCCGAAAGACGTTCCGGGCAACACTGCAACTCCAGCGTTGTACAGAAGGTGATCCCCAAGCTTGCGACTGTCCATACCTGTTCCCGTTATGTTCGGAAACACGTAGAAAGCCCCGTGAGGCTTCTTGCAAGTTATTCCTTTTATGTCGTTCAGACCCTTGACAATGACTTCTCTCCTCTTCTTGAACTCCTCGACCATTCTTTCCGGCTCTTTCTGAGGTCCAGTTAAGGCTTCAACGCCCGCAAGCTGAGTAAACGTGGCAGTGCACGAGTTTGAGTTAGTCATGAGCTGCGCGACTTTTTCGGCCAGGTCTTTTCTCATGACGCCGTAGCCGAGCCTCCATCCTGTCATGGCATAAGTTTTTGAGAAACCGTCCAGCAGGATCGTCTTGTCCTTCATCCCTGAGAACTGGGTTATGCTTTCATGTTTGCCCTCGTAGATTATCCTGCTGTAGATCTCGTCTGAGAGCACAAAAACATCGTCTCTGTCTTTTAAGCAGTCAGCAATGACCTTCAACTGCTCCTTCGTGACGACTCCGCCGGTTGGGTTTTCTGGAGAGTTGAGAATTATCATTTTCGTCTTCTTCGTCACGTGTTTCTTTACATACTCCGGGTCAAGGCCGAACTCGTTTTCCTCTTTTAGCGGTATGGGCACGGCTTTTGCGCCGACAAAGTTTATCATAGACTCGTAGATTGGGAACCCCGGATTCGGATACAGTACCTCGTCGCCGGGGTTTACCAGCGCCAGGATGCTGAAGAACATTATCGGCTTGCCGCC
>DASPPK010000059.1:0-8188 GCA_035625495.1 Candidatus Acidiferrales bacterium | reverse complement strand
TGCTTGATCATGCTGGTCAGTCCGACATCGGACGGATGATATACAGATGAAACCGCTATACGTCTTGTGAAGCACAAATAATGATTGAAATTCTGTGCGATCTGGAAGCAAGCACGTTTGTGATCTTCATCAACATGGAGTTTGCAGTGCTGGGCTATCCAAGCCACCCTTGAAAGAAATATCATAGGACTGAGAAGTTCACTTGTAGCGGGCGGGGTGGGATTTGAACCCACGACCACCAACTTAGGAGGCTGGTGCTCTATCCGCGCAAAGAGGTTTAGCACACGGCACCGCCCCTCATGCTATCCGTACTGAGCTACCCGCCCAACACTTCATAAGCTAAGAGTAATCTTACGCAGTGTAGATTTTAACCTAGTGCAAGCCTCTGCAAAAAAGTTTAACTGCACACAAACATCAACCTTTATCGCTGCTGCGGGGGTACCCGAGCCAGGTCTAAGTAGGCGGGCCAGAAGCCTAAGACAAGGGGGAGGACTTAAGATCCTCTGGCGAAGGCCTCCGTGGGTTCGAATCCCACCCCCCGCACCATCTATGGAGAAAATAGCGGGGAGTCTGCCCAGAAGGTCGTCCTTGTACTTTTGCTTTGAAGATTCTGTGGTCCTTCGTAGCCATAGACATACTCGGACGCGTTAGTAGAGTATTACCACCACAACAGACTTAACAATACCCATCGCGATAATTAAGAAAAGCAGCAGGAATAATTGGAATACGATGTCAATGGAAGATCTGACCTCTTCAACGATTCTAAGGTTCAAACCGGTTCCCCCGTACGACTTTGCCCTCACGGTCCACAAGCCGGCTGGATGGTCGTTGCTAACGCCGTTTGAAATCTTCGAAAAAGGCGTGCTGCGTACCGCTGTGAGAATGCATTCTGGAAAAGTGTTAGGACTGAAACTAAGGTCCCTCGGCACCGTTGAGAGGCCACAGATATCCTGCGAGACCTACTCTCGCAGAAAGCTTGGATCGATCGAAAGAAGAGAGCTGTTGGAAACCGTGGTGTGGACGCTGAACCTCCGCGAAGACATCAGCCAGTTTTACGCGCTTGCTAAGCATGACCCGCTGGTCAGAGTGTTGATGAAAGACCTGTACGGAATGAGGAACACGAGACAGCCTGACATCTTCCCGCGACTTATCCTAGCCTTGACTCTGCAGATGGCGCCAATATTGAGGAGCAACCAGATGATGGACTTGTTGATCAGGGAATACGGCGAAAGAGTAAGGTTCGATGGACAAGATGTCCTTTACTGGCCCTCTCCAGAGAAGATAGCCAACACCGAAGTCAGAGAGCTTGAGAAAAAGTGCAAACTCGGCTACAGGGCGAAATTTCTCAGGGGCATAGCAGAAGCCATAAGAGAGGGTTTCCCATCGTCTCGAGAACTTGAAGAGATGACGGACCAAGAGGCAAAAGCCAAGCTCATGGAACTCAAGGGGATAGGCGAATACTCCGCCGACATCGTCTCTCCCCACCCTGGATTCCCGCTAGACGTTTGGAGCGCAAGAATATTCAGCTTGCTCATCCTCGGCGAACAAGCGGAATCGCCACGCAACGTTATTCCGAAACTCAAGACGATGGCTAAAGACAGGTGGGGACAATGGAGAGGCTACGTTTTCACCTATGTGCTTCACGATCTGACCAACTTGTCAAACAGATTCCGGCTAGATCTTGCCGCGCGCGCTTCAAGGCACAGTTAAAATTAGTGTGCATTAAACTTGAATGCAACAGCTGCCACCACCGGTAAAAGGAGAATCGCGACTAGTCAAGAGCAGAAGCTTTACGTTAGTAAAAACCAATTCCACAAGCGGACAACCGCAGGCTTATGGGATAGAGGGCAGATTGAACACAGAAACAAGGCAAATAGCAAGACAGCGGATTCAGACACTCTTCAACCTAGCAAGAAAAATCGTTCACGATGACCCTGCCCTAGCCCAACATTACGTGGACACGGCCAGAAAGATAGCCATGGCGGCCAAGATTCGCCTACCGAACGCGTACAGACGCCAAGTCTGCAAGCGTTGCAAAGGCTTTATGCTGCCGGGTGTAAGCTGTCGTGTGCGACTGAAACAGAGACGAGAACCCCACGTAGTGATCACCTGCCTAAGATGCGGCGGACAGACAAGAATATCCCTAGCGAAGAGAAAGGAAAAGCTGAAAACATGAGCAAACCAACTGCTGCGAAGAAGCGATTAATAAGAAGGAAGCTCAACGAGGAAAAATCCACAGTGTGGGTCGGCAAGGGTGGAGCCTCAACAGAGTTGCTTAAGGAAATCGACAGACAACTCTCGAAAAAGGAGACTGTGAAGGCAAGAATCTTGAAGAGTGCCCTGTGTGAACAGGAAGCCAAGCAGGTTGCCTCAAAAATCGCTGACCAGACGGGAGCATCGCTCGTAGAGGCAAGAGGCCACACGTTCACACTTTACAGGTCGCACGACAACGAAAGACCCTAGCATTAGGCCTATTGGCTCTTGCAAACTAGCCTTCGTCGGAGAGCTTCTTCTCAAATTCATCTTTCAAGCTTGTCAGGTTGTCGATCACCTTCTCCTTTTTGACCTGCTTAGGAAACGTTTGAATCGCCACTAAAAGAAGGTCTTGCCTCTTCCACCGTTCGTAACGCCTATAGAAGGATTTTACAAAAGTCCCTAGAACCTGCTGGTCTAGATCCCTCTTCTTATCTTCGCTCATGGTCTCGTTCGCCTTCTCCTTCTCCTTCATGTCGACAACGCGATTCCGAATAAAAGCTGTTCTTCCCAACCTCGCAATATTTTTTATTCCAGAAACAGTGCTAGATCTTGAAACAGTATGCGCTATGTCACCATTTGACAAACAGTTAGTTGCCTCATCGCGCGCCCCATTGAGGGTCATCTCCACACGTCACGCGGACTTTCATCATCAGCGAGGGCTAAGTGAGGCCCATCATTGGCTGTTTATTGTCGATAAACAAGTGTGAAAAGGGAGTTGTGACTATAGTCAAGCGACGTAAGTCGCCGACCAGACAATATTTATATTCGGCGTCATGATTTTACTGAAGGAAACCTCAAGAGGATAAGAAGCATTGGTCACCCCCAACGACGTGCCAGCATCGAAGCTAATCGAAAGAGTAGCCAAGTACCTGAAGGAAAACGTGGACGCTGTAACGCCGCCAGCATGGGCGACGATCGTGAAGTCTGGTGCCCACGTGCAGCATCAGCCTCAGAATCCAGACTGGTGGTACGTTAGGTGCGCCTCGGTACTACGGAAGATCTACGTTCACGGCCCGATAGGCATACAAGAACTGAGGGCTAATTATGGTGGAAGAAAGAGCAGAGGCGTCAAACCTCGACGTGCAGCAAAGGCAGGCGGTTCAATAATCAGAAAAGCACTACAGCAGCTTGAAGTTGCAGGCTACGTTGAAACGGTGAAAACGCGCGGCAGAAGAGTGACGCCTGCTGGATCGAAACTTTTGAAGGAATTGACTGAAGAAGTCGGCAGAGAAATGGTGAAGGAGCTTCCTGAACTCCAGAAGTACCTGAAAGGTGAATGAGTTGTCAGAGGATGAGCTGGAGGAGCTTCGCAGAAGAAGACTTTCAGCCTTGCAGAAGCAGATGGGTGAAGAACAGCGGAGCATGCAGGCTGAACAGCAGGTGGAACAACAAAAACAAGCGCTGCTGAGAAGCATCTTGACACCGGAAGCTAGGCAGAGACTGGCGAACCTCAAAATGGTCAGGCCAGAATTCACTGAACAGCTGGAGCTACAACTGATCCAGTTGGCGCAGCAAAGAAAAGTGCCGATACCCCTAACGGACGAGCAGCTGAAGAAGATACTCATTCAACTCCAAGCTCGCAAGCGTGAGACTACGATAACGAGAAGATGAAAATGACTCGAAACAAACCGACGGCCAAAAAACGCAGGCTTGCCAAAGCGGGAAAGCAGAAGAAACCCGTTCCGGCATGGGTCATGGCCAGCACAGCTGGAAAGTTTAGAGTACACCCCAAGATGAGGCAGTGGCGAAAGAGGAAAATAAGGGCGTAGGAGAACGTTCCATGGAGAAAGAGAACGAAAAACAAACCTTGAAGGCTGAGGAGAAGCAAGAGGAGCCTGCCGAAGCCATCCAGGAGCAAGAGCTGGAGGAAGAGGTAGAAGAAACCCCTGAGGAAGAGGAGCAACCGGTTCCACCGGAAGAAGTTGGCGCCGAAGCAAAGGAAGAAGTGCCTCCACCTGCCGCAGAAGTGGAAAAAGAAGAAGCCAAGCCGCCCGCTGAAAAGGAGAAGGCTGAAGAAGAGATAGTTGAAGAGCGAATATACACGGTTCCGCTTGGCAAAGCTCGGATTGTGCCTCCTAATAAGAGGACCTCGAGGGCAATGCGGATGGTCAGGAGCTTCATAATCAAGCATATGAAGCTTGAGGCACGAAAGGAAGGAGAAGCAGAAGAGGAAGAGCCCAAGAAGCTCATCATAAGTAATGAAGTTAACGAGAGGATGTGGAAGAGGGGGATAGAGAAGCCTCCGAGAAAAATTCGGGTTCGAGCCGCAAAGGACAAAGAAGGAAATGTGACGGTTTATTTGGCTGAAGGAGACTAGTCCTTGGCCATTTACCTGTCAAGCCTTGTTGGAAGCGCAAGCCTAGGTGTTTACTCCCTCGCCACCGACAAAATATTCATAGCTCCAGGCTCAGTGCCCCTTAAGAAGGCCGAAAGGCTAAGCCAATGGTTGAAAACAAAACTAGTGCACACGTCAATCGGAGGATCAATTCTCGCCGGAGCACTCGCGTGCGCAAACTCCAACGGCATCCTGCTCCCAAACCTCACGAGAGAAGAAGAACTCACTGCAATAAGACGATGTTTTGAAGGAAACATAACAGTGATGGACACGAAGAAAACCGCGTACGGAAACCTCGTCCTCGCCAACGACCATGGTGCCATAGTGGACCCCCGGTTCAAAAGCCCAGAAATGCACGAGATTTCCGAAACTCTAGGCGTCGAAGTTGCACGAGGCGAGATCGCAGGCCTGCCCTACGTAGGTTCACTGGCCGTCGCAACGAACAAGGGAGTTTTAGCACATCCGTTGTTGAAAGACTCGGAGCGCGAGCTTCTTGAAGACCTACTGAAAGTCCCAGTCGACGTAGGCACCATCAACTGCGGCATCCCGTACGTCGGCACAGGTTTGATCTGCAATCAACACGCAGCCATCGCAGGGTTACTCACAACTGGACCCGAGATATTTATAATAGGCAATGCACTGGATGTTGTAAAAGAGGATGACCAAGTTGAAAGTCTACAGAGTCACCGGTGAAGTCCTGAAGCCCAACCTGAAGAGCTCGTTCAGAAAAGAAATATTAGCCGAGAAGCCAGAGCACGCCAAGGAAAAAGTCTACGCGGAGTTAGGCAGCAAACACCGAGTGAGGCGCTTTCACATCAAGATAACAAGCATCGAAGAGGTTTCACCTGAGAACATTGAGAACCCACTGTTGAAAAAGTTTGTCACTGGAGAAGAATAAGTTGGCCAGCAATAGTGAAGAAGAGCTTCGAAGACTGACCGTGGAAATACGACTTCTTGAACAGACGGCCGAAGCATTGCAGTCAAGGGCAAACATGATAAACGCCGTCACGACAGACCTGTCCTACGCTCGCATGACGTTGGAAGGACTCGAAAAAGAGAGTGAAAAATCAGAGCTTCTCGTGCCAATAGGCGGCACGTCCTACGTCAGGGCAAAACTCGAAAACCCTGACAAGATAATCGTGGGAATGGGCGCAGGAGTCTCTGTTGAAAAAACAAGGGAAGAAGCAAGAGAAATCATCAAGAAGCGCCTAGAAGACCTAGAAAAAACCAGAGCCTCAATACAGCAACAGTTCGCCCAAGTCGCAGAAAAGATCAACTTAGACAGAGAAAAAGCTGATGCACTGGTTGCAACGATGAGAGAAGGGAAACCTCAGTAAAATGTTTGAAAAACTCAAGTCCGGGTTGAAGGGACTTGTAACAAAAGTAACCACAACTGAACTGAAACCCGAAAACGTGCGCCCGATACTTTCTGATTTTAAAATGAACCTCGTAGAGAACGACGTGGCTTTTCCGGTGGCTGAACGAATATGCAATGAGATGGAGCAACGATTGAATAATGTTCAAGTAAAAAGGATGGAAGACCGAAAGAAGATCGTTGAGAAAAACCTGCGAGAGGTGCTTCTGGAGACTATGCAGACAAACAGCAAGATCGACTTGCTGAAGGCCATCGAGGATAAACACAAGAAAGCAGAACCTTTCGTCATAGTTTTCGTCGGGATAAACGGCACCGGAAAAACCACAACCATTGCCAAAATCTGCCGCTTCCTCAACAAGCACAAGTATTCAGCCGTCATAGCCTGCAGCGACACGTACCGAGCTGGCTCCATCGAACAGCTAGAAGAACATGCAAAGAGGCTCGGCGCAAGAATGATAAAACACGCGTACGGCGCTGACCCCGCAGCAGTGGCCTACGACACAATCAACCACGCCAAGGCCTACGGGATAAACGTCGTCCTAATCGACACCGCGGGAAGAATGCAGACAAATCAGAACCTGATGAATGAACTTGCAAAGATCAAGCGCGTCGTTAAGCCAGACCTAACGATCCTAACCGTGGATTCGCTTATCGGAAACGACGCCGTCACGCAAGCAGAAGAGTTTCAGAAATGCGTCGGAATAGACGGCACCATACTGACCAAGGTGGACGCCGACGTCAAAGGCGGCTCAGCCTTAAGCGTCACGTTCGTCACTCAAAAGCCAATACTCTTCATCGGAACCGGACAAAAATATGAAGACTTAGAAGAGTTTAAGCCTGAAACCTTCGTGCAGATGATTTTGAGACAATAGAGAAGACAGGTTCGTCACACGTGAATCATTGAAAAGCTAGTATTTCCCCAAAAGTTTCAACAGGATAGTTTTCGCAGAGTACAGCCTGTTCTCGCTCTGCTGATATATCACGGACTTTGAACTTTCAACAACATCCCCAGTTATTTCATATCCTCTGTGAATAGGCATGTCATGCATCACGTACGCGCTGCTATTCTTCAGCAACTCCTTGTTGATCTGGTAGGGCATCATCAGTTTGACGCGTTTCTCCCTCTCTGCCGCAAACTTCGGATCTGTGAAAAATTCCATGTCAACCCAAGTGTCAGTGTAAACGAAGTCTGCGTCTCTGACGGCTTCTTTCACTTCCATTGAAGTTTCCCAAAGTCCCGACTTCCTAGCGCTTTCCAGAAGCTCATTGTCCCTGCTTGGCTCATTGAACACGGGAGTCACGGTGGTTATCTTCACACCCGTCTTCGTGCATCCTTCGATGAGTGAATTGCAAACGTTGTTGTGGATTCCCGCGTAAACAAGCTTGACGTTCTTGAACGTTCCCTTCTTTTCCTTCACGGTGATCAAGTCGGCTATCGCTTGGCTTGGATGGTACTTCTCGTCACAACCATTAATCACTGGAACATGGGAAGCCTTAGCCATCGTCTGCAGATCCACGTTTCTCATCAGCCTGGCCATAATACAGTCAACGTTTCGAGACAGGTACTGAGTCTCATCACTAAGGTCCGCCAAAGCGAAGTTTGTCGTTCTCCAATCGATGAAGAGTGCGTGACCGCCAAGCTGCGTCATGGCCACCTCGAAGGAAACTCGAGTTCTGGTTGAGGTTTTCTGAAAAATCAGAGCTGATGACTGGCCTTCCAAGGCCTTTCGATAATCTTCTGAGGCGTGTTTAACCTCAATACCCTTATCTATCATCTCTGCCAGCTGTTGATCAGTCAAATCTTTGAAGTTAAGTAAATGCATGCGGCCACCCATTTCTAGACGTTTAAGCGTTGAACCACCTGCAACGATTATAAGCTTTATGGAAACCATATCTCTAGAAACTCGCACCGATTTCCGGAAGCGCAACGCATGATTCTGGTCGTCGCCTCAGAAAAGGACATCGCAAGTCTTAACATCCAAAAGCAGATCTTGACGAATTATGATTTCAGGGAAACCACTCGAAGATTTCAAGCAAACCCAACGTACGAGACTACGGTCGATGACAAGAATGTCGAACTTATAACGTTGGACGAGGAATCGGTCCGCGCACAAACCCTGCCAGACGCGTTTAACAGACTGGAACTCATTATCTTTGTCTCAAGACACAGCAGCGTCAGTGGAACTCCCACCTTGTCGGTGCACACGCCGGGCAACTTGGCT
>DASPPK010000058.1:0-4050 GCA_035625495.1 Candidatus Acidiferrales bacterium | reverse complement strand
TCGGCTCCGACACGATGAGGGCTGGAGACCGTCCAGACAACCCGGCTTGGAAGGGCTTGTACCCACAGGATGAAAAGATCTGGCCTAAGGCAGTTCCTAAGCCGATGTCACCATACCCTGATCTGCTGAACTTCGGCTCGTTAAGAGTGTCCGCCAGAATGGCCTACAAAGACGCTGGAATCAAGAACCCGCGAAAAGAAATCAGCTTTGTTGAAATCTTCGACCCGTACGCAGGCGTCATTCTAGCGGGGCTCGAAGACTTCGACTTCTGCAAGAGGGGCGAAGGAAAGAAGCTAGTGAGAGACGGCGTAATTCAGGCCCACGGGGAGCTTCCATGCCAGCTTAGTGGTGCACTAACTGCTCAGGGCCACGCTGTTGGCTCAACATCCATTGCCCAAGTCGTAGACAGTTACTGGCAGCTGAGCAACCAGATCGGTAAAAAGTGGGGGGCGCCTAAAAGGCAGCTCAGCAAGCCGAAGAAAGCGTTCATTCACGGACACGGAGGCACGGGATGTCAAGCCGGAGCCGTAGTCTTGGAGGTGTAGAAGAATGAAACAACCTGGACTAGAAAAGGTGATGAAGCAATCAGTGTACGATGAGAAATGGTGGCAAGATTGGGAACGCAAGGGCGGCTGGAGGCCCGAAGGCTGGAAAATTGTGGAAATGAACGACGGTCCCACACTCAACGATTTGAAACCAGAAAAGTTTTTGATCGTTCACAGACCGCATGGGAGCATGTTCCACCATAGCTACGGCAAAGTATCAAAGTTCTTCATGGGCTTGCTCGAAGGAAAACTCTACGGAACAAAGTGTCCTAAATGTGGCCTTGTTTACTGTCCTCCCCGTGCACACTGCTTCAACCCCAAATGCAGGCTACAAGAAACAAGATGGGTTGAGCTTCCCAAGAAAGGGGAAATCCACGCTCACACAATAATGACCATTGCATGGCCCTCCATGGCACACCTGCAACCCCTGGTTGGAGCAATGGTTAGAATTGACGGAACAAACACATGCCTCCCGATGACCATGCGAGACATCGACCCTGAAAAAGTCAACATAGGCCTGAAGGTTAACATAAACATCGTGAAGCAGCCCAAAGGCGACCTGCTGGACGTTTACGCAACACCAGCTGAGAAGCCAGTAGCTCCGAAGAGAAGTCCAGCGGAGCTGAAACGATTCAGAGAAGACATGGAAAAAACAAGGGCTTGGGTCAAGAAGACGTTCGGACCGCAGTAATCAAAGCCGATCCAAGCTTAATTTAACTCCCCTTTTTCCAAAATTCTTCCCTATTCTTGTTTCGTGTAAACTCTGGAACCAGCCAACGAAACTTAAATAGTCGTTCATTCAGTAACCATTCCTCCGCGCAGTGGCATTTCGGAGGGAAAACTCATTTGAAAGGAGAACCTCTTGTCTCGATAGTCTCTGCTGGCTTGTCGAAGTATGGAAAACTCGAAGGTTTGTACGCTAGGGAGATCTTTGCAGACGCAGCGAAGGAAGCCTTTGACAACTGTCCAAGGCTGGACCCGAAGAAGGATATTCAGGCCTTGTTTGTTGGTCACATGGGAGAGTCTTACGAACATCAGGGTCACACCGGTGCAACAATCGCTGACTGGATCGGTCTTGGACACGTTGCTGCCACAAGAACTGAGGCTGCCTGTGCCTCTTCCGGTGCTGCTCTCAGGGCCGCGATCTGCGCAGTACGTTCAGGGTTGAGCGATGTTGTCATGGTCGGGGGCGTCGAGAAAATGACACATAGGACGACGGCAGAAGTGACAGAGTATCTTGCCATGGCTTCTGATTATCCCTTCGAGCAGTGGCACGGCATAACTTTTCCAGGGCTGTACGCGTTGATGGCCACCGCTCACATGCATGCTTATGGAACGACAGAGCGACAGCTAGCCATGGTCGCAGTAAAAAATCACTATCACGGAAGTCTAAACCCGAAGGCGCACATGCAGAAGGAAATAACGCTTGAAACCGCCCTCGCGTCACGTATGGTCGCGTGGCCCCTCAAACTGTATGATTGTTCGCTCATCACTGACGGTGCAAGCTGCTTGATTCTTACTAAACCTGAGCTGGCTAAGAAATTCACCGACACCCCTGTCCAGATCGTTGGAACCGGCCAAGCCAGTGACACAATTGGTCTATATGAGAGGACTAGTCTGACTTCACTTGAAGCCGCAAGGGTCGCCGCTAAGAAAGCATATGAAATGGCCGGGGTGAAACCGGAAGACGTTGACGTTGCAGAAGTCCACGACTGTTTCACCATAGCAGAAATAGTAGCCTACGAGGACTTGGGATTTTGCAAGGCAGGTGAAGGCGGAAAACTGGTTGAGAGCGGCGAGACAAGGCTCGGAGGAAGAATTCCCATCAATACCAGCGGAGGTCTAAAGGCCAAAGGGCATCCCGTTGGCGCAACCGGAACAGGCCAAGCCTACGAAATCTATCTGCAACTGACAGCCCGCGCCGACAAACGCCAAGTCAAAGATGCAGAGATAGGACTCACGCACAACGTGGGCGGCTCAGGTGCAACTGCTACAGTTCACATTTACAGGGGGACATAGAAATGGTGGAACAAACACCCTTTACGATAGAACAGTTCTACAGGAACATCAATCAGGGAAAGCTGCTGGGCGGAAAATGCAGAAAATGTGCAAAGGTGCATCTTCCGCCTAGGCCGATGTGCGACAGTTGCTACTCAAAAGAGTTTGACTGGATCGAGATTCGGACGAAGGGAAAACTGCTAACGTACACCATCATCCACATCGCTCCAGCCCAATTCCAATCAATGGCCCCGTACGCCATAGGTATTATCCAACTCGAAAACGGTCTGAAACTTCCTGGGATGATCCGAGGCGTACCGCTTGAACAAGTGAGAGTAGGAATGGACCTGGCGGTAGACTTCGGAACCTGCGCAGCCGTCCAGCCTTGGCCACAATGGCCTAGATACTACTTTAAACCTGCGTGACATCCTAGGCGGCGGCCTTTTTGATTGCAAATGGACTTGAGATCGCTTGAGTTAGGGAATATGGTTCAAAAGAGACGTATTCAACAAGCTAGACACAGTTTCACGTTCGATGAAGGCTTATTGTGATCGCGTTCTTCGCTGAGCGCCTGGGTTCTCCTATTGTCTCTAAGCTCAGCAACGCCAACGAGAACAGGAAAAGCAAAACAAAAATGTAGACAACAATGACTACCTTATACAGCAGCGAAATGCTTGAGAACACAAGCACGTACGTGCCTAGCACCATGAGTGCGAGTGCAACTGCACTCATGCTATTAGACATCCTTATAGATATCTCGTCCACCACTTTTTGGAGCCATTACGTGCCCTCCTAAAACGCGTGGTCCTAGATAAAAATATCCTCGCCGGGGAGATTTCTTGAACAGAAAAGGAAAGCTCAGACAGCTCTGGAGAACTGACAACGATTCAGAGCCATATCGATGCACGCAGGCAATTACGAAAATGGTAATATGTCGAAAACCGATACGTGCCGAGCGAATGAGTCGTTTTTGTCAGAACCCTGTGGGTTTCTGCGTATGCTACGCTTAAATGTGTGGACCGAAAATAGCTAAGTGAAATTGGAGGGTATCGAAATGGTCAATTTATGGCGAGACATTCCATGCGGTCCAGATCCTCCGCATAAGGTCTACGCAATCATTGAGGTGCCGAGTGGAAGCACAAACAAGTACAAGTTTGACTGCGAAGTTGGGTTCTTTAGGCTTGACCGAGTCCTTTATTCCGCCCTTTACTACCTAGGTGATTACGGCATAATCCCAAGGTCATGGTCATTAGACGGGGAGCCGCTGGACATTCTGGTGTTGACTACGAAGCCCACGTTCACGGGCTGCGTGATCACCGCGCGCCCCATAGGTGTCCTTACTACAGAAGATGAAAACGGACAGGATGACAAGATCCTCGGAGTGCCAGTGAACGACCCGAGGTTCGAGGAGATCCAGGACGTAGACGACGTTGCAAAACACTTGAAGGCAGAAATCGCAGACTTCTTCGTGAACTACAAGAGGCTTGAACCGAAGAAGTGGGTCAAG
>DASPPK010000057.1:0-4846 GCA_035625495.1 Candidatus Acidiferrales bacterium | reverse complement strand
AAGAGGCGGCAGGATTGAAGCTTCTACTCGACGAAATGTACGCAGGCTTGAGAGAGTACTTCGAAACGCTAGGCTGGGAAGCAGTGACCGCACAGGATGCTGGCCTGAAAGGAGCAAAAGACAAGGACATAGTCGAGTACGCAAGGAAAAACAACCTCTTGCTGGTCACACAGGACCAAAAACCCGCAGACCTTGCTGATCTCAGAGGCGTCAAACACGTGCTGATCTCCAGCGCTATGATCGCGAAGATAGCAGACGAAAAGATAAGAGAGAAATACCCAGAGGCATCAAAGTAATAACGGGTGAGCAAGGATGTCAGCCGTCGAAGTGACAGTGAAGAGTCAGAAAGGGAAGTGTAACTTCGGGCACAGAGTCGGCGATAAAATAGTCTTCAACGGAAGAACAGTCCAAGGAGACATCTGCTACAGCGCCCTCATGGTTCTGCTTCCAAAAGTCTACGCTATGCGATTTGGCGCCGATTTTCCCTGGGCTGAAGACAAAAACGTCATCTTCAACGCGTGCCCAGACGCCGAGAACCCCGTCGTGTTCGAGATTCGAAGAATAAAGAAGAAAAAGTAGGATCAAATGTCAGGCGTTTGCCATACGCCAGATGGCCTTCTCCATTTCTTCGCCGTGCTTCATTCCATAATAGAGCCCCGCCACTTTGCCGCCGAAGGGAATCGCTACCTTCTTCACAAGCTTGAAGAGCAGCGGGTTTGGAATTCTATGCTGCAAGAAAGTGTCTCCCCATATTCTGACGTTGTATTCCCACGAACGCGCGAAAAGCTCCCACCGTGCCTTCGTGAGAGAATCAATCTCTGTTCCACGACCGTTCATCAGACGACAATTCTCTAGGGGAACAAAGAACAGAGGAACATAGAAGGCACTGTAATCCCTCAAGTCATCCAATAGTTCAAGCGTCTCCAACACATCTTCTTCACGCTCGTCAGGAAGCCCAATTATCAGTGTGGCAAGAGGGTACCAGTCGTTATCGTTCATTATTCCAAAGGACTGATTCACGACTTCCTTCCACTGCTCAGGCTTGAAGGGAAGCATTTTCCCAGCCATGTACTTTCGCATGAGCCTGACGCTGCCAGTCTCCATCCCCACTTCAGAAGTCACAATCCTCTTTTCCCCGTGATAATACCAGTTGTGCTCAATCAAAACCTCAGCAACTTCCTTGACCATCGCAGAGTCAGCAACAACGGGCGCCAAAGAAGTGTGCGACGGCTGCACAGCCTTGATGCCTGGAACTGAAGCCACGCTCTTAACCAGCTTCACAACAGCCTCCCTGTTTGGTCTAAAACCAAGATCTTTCGAACCATAAAGGAAAAGGTCCTCAGTCACCAACGTGATGCCAGGGCACCCTCCGTTTGTAGTGACTTTAACCTCCTTCAATATCCTTTCCAGCGGCACGTCCCGCTTTTTCTGCATCGTAGGAGTGCAGAACTGGCAATTCCTGCCGCAGCCTCTGGAGATTTCCACGCAACCGTGGATCGCCGGATGCCTGATTAGCGGCACTTTGTCGCCGTCAACGCTGCTTTTAACGCGAACGACGCGCGGGACTGGTTCACCGTTCACAGCCTTCTTGAAAACATCTGCAACAGCAGTTTCCCCCTCACCGATGACCACGCAGTCCACACCGTATCTTTCAGCAACTCTCTTCCGTTCCAGCTGCCAAGACCCGAAGCCTCCGACGAGCACCTTAGGCCTGTATCTTCGGATACTCCTCTGTTTCACCAGTTTTCTGAATTCAATAGCGTTCATCGGCTCCCCACCGCCGACTATTGAAGAATAAGTCTTGCTAACGTACGCCATCCCAGTGGGATCCATAGAACTTATGCCTACAACCTTCGTGTTCGGCCCAACGAACTCGTCAAGGTTCCTCGGATGAACAACCGCCACTTCTGACTCTTCAAAACCATTCTGCAAGAGCACAGCTTCAACTTTCCTTAAACCGTAAGGCGCACACTTTGCTCTTCCATCGCCGTCATTCCGTTCGACAGGCGGATACAACGCTCTCCTCAAAAACCACAAAGGCAATGGTCCCTTGGCAAAACCACCTGCAAAGGCGACAAAGGGATTATCAGCGAAGTCACTCATCTCAGTCGCTGAAGCAGTCAGCACAACCTTCACGCCCGAATTAGCCTGCATCTTCCTATCCCTTTCGCCTTCACTCTATAATCAGAACGCACAGAATCTCTCGAACGTCTTATTAATAACTATTGATGGCCATATGGCAAAGTCGAGATCCTGCTTCCACACGATAGTTCCCTCCGGTCCACAGCAGACTAAAGGCAGTAGACTAAACGAGCTTCTTCTGCCTGAAACCCGAAACAAAACTGGACACTCTGACGCCGACGAGCCTGATCTTCCTGCCAGGTTTAAAATAAGGTTGCGTCAGTTCCACAGAGGCCTTCTTCAAATCCTGCAACCGATCCGTCATGAAAGGCAGGGTCTTGCTGTGTGTGTGCGTTTCAAAATTCTCGTAACGTACTCTCACCGTTACCGTCTTAAAGAAGAGCCGCTGGTCCAGAACATCTCTGTTTACCTCCTCAGAAAGTCCGTTCAAAGCATTCAAAACAAAGCCGAAGTCGTCGGTATCCTCAAGAAAAGTCACGTCTCGTCCGATGGATTTGACTTCACTTCTTTCCTCAACCTCACTTCTATCAATCCCATGAGCCATAATGTAAAGCTGAGTGCCCATGACACCGAAAGACTCAGTCAAAACCGCAGGGTCAAAATGAGCAAGGTCTTCAATCGTCTTTATGCCCATTTCTTCAAGCATTTGCCCAGTCTTCCTTCCGACACCTAGCAACCTCCGAACTGGCAGAGGAGCAAGAAACTTTTCAACATCCTCCTCCCTGACGATTGTCAGACCGTCGGGCTTCTGGGCTTCGCTGGCTATTTTGGCAACAAGCTTATTCGAGCTTACTCCTATCGAGCAAGTCAGCCCTTCGCTCTCAAAGATTCTCTTCTTTATCTCCCGTCCCAAAGCCTCGGCTTCCACATAATCTCTCACTTTTGAGGACACATCAAGGAAGGCTTCGTCGATACCCCACTGTTCAAACTTGTCAGCGTATTTCCGCAGAGCATCCATTATCTCCTCAGAGACCCTGGCATACAGCTCGTAATTGACAGGCAAATAGACCCCCTGTGGACAAAGCTTCCAAGCCCTAGAAATAGGCATACCCGACCTCACTCCGAACTTCCTAGCCTCGTAGTTACTAGTGCTCACAACCCCTCTGCCCTTTCCATTCAGGGGGGCAGCCCCAACGATAACGGGCTTACCCTTGAGCTCCGGATGTTCCCTCTCTTCAACCGCCGAGAAAAAATGGTCCATGTCCAAATGGAATATTATCCTCTTACTTTCGCTCATGACATTCCTTTTCCAGCCAGAACTGCATCAATTCTAAGATAAGCATCTGCTGATTTGAACCTATCGAAGCATAGGCAGGAGCAAACTGCTACTCCATTAGTACTTATTTTCGCTAAGTATTCTTTGTTCATAACCCTTTTTACACCACTCGTGAAGATAGTGAAACCAACCCTTCGGAGGAAACGCGGTGAAGGAAAAGAGCATCAGCGTAGAATCAGCCCAGCAAGTAGCAATTGACTTTCTTAAGAAAAGGAAGAACATCGACAGAGTGGAAGTCTCTGGAGTGGACCACAACAACGACATCTGGGTAATCCGCGGCACGTGTCCAATAGACTTGGAAGGACACCCATGGGCTGAGAGGTTCGAAGTGGTCGTAGACACCCGGGGAAAAATAAAGTCAACAACCTTCGCGCTACTCTAACAAAAAGTCCAAACCTGAAGCCCGCCATACCGCCTAGTTTAAAGAATTCAAAGTTTATATCTGAAACCGTACAGCAGCTTCTGTACGGGAGCAACCGAAATGTTTGAGAAGGTTTTGGTCCCATTAGACGGTTCAGAACATTCCGAGAGAGCCTTAGAAACTGCAATTCAAATAACCAAGAAATTTCGCTCAAAGATGACGCTACTCCATGTTTACTCTGTAACTGCGCCGGTCGTAATTGCTCCTGAACCAACTACTCTAACCCCAGCAGGATTCCCCGTCGTAACCCCTGAAGAAGTCGCGAAGATGGTTGAAGCCGCACGTATGGTTGGTAACAGAATTTTAAAAGACGGTGAGCAGAAAGCCAAGTCAGCAAACGTCAGGGTCGAAACGGTTCTCAGGGAAGGAAACACCGTGCAGGAAATCGTCGCGCTAGCAAAAGAAGAAGAGTTCAACTTGATAGTCATGGGTGTCAGAGGCATAAGCAGGATAAGAGAGCTTCTAATGGGAAGCGTCAGCGAAGGCGTCATAAAAAATGCACATTGTCCAGTCATGGTCGTTAAATAAGCCAACTCTCATCTCAGACGCAGAATCTGTACATTATAATTCTCAATCTTCCAACGCAGCAGAACAGCAAAATATTTCTTCTTAGTCAACCAAAGAGTCAGATTCTGAGCGTGTATTTTGATGCAGAGGAAAGAGATCCTTCGCGAACCAGTAAAACACATGAGAATCAGAGGAAAACTCACCGTAGACCAACTTGTTCGACAGTTTCAAAACTCGGGATCATTCGGGGCAGGAAGACTTTCAACGGCATGCGACATCTACGAGCGCATGGTTCGAGACGACGATTGCACGATTTTCTTGGCCCTAGCAGGAGCCATGGTTCCAGCAGGCATGCGCTCGCTGATTGCAGACATGATTCGTGAAAACCTCATAGACGTTCTCGTAACAACGGGAGCAAACATGGTTCACGACACCTTAGAAGCCGTAGGAGGCCACCACTACAAAGGACACTGGTTTGTAGACGATTACATGCTCTACAA
>DASPPK010000056.1:0-9585 GCA_035625495.1 Candidatus Acidiferrales bacterium | reverse complement strand
GGACGAATACAACGACTACTTTAGAATAGCCACTACCAACACAACATGGATAACGAGCACGATAAACGTGACTGGAACACCAATCGTGCAAGGCCAATTCGTAAACGCTACTGGAATCTGGTCAGGTGCAAACGAAACTGGGCCATTTGTAATAGTGGAACGCATCGGCCTTGCAACGGAGACCAACGTATACGTCCTTGACCAAAATTTGACCATTGTTGGCACACTTGAAAACCTGGCTCCGAACGAGAACCTGTACGCAGCGACGTTCGTGGACGACCGATGCTACCTCATCAGCTTCCAGAACACGGACCCACTTTTCGTAATCAACCTAACCGACCCGACTGAACCAGCCATACTTGGTAACCTGTCGATACCAGGATTCTCGTACTTGTACTCGTACGACGAGAACCATCTAATAGGAGTAGGCGAGGGAACGGTGGACGCTCAAGGAATAGAATTGGCACTCTTCGACGTTAGCAATGTCAGCAACCCGATTCAGATGGCTAACTACACGATCGGAGACAGAGGCTCAGACTCCCCCGCGCTAACTGACCCCAAAGCATTCCTGTTCGACGAGTCAAAAAACCTACTCGTCATACCGGTCCTCGTCGCGACAATCAACCAGAGCCAATATACCAACGCAAGTGCGATTCCCCCGACCGCTTACGGGCAACCTATTTGGCAAGGCGCTTACGTTTTTAACCTAACACTAAGCGGAGGCTTCGTCTTCAGAGGCGGAATTACACAAGTTGCGAATGGCACAAGTATATCGGACAGCAACTACTACGTGCAACGGTCGCTTTGCATCGACAACGTGCTCTACACAGTGTCTAACGCAGAGGTAGAACTTAACAGCCTAGACGACCTAAGCCTCATAAAAGAGATTAACATCGGTTAATACTATCTCCTAACATCTTTTTCCACACTTTAAAACAGAGAGCCAACCAAGGAAAACGCTCAATTTGCTCAACGTGAAGCGTAACCGTCGTCCCCGCAAAAGGTCTGACCTGCTCTTCAATCCGCGAAGTGGCGCTTTTCCTCTGTCAACCATCGCATTCCTCGAAATCTCCGGTTCCAGCGCCAAAGAACTGTGAGTTTCAGGATAGGTATTTAGGTTTGGACACAGTATTGAGAGGAAAAGGTTGACTTGCATGCGCATTGTTCCCATTCAAGAAGTCTTGAAGGGCCATTTTGAAGGCAAAACAGTGGCGGTCCGAGGCTGGGTCTACCGCAAAAGAGGAGAGAAGCAGACGATTTTCCTACTTGTGCGTGACTCTACAGGAATCATACAGTGCCCGGTGAAGAAAGAAAGCAAGGCGTGGCCTGAAGCTGAAAAAGCTACGATCGAATCTTCAGTAATGCTTGAGGGCACTGTCAGGATGGATGCACGAGCTGTTGGCGGGTATGAAGTGTCGGTTGAAAAACTCTCAATCATCGGATTGGCAGAATCCTTTCCAATAACCAAAGGCGTAAAGGTAACTGTGGGAGAGCAGCAGAAGGAGGAAGTTGACACCGAAGATTTTCTGCGGAATGTTAGACACCTGTGGCTCCGAAGTCGAGACATGACCCTCATAATGAAAGTCCGCAATGATTTGCTGACGTTTACACATGAATTCTTCAGAAAAAGAGAGTTCGTTGAAGTCTCTCCTCCCATGTTCGTTACGAGCGCTGTCGAAGGCGGGTCAACGCTCTTCGGCTTGAAGTACTTCGACGAGAACATGTACTTGACACAGAGCGCGCAGCTCTATCTTGAAATTCTGATTTATTCACTGGAGAAAGTCTACTGCATCGCTCCGTCTTTCAGAGCTGAAAAAAGCCGGACAATACGACACCTAAGCGAATACTGGCACATCGAGGCAGAACAAGCATTTGCCGACATGAACGATCTGATGCGACTCGAGGAAGAACTTCTAACCTATGTCTGCAAAAGAACCATGCAGAGTTGCAAACCCCAGTTTGAAGAGCTGGGTTCCGACATGAAGAAACTCCAGTTAGTCAAGACGCCATTCCCAAGAATAACCTACACGGAGGCTATTGAGAAGCTACACGCAAAAGGTCTCAAAACAAAATGGGGCGACGACCTTGGTTACGAGGATGAAAAAACCCTCGCGGACGAATTTGGCAAACCCTTCTTCGTGTACGACTACCCAAAACAGATCAAAGCTTTTTACTGCAAAACATACAGGGACAAGCCTGAAACCGCCATGTCAACAGACATGCTCGTCCCAAGAATCGGCGAGATTTCAACGGGCGGAGCAAGAGAGGACGATAAAGAAGAATTGATCAGAAGAATCAAAGAACAAGGTCTTAAAGCAGAAGATTACGATTGGTACATTGACCTGCGACGGTACGGCACTGTTCCACATATGGGCTTCGGAATGGGCGTGGAAAGAGTGCTAATATGGATGCTCGACTTAAAGAACATAATAGACGCCATACCCTTCCCGAGGACAATCAGACGATTCTACCCATAAAGCGACGCTTGCACCTTCAAAAGAGCATTGCTCACGTTAGAGTTACCATCACTTTTAGCACAATTGAAAGAAATTAAGAAAAACGAAATGGAGCTATTTCTTCTCCAGCTGTTTCCTCATCTCTTCATAGGTCGCCTTGATCTCGTCAACTGAAGCTTCGTCCTCCAACGTTGACACATCACCCAAGGCCGCTCCGGCTAGTACTGCCTTCAACAGTCTCCGCATGATTTTTCCGCTACGCGTCTTCGGCAGCCTGTTCACGATCACGATTGCCTCCGGCGTTGCAATAGGACCTATCGTCTCCCTTATGTGCTTCACCAAGTCCGCGCGCAGCTGGTCTGATGGTTGGAAACCGCTTCTCAGCGTAACAAATGCAACAGGAACCTCGCCTTTCAACGCGTCTTCTTTGCCCATGACGGCAGCTTCGGAAACCGCCGGATGTGAAACAAGCGCGCTTTCAAGCTCCACAGTGCCTATTCTGTGTCCAGCAACCTTCAAAACCTCATCAGCCCTACCGAGCAGCCAGAAGTACCCATCGGGATCTCTCACCGCGTAGTCTCCACTGTAGTAGATGTTAGGCCACCTTCCGAAGTACGTCTGCTTGTACCTGTCGGGATCCTTCCATATCGTCTCAAGCATCCCTGGCCACGGCGTCTTAATCACCAAGAACCCTTTGACACCCATAGGCGTTTGTTGTCCTTTCTCATCGTAGACTTCTGGGTATACGCTCGGCAGAGGGTTCGTCGCAGAACCCGGTTTCAGCGGCACAAGCTCTATGCCTGGAACAGGAGCGATCATGAAACCGCCCGTTTCAGTCTGCCACCAAGTGTCTATGATCGCAAGCTTCTCTTTCCCTATGACACGGTAGTACCATCTCCAAGCCTCAGGGTTTATGGGTTCGCCAACCGTTCCCAAAAGCCTGAGCGTGCTCAGATCATGCTTCGTCGCCCACTGTTCACCGAACTTCATGAACATCCTGATCGCCGTCGGCGTGGTATAGAGTATCGTCACTCCGTGTCTCTCAATCATGTCCCACCATCGATCTTGAGCGGGATAGTCCGGGGTCCCCTCAAAAATGAATGATGTTATTCCCAAGGCCAGCGGAGCGTAAACGTTGTACGTGTGGCCAGTGATCCAGCCTATGTCAGCCGTACACCACCAAACGTCCTCTTCATTCGGGTTGAAACCCCACTTCAGCGTCCAGTATCCCCAGACCAAGTAGCCGCCGATACCGTGCTGAACCCCTTTAGGCTTGCCCGTAGTTCCAGACGTGTAAAGTATGAACAGGGGCTCAGTGGCTTCCATCGGCTCAGGCGCAACATAGGCATTTGGTTCCACCTTGCTCATCGCATCATTGTACCAGATATCACGGCCTTCCTTCATCGAAACGTTCTCACCAGTTCTTTTCACCACAACGACTTTTTGGACGCTCGGCGTGCTCTGCACCGCACGGTCCACAGTGTCTTTCAGCGCAACCGTTTTTCCGCGTCGGTAAGCACCGTCAGCCGTAACCAGAATCTTTGCCTCACAGTCGTTTACCCTGTCTGCAAGGGCTTCTGCACTGAAACCCGAAAAGACCACGGTGTGCACAGCACCCAAACGAGCACACGCAAGCAACGTGATCGGAAGTTCAGGGATCATAGGCAGATAAACTGCAACTCTGTCGCTTTTCTTAAGCCCTAGATCTTTGAAGACTTTAGCAAGCCTGTTCACTTCCCGATAGAGCTGATAGTACGTAAAGGTTCTGACCTGCCCGTCCTCGCCTTCCCAAATATAAGCCAACATGTTTTTCCTGGACGTTTGCAAGTGCCTGTCAACCGCGTTGTAACATATGTTCAGGATGCCGCCTGAAAACCACTTATAGAACGGCCTGTTCGAATCATCCAAAACCTTGTCCCAGGTCTTAAACCAGTCTATGGCCTTTGCTTTTTCCGCCCAAAACTCGTGAGGATTCTTTATCGATCTCTCCCATTCCGCCTTGAAAATTTTCCCAGGGTAGACCCTCTCATCAAATGGTAAGCTTGTTTCTGACATCCTCTAACCTTCGGTGAATTCGTGGAAAGACCTTCTTTCGAAAATATAAACGTTTTTAGTGGAAAACAGAGAGGGTTAAGGCTTCTACTTCTTCATAGGACCAATCGGTAGGAAAGCTGTTCCATGGGCCTCGTTCAATACTTCAGCCAAACCTAAGTAAACCGCGCTCAGTCCACAAATGACTCCTTCGTAACCCGTTATTTTCAGAAGTGTTGCATTCCCCGTAATCTGACTGGCCGTCAGCATGAAGAAAAGTATGGCCAGGCTCATGAAGACAAATTGTATTGCTCTGTTTGCTTTCAATGTTCCAAAGAACATTACAAACGTGAATAAGCCCCACATGAAAAAGTATGCCGCCATAGTTTGCGAATTAGCAAACGAGTTTGGTAATCCCGAAACTAGGTCAGGCAGCAAGATCAAGAAAGCAAGTGACCACCAGAAGAAACCATAAGAGGAAAATGCGACCATACCAAACGTGTTACCTTTCTTAAACTCCATTGCGCCTGCTATTATTTGAGCCAGCCCTCCGTAAGCCAACCCCATTGCCAATATCATGCTTAAAGAAGCTGCCGATAACACTCCGGCGTTGAACAGATTCAACAGAACAGTTGTTAGGCCAAATGCCAATAGTCCAAGAGGTGCCGGATTTGCCAGTTTTTCGCTCATTTCTTTTCAGCCCTCCAACTCTGTTGTTAACCGCCTTTTTCACATTGCTCTGAATTTAAGTCTTTCTAGCCTGTTTGTTGCCTTCTCCTGCTTATTATCCACTTTGAGGTCTCCAATGAACCGAACGTTATCGCCTTGGACAGTATTTCAAACGCCCCATCGAATGGTTCAGATGCTGAAACGCTAAAAATAGCACCTAGACCTGTCGTATAAAGCACAATAAGATCGAGGGAGAATAGCGAGAACTCGCGCGCTTGGAGATAGGAGTCGGACCACCAGCTAGCCCAAATATTCTCCATTTGCTAACTTTGCCTTGAGAAGAACTAATGTCTCAAAAAACGGCAGGTCTCTTTTCGCAACAACATTTGCCGTCAAACCTCTCTTTTTGAACCTGCGAAAGGTCTCTTCAACGTTTGACAGCGTTGATTGCATCAACAAGATTTCACCGTTATGCTTCAGATACTTCGGGGCCTCTTGGATGAAACCGTTAATTACGTCTCGTCCAGAGATGCCGCCTGCCCAAGCTCGAACAAGCCAAGAGTTCTCTCCAACCTCTTCCGATGGGAGATATGGAGCATTGAATAGGATCACGTCGAACTTCTTCTCGACTCTTATTGGTCCAAACAAGTCTCCCTGTGCGAAAAAGATCTTGTCAGAGACATGATTCAACTTTGCGTTTTCTTTGGCGCACGCAACGGCATATGGGTTTATGTCAACCGCCAGCACTTCGTCCGCTTTTGCTGCTGCCAAGATGCCTAATATTCCGCAGCCTGTTCCTATGTCAATGACTTTTTCCTTCTCCTTGACGCGTAGATTCTCAGCGAAGAGGAACGAATCTTCAGCGGGTTCGTAAACGTTCTCCCCAACTTGGAAAACGCAGTTCGCAAAGAAGATTCGCCTATTCGATGAGGACATCTGCTAAGGCTCCGAAATCCTCAGGTGCCAGTTCTCTAACCCGCATGTCATGAAAAGGAAGTGTTTCAGCAACCTTACATGCTTCTTCTTTGGATAGAATCCGCACATGTTTCAGGTACGGCAACACCGCAGTTCTGACCTTTCTATTTCGTTGGGTGAAGAGCATTTGCACAATTCTTTTGAAAGCGGCTTCATTTTCCAGCTTATGCAGCCTCGATCTTCGTGGAGTTAAACGAGTGACGACGGAATCTACTTTGGGCTGAGGATAGAACATGGATTTGGGGACGTCGTGCAGAAGCTCAACCTCAGCCTGAAAGTATGTCAAGACCGTAAGCCACCCGTAGTTTCGATTTCCCACTGAAGCTGCAAGACGATTTGCAAATTCTCTTTGGAAGACCAAAACGGCACAGTCAAACTGCTCGTTCAAAATCCATAGAAGCAGACGTGAAGAGATGTTGTAGGGTGGGGTCGAAACGATCTTATTGAACTGTGGAATATTAACTCGGAGTATATTTCCCTCAATGATTTTCACGTTGAAGAAATGAGAAAGTTGTCGACGCAAAACAGTTGCGAGTTCCGGGTCAGCCTCAACTGCTAAAACGCTTCTGCACTTGTCTGCCACAAAACGCGTCAAAAAGCCCAACCCAGCGCCAATATCCAGCACTGTGTCGTTTTGGTCCAAGGAAGCGTAATCGACCATGAGTTGATAGATTGACGGTTCGATCATGAAGTTCTGCCCAAAAGCCTTTTTCGGCAGGCTTCGATGGCTTCGAAGCAGTGACTTCGTCCTTTCTAAGAGACTCATATCCACCAGTCAATTGATTCAACCGCGCTACTGGGCCCTCGTAAACAACCGATACTTGCCGTCGCTGCTTAGTTCTTCCATAACCCGCTTCGTGATCAACTTAACAGGATTCGGCAACTCTGTGCGTTTCTGCAGGTCTTCAAAGTTTTCAAAAGGTTTTCTCTCGCGTTGGTTTATCACTTGCCACATGTATTTTTTGCCAATACCTGGAACCAATTCCAGTGCATGCATTCTAGGCGTCACAGCCCGCGCCGTGTTGAAGAATTGAACGAACCATTCTTCACGGTTCAATACTATTCTGCCGATCACAGTCGGAAGCTCTGTTCGTGCAGCAGCCGTCAATTCGTCATAACCTATCCGCCCGATTATGTAGGTGATTTCCTCACGTGCCTCCTTTCCGACAAAAACACGGTCATTAGGCTTAAGAGTCACACCCTCCTTAACCAGTGCTTCCAAGAGGGTGAAGAACTCCTCCCCCACCAGTTGCACCAAGGCTCCCGCTCGATAACCAGCCCGGCCTGAGACGTGCACACCGGGGCGCCCGTGGGGCAGGAAGTCCAGTATGTAAGCGTACTCTTCGTACCGCTTCTCCATCATAGTCATAATCGCCTATAGATAGTGCCTCACAGTTTAAAAATCTAGTTGAAGTTAGGATTAACAGCTCACTATTTCAGTTTTCGATGTTCATCCAGCAGGTTGACTATTGCCTCTAACTTTGCGGTTTCAATGATTTTGCGACCACCAGCCAGAAAAACCCTCAATTCTTCAATGCTTTTAGGCATGCAGTTGATTATTTCGATGGCCTCTACCTCTTCCAAACCGAAATCTGTCATAAGCTTTTCCACAAGCTTTTCGCCTGCCTCAGCATCAACCTTCGCAAATTTGGACACGTAATCGAACGTGCGGCGCTGGAGCTGGTCAAGGTTTTCCTCGCCAATGGTCTCCATTATCTTCTTGACCTGTGGCAGTGTGAGCTTCTTTTCTGTTACATTTCCTTTAGACATCTTAATCGCTCTTGCACGGTTCTAAATGTTCAGGCCTAACTATGATCTCCTTTATAGCGTCTCCCTGTGAAACGCTTACCACGTAACTTCTTCCTCGTTTATTGATTACGGTGCCAACTCTACCATGATATCGCCTGTGCGGCATTCCCTTATGAACGCTTGAGTCGATCTTGACGAGCACCTGAGTCCCTGGCTGATACTCGTAGAGCAGCTTGCTAAGCTTCATTTTGCCACGCTCTCTGGGTTCCTTCTTGAAAAGGCGACGCGTACCAGAACGATATCCTTTTGATTTTCTCATTTTTGCGCCAACTCCTAGGCTTCCATGATAACGCTCAGAACATCAAGCTTCATAGGCTTCGCTTTGTTGTTGAGAATTTCTGACACGCTGGGGACCGTTCTTCCTTCATCTCCAGTCACCAACTCTTTAACGTAGAGTCCTCCTTGACAGCGTATTTTCATTTCGGCCTTTTTAAGCGACAGTTTCTTAACATTCACCTCGTATATGTACTTTTCCCGAGTCATGTCCGCACGTCGATGCAAAACACGAACTGGCGTTCGCTGCTTGATCATTGCGTTTCTCAATTTCTCTTCCAACAGCTGCAGATCCTTAGCCGAGACCTTGTTATCAAATTCTATTAGCACACGGTATTCTTTCTGAGTGGATTCGCCCCTCTTCAACCTCCTTACGACATCCTTGTCCCCAAACCTTAGGTCCGAAACCTCAACCTTGCCCCTTCCCACGGCGTTCACCTCTTCTTCGAGCTTCTCCAGGTCCAAGAAACGCTTTTTCGGCCTTGTAATTTCGATCACAAAAGGTCTACCGTTGCCCAGCATTCGCGCGTCGATGTCCTCTCTTCCAGAAGCGTGAAAAGAAGCCTTCAGGCCATCTGTCGCTTTCAAGAAGGGCCCTTCGACGATTTCTTGAACCGATTCTGGATACATTTTTCCTGTCCAGCCGCATTTCTTGCAGCCCTTTCCATGGCAGCTTGAGCAGAACCACTTTGACTGCGGTATGCCTCGGACAAGCTTTCGGTATCTTCCCGACACGAAAAGCGGGTTCACCTGAAGCCCGACGTTTCCACGGAAGGGGTTGACAAGCACGACTATTTCGGGCCTTCCAAACTCCACCGTCCTTCCAGTTCGCCGAGCAATCTCTTTTCCTATAACCCTTCCGAACTCGTTGCGCATGTTTTCGCCGTGACTCACTTCAAACTCGGCCTTAAACTCGTCTTCACGTTCTGCAACTGGCACGGGCAGTTCTGTACCGACTAGGAACGTGTTGTACTCAAAATCCTGAAGAAGCTGGAGGGCCATTTTGACCAAATCGTCCTGGACCGCGAATCTGTCGGCGCATAAGAAACATTCTGTCGGTCGATCATCCGCGCCGTTGGGTTTTTCCATTTCTTGGAGAATTTCTCTAGCAGTCTCACAGAAGCCGTTCGTTGCCAGCACTCTCAGAGTACTCGTGCCCTTTCTTTTGTCTGAAAGTGCCGACGCGTGACTCTCGAAGGCTAACACGAGCTTAATCGCCTCTCCTCTCTGGTCATTCTCGATTCCATGGCCAAGAAGGGCAAACTGTCTTCCCAGACAGTGGTCGCACAGCGGATGTTTCTCGAGCATCTTTAAGGCTGTTTGCAGAATATCCATGGTGCAACCTTCGATCGGACGGGCCTACCTTATGTCG
>DASPPK010000055.1:0-3289 GCA_035625495.1 Candidatus Acidiferrales bacterium | reverse complement strand
CGAGCGGCAACGGAATAGGCTCTTATCAGGCGACCTCGCCGGGATCATAGTCTCCCCTTTCTTTGTTGGGGTTGGGGTAGGGCAAGAACGAAGTTCCCTAGTTTCCCTTTGTTTCAAACGTGGAGGTGTAGTGAATGGCGGTTGAAATAAAAGAGTATAGTTCAGCAGCAGAGATTGCAGAAACACTGGAAAAGCAAATATCCGAAACAAAAAGCACGTTAGGCGAATACCTACGTCGACTAGATGATATCAGAGCTTTAGCTGAAAAATCAAAGAAGATCCATGAAGTGGTCATGAAGCTCGCAGGAAAGAAAGCCGCGTCAGAGAGCCTCGGTGAAATCTCCGTCGGCGCCTTAAACATCGTTCTGGACGCAAACCCGTTCCATGAGTTGACAGCGATTGAACAGGTTGTGCGTAGCCACCAGGAAAGGCTTCTGGTCCTGCAGAAGGCTCGTGAAGCACTGAAGTGGTTAGACCAGCTCGGAGACACTGAGGGCCTCAAGTATCTTGTCGTGGAAAACGACGGCGTTCCTGAACGAATACTCTTCAGGATATCCTAAAAAGAAATGGCGAAGTGAAACAATGGATAACGAAGTTTACACGTTTGCCTTAAAGAACACTCTGGACGAGATTCAGAAGATCTGCCCTGACATCAAGAACGCCTTCGTGCTCACAAAAAACCGTGAACTCGTAGCAAGAGACGAGGACACTCCTGAAGAAGCGATCACTCGCGCCGTAAGCGCATTCGAAGAGATGCTGGAGAAAGCTCAAGCCATAGGCGGCGTTGAAGACGTGATGATCGAGGGCAATAACGGTAGGTTGAACGTTTCTCAACTTGGCGAAATTTACCTTGTCACGGTCACTTCGAAGCAAGCAGACTTGGACTACGTGAACACGGTGACCCACGTTGTTGTCCCAACAGTTCTAAGGCTACTGGAGAAATTCAGCCCCTCCCCTCTCAGCAAAAACCCGCCTACGCCCGACGTAGAACCCGAAGAACCATCTGTTCAACGCGTCGAAGAGCCTGTGACGGAAAAACATGAAGAACAGTTAGAGCCTAAAGAAAAGTCGGACACTGTTCTGCCAAAGTCGGAGATGATTCTGCCAGAGACACCGGTCAACCAGCTTATTGTTGAAGACTTGAAAGGCCTACTTGCGCCATCAGACACTATTCGTATAGACAGCAGCATAATACAAGAATGGAACGACCTCTACGAGGACAGAACTATAGAGGAAGCAGACGTCGAAACCTTCGGCGGAAAATCAACCCGGTGCAAGATCAAACCCATAAAAGAATCGAAGCTTGACGGACAGGGAAAGATACAGATACCCAACAAAGTTCAACTCACCTTGGACGTCAAGAAGGGCGAGCTTGTGAGGGTTAAGCCAGTGGTTGAATAATGGAGGTTCATGGATCATGGTCAAGAAAAAGAAGGACGAGCTAGAAATAACAACCGTGTCAGGACCGACGCTGATAGAGGCCACAGACTACGAGAGTGATTTGCGCGCGAACCTGGAAGAAATCAAAAAATATGACGGTGTAGTAGGCTACATCCTCAGGAACACCACGTCCGCGTCGATTGACCTTAAAGAGCCGGCTAAGATAATAGATTATGCGATGCTCTCTTCCACTGCGTTTGATGCGACCGAGGAAGTCTCAGACGTTTTCGAACTGGGCGACATCAAAAGCATCATCGTTAACGGCAAGAACGTTAAAATGCTGTCTCTGACTGTTGAACAAAACAAGATAAGCATCTTCATGCAAGACAACGCAGACACAGAGAAGATCTTACAGAAGCTCAACGGGTCTTAAAATTTAAGCAACCCTTTTCTATTTTTTGCCTCGTTTTCTTCACGTAATTTGAGTTTTCAGAATGTTTAAATCAACGCCCTTGCATTAGTGTAGATGGGAGAAAGCGGTCACAAATAGCCTCAGAGAAGGGGGCTATGTCTGTGGGTTCATTGGTCGATAACAAGAACAACGGCAGCAATAGCCATCGGGGAAACCTAGACATAATCGCAGATATTCTGGGCGTCTCTGATGGGGGCACCAAGAAGACGTACTTGATGTATCGTTGCAATTTAAGCTTTAAACAGTTGAAGAACTACTCAAGCTTTTTAATCGGCAGCGGGCTCCTGCACTTAGCGAAAGAAGAGCCCAACAATGGAACGTTGCAAATCACTGACAAGGGAAAAGAGTTTCTGCGAGCCTACAAGAACCTGAAAGCCCTCATGAAGTAGCTGGTTGCAGCAAGAAACTTCGCACGGCTTCCTTGATCTTCATCTTGCTCTTCGAATTATCAACTGTTATGAACTCGTATTCACTCAAGAACTCCGTGATCCGCTTGACCTGATTCTCATTCAGCCTCATCTCTTTCCGCACGTCGTCTAACGTGTGCCACTCGCCGTCGCTTAGTATCTCAAGTATCTCAGCAATTCTTCTAGGCGTATGTCTCCCCGCGAACTCTACTCTTTGTGACACGTTGCTTAAAGCGTTTCTGAAACTCTGTTTCAGAAGTATTTTCTAGAAAACTGTTTCTAGGATCTGAAGCTGAAAAACTGCCGACGCCATGAACCTTGACTTTTCGGAACTTTTTTGTGCCCTAAGAATTTTAGTAAAGGCTTTATCAAAAGCGGCCGTAAGGAACAGCGGAGAATATACAAGATGCGAGAACAAGCCGATTGGGCCCACGTTCTCATACAGTGCAGGAACAACGTACAGGAAAAGATCAAACCGCTCCTAAAAAAAATAGACAAGCCGCAACGCGACTTGGGGATAGGAGCAGGCGGCGACCCCATTAAAAACGTAGACTTGGCAGCTGAAACCGCTATTGTAAGCACCATAAGGAAGCATGAGATTGCGTTCACGTTGATCAGCGAAGAATCTGGCATAGTAGAATACGGCGAAAACCCGCATCAATCCTACGTGACGGCTGACCCCATAGACGGCACAACCAACCTCATCAGAGGCGCACCCTTCTACGCAACGTCGATTGCAGTGTCAACGGAGCCGACTTTAAACAAGGTGCACACGGCCCTCGTGACAGACTTGTTTCGCGGCACAACCTACACTGCGCAGAAGAGATGCGGAGCCTGCAAAGATGACCGAAGAATAAGACCTTCCACTAGCACTTCGATGGAAGAGGCCGTAATAGGCATCGACTTGAACAGTTACAGGGTCCGAAACATCGCTCCGAGACTCACCAAGCTGATGGAAAAAACAAAGCATGTCCGACACTTCGGAGCCAACGCGCTCGAAATGTGCTACGTGGCAGACGGCACAACGGAT
>DASPPK010000054.1:0-5767 GCA_035625495.1 Candidatus Acidiferrales bacterium | reverse complement strand
ATCCTTGACAATCATTGCCTTCGGCGCAAGGCCATGTGATGCCAACTTGAACAAACCATCTATCTGAACCACGGAGCTGGCCTTGCCCGACGGAAACAAGAGCACCTTGTTCGCGATGTTCTTCCCGGCCAGCTCATGCGTTTTCTCCCTGACAACTCCGGTCTTAGGGTCCGTAAGATAGAAGCAGATCGGCTGATGAGACACCAGAGCCTCTCCCTCTCCGCGTCCTCCTATAATCTTGTGGCACTTCAAAAAGATTTCCAAGCTTCTCATCTTGACCTGCCCTCGACTGCAGCGTCAACGCAGTCACGAAGCTTCATCACTTTGACATCCTTGAATCTACGATAGTAGGCACACTTAGGAGAGTCCGTCACGCCCACTTTGTCTTTGTACGCAACCCAGCACGGCTCGTCTATGCATGTATCAACCACAACGTACCCACCAGCCTGCTCTATCACGCGCGTGTAGCCAGCCCTGTCGGCCAGCACCTTCGTCGTCGCTGACGTGCAGACCCAGAAAGACACGCCTTTGTGCACCCTTTTTCCGCTCAAGAACTCTGCGACCTTCCCAACCTGTTTAAAAGTGTAATGAGGACATCCAAGCTGAACGAAATCAATTCTTCCGATCGCCGTTTGAAGGTCTTCATTAACCATCTTAAGCTCCTTGTCCGTAACAGCGATCTTATCCTCTGGAACGTCACCTTGGAAGGCTTCCTGAACCGTTGAGGCCTCGACAGTGTAGCCGGGCATGTAAAACATGGATACTGCACCCGACGTGTTGGACATCGCACAGAAGTTTATCAATTCCTCCGTGCTAGGAAGTCTAGTTATCCCAGTCAGCACTGGGATTCCATAGCCCACGGCCTTGCCAACGCAGTAGCCTAGCAGACTGTAATCAAACTCGTCTTTAAGGGAAGCTTTAACGTCGATGAGAACCGTGCCCCTGCGATTTTCTCTGATGTGTAAGCCGTATTCAGGAGTCTTACCGACCACTCCGGCGGCCAGCGCACTCTGAGCTGCTTCGCGATTCGTCTTTGCGCCGATGACGGAATTCACGTACGGCGTGGCGCTCGATTCCGAGAAAGCAACGGTCTCACCGTACAACGGTATGTTCTCTGACAAGTAGGGCACGCAGCTCCAAGTCAGCATGGCGCCCACCCGCTTGTAGGCTTCCATAACTCTCCTTGCCACTTCAGCCTCGTCTCTCGGAATGTCGTCAAAAACACCGTGAAAATAAGCTATGTCATAAACAGGGTTCGTGCTGGTCGGCACTCGACATCTTGCGCCTCCATCAGCCAAGAGTTCTACGAAGTACAAGTCTCCCTCTTGGCCGCTTGAAGCAGCGTGCGCCCGACTCACAGGAATCATTCTTTCCGCGTCATACGCTTCTCCTATCGCCAAGAGCAACTCCATCGCTTTCTGCGTTCCTGCACCGCATTCTCCGTTGAGCATTTGCTCTTCTTCTCTGGTCAGACGCATGTTAACTCACCTTGAAACAAGCTCATGTTTACTCAGCAAATGTTTTGCGGTTTCCCTTCAAGAAACTTTGCAACGTTGTCGATGCAGATGTCCGTGCATCTTGCCTCTGCTTCAACAGTGTTGAACGCGATGTGCGGGGAAACAACGGTGTTGCCAAGCCTGAACAGAGGATTGTTCTTATCTGGCGGTTCATCTTCAAAAACGTCCAATCCTGCGTAGGACAGTTTTCCAGACCTCAACGCTTCAACCAGAGCCTCCTGATCTATCACCCTTCCCTGAGACGTGTTGATCACCACCGCGCCGTCTTTCATGGCTGCGATCTCCTTCTTTCCCAATAGCTTCTCAGTCTCCGAAGTCAAAGTGACATGCAAAGTCACCACATCGGATTCCGCCAGCAACGTCCTCAGATCAGCGTAAGTCATACCAACCTCTTCAGCTTTCTTAAGATTAGGGTACTTGTCAAAACCGAGCACGTGCATCCTTAAGGCGCGGCCTATTTCAGCCACTCGACAACCAATAGCTCCTGTACCGACCACTCCGAGAGTTTTCCCGGCTAATTCGCTGCCTGCGAAAGGTCTCCAGTCGAATTTTCCTTCTCGAACGGCCTCGTCGGCGAGTATCAGTCTTCTGACCGCTGCCAACATCAAAGCAAACGTGTACTCCGCGACGGCTTCTGTGGCGTAGCCAGGAACATGAGTTACCACAATTCCTCTTTCTCTTGCCGCTTCAAGGTCAGCGTAGTGGCAAGTCGTGGCCCATATCGAAATCATTCGCAGTCTCCCAGCCGAATCCATGACACTTCTGGTCACGTTGCTCCACCCAACTATGACCACCTCTGCTTCTCTTAATCTCTCCTTCAATTCTTCACTGGTCCTAGGTCGGTCATCAAAAACTTTCAAGTCGCCGAGCGATCGAAGTCTTTTGACGTGTTTCTCTTCTAGGTAAACGTGGTCTAAGACGACTATCTTCATTTTCAATCATTTCCTACCATGTGGAAAGTCACTTAAGTCTTTATTCAATGGAAAACCTGATTTTCCTGTCTTTTATGATGGCGAATGGACAGTGAAAAGTCATGGCAAGTGAAGATTATATCTGGTTTATACAGCACCGCTTCAACCCTATTCGAAACAGTTTCAAGCCCTTAGGTTGCGAGGCTACCTTTCATAAGGCTTTTATACGTGATGACTTGAGCTATTGTGTGATTACGTTTAGAGACCAAGGTGCTCAAATGGAACCCAGCAAGAAACCGCTAAACGTCCTCATCAAGCAGTTGAACGCAGAAATCGCAGTTGTGCTTAAGAACGGCGGCGAGTATAAGGGCAAGATGATCAAGTGCGATGGTCACATGAACATTCTGTTGGAAGGGGCCACCGAATCTAAGGACGACCAGCTGATCACGAACTATGGAAACGTCCTGTTGCGCGGCAACAACGTTCTCTACATAATGCTTGACATTCCTATAAGATAATGGTCCTGCTCTCTCCAGTAACATAATTCACGCATTCTTGAATTTTTGCTCTTAGCCGATGTTTGCGTTCAAAATACTGCAGAACGTTCTGAATGTCGCGCTTCAGTAACTCTTCAGCGTTCGGGTGATCCCTCTTAACGTACTGTGGCCAATCTATTATCAAGATGTGCTTATCGGGTTTCAGGATGATGTTGTACTCGCTCAGGTCAGCATGAATGACGCTTGCCTCCAAGAAGGCTTTCCGAACATTGCGCATGATTTCTCGAAAAATTCTATCTGGCCTAGCCAACTTTTTCCAATTACCGAGTTCTGCACCCTCAATCATCCCCATGACTACGACGTGACGGTTTTGATTTAACGGCTCGGGCACTGCTACTCCGCAGGGAAAAAGAAGCTTAAGAGCCTCGAATTCCCTTTCAGCTGCGAGCCGTGACTCATAAAGCCATCCTGCACTGCGCTCAGTCGTGTAGCTTCTCTTGCGTGTTGTCTGGCGAAAACTGATCCTTCCCAGTCTGTGGAACTTGACTGCGATTCGCTTGCCTTTGGGGTCCAAAGCGTCATAGACATCGGCTTCTTTGCCTACGCCCAACGGCTTGCCAAACGCTTCAAGCACTCTGGCTTTGACTAAGGCGTTTATCGCCAGACAATCGTATCCTGCATAATTCAGGGTGTAGCCGATGTAGGCGCCGCGCTTCTGATAGATTAGGCCCAACTTGTGAACTCGAGTTAATCTGAAATCCGTGTCTCGGGCCAAGTCATACCTTGTGAACTTTGCGATCTGCTCTTTCGGCGCGAACTCGTGTTGACTCATCGCAGTCTCTATGGCCTGCAAAACTCGAAGGTCTTCGCTTTCCAGTTCACGAAACACTCTTACCGCGACATCGGCCGACGACATGACAATAACGAAATAGACTCTTCTACTAATAAGCGCGCGTTTTCTCTCTGCCCATCCGTCTGACGGATGCTTTCAACCAACTCTTAGGTTCTTTCCGTTCAGCCGCATATTTTGAGTAGCGCCGCTAAAAAACCGGTAGATACCAGAATTCTACGGACTGACTTAACCACAAGGGGCATGAAACACTAGTAAGCGTGTGCATGTCACACTTTACGTTCCAAACTTTCTCTGATGCTTTTTATTCCCGTTTTAGCCTTCTCATAGGAGACTGAGTAGGATATTCTCAGATGACCTTCTCCTGCTTTCCCGAAACCCGAACCTGGTGCAGTCGCCACCCTAGCGTCCTTTAACAGATACGAGGCAAGCGCCTCATCAGATTCTTCGAAGCTTGAAAAGTCTGGAAAAACATAAAAGGCCCCTTGCGGCCGAGTGCACGACACGGTCTTGACTTTGTTGAGTTCACTGAGCACGCATCTTCTTCTTCGGTCGTACTCTTCTACCATTCTTTGAACGCAGTCTTGAAGACCTGTTAGTGCAGCAAAGGCTGCCTTTTGCGAGAGTGCGTTTGGACACAGCGTTGCGTAGTAGTGCAGTTTGCGCAGGGTGGCAGACAACTTATTTTCAGCCGCCACGTATCCGATTCGCCAGCCTGTCATAGCATATGTTTTTGAAAAACCATTCACTGTTATCGTTCTGTTCTCCATGTTTGGCAATGAGCCTATGCTGATGTGTCTTGCATCATCGTAGATGATTTTCTCGTATATTTCGTCAGAGAAGACGATTAAATCATGCTGTTTGGCGAATTCAGCTATGATTTCGAGGTCCTGTCTTGAAAACACATGTCCCGTTGGGTTTGAAGGGTTGCACATCCAGATCATCCTAGTTTTGTTTGTCAACTGGCTTTCCAAGAGTTCAGCGTCTATTGCATAGTCCTTTTCTTCATTGAGCTGCACGGAAACGGGCAAGGCTTCTGCTAAGAGAGTGTCCTCAAAATACGCTGGATAGTAGGGGTCGAGGATTAACGCTTCATCACCAGCGTTTAGAAAACCGAGGGCAGTGATAAACATGGCTTCTTGAGAACCTGCGGTCACCGTGACCTCTGTTTGCGGGTCAACGTCGATACCGTTCTCCCTCGCAAGCTTCTCAGCTATGGCTTCACGCAACTCCATTGTTCCGTCAATTTCCGTGTAATGCGTGAAACCCTTCTTGGCCGCCTGAACAGCTGCATCCAATATGTGCTTTGGAGTTACGAAATCCGGTTCACCCTGCTCCAGATGAATCACATTCTTAACTTTCGCTGAAAGCTCAAGCATTCTACGGATTGCTGAAGGCTTTATCAATCCAACTCTTTTAGAACCACTAGATGTCATCTGACAGACCTGTTTCAAATCTTTGAAAACGTATTCACATAGAAAGTAATATAAGAATTAGCCTGCAAATCAGGCCGACGTCATATACGAAACCATTTAGCCTTCATGATACGCGAGAAACGATTTCGGTCATGGTCTTCATGAAATCATAAAAGTTCTCATCTCAAAACGACATAGCGCGACTAATTGCGCTCACAAGGTTTTTTGGCGAAAGCTTCATTGATGGTCAGAAGAGAACCTTTTCAAGGATCTAAATTCTTAGCATCCTAGAAAGGAAGGGCGCAAAATTCTTATCTTGCACGAATCGCTAATACTGAAAAACGTCGGTGAAGAAGATATGCCAATGTTTACTATCTGCACTGCTATTGTACCCGAGGGTGAACTTGAAAAGCAGATCAATGGTTTTCGTGAAGCCGAGAAGAGGTTCACCCGAGAAATAGGAGTGCTGGAAAGAGATTTTTACCAGTGCATACAACAGCCGCACATCATCTGGAGTAACACCAAGTGGACAGGGGAAAAAGCTCACAACGATGCTGCTCAAAGTATCATGAAGGTG
>DASPPK010000053.1:0-76837 GCA_035625495.1 Candidatus Acidiferrales bacterium | reverse complement strand
GGTGCAGTCGGCATAATGAAGCCTCAGCCGGCTCTCCACCGCGTCATCCCAGCGCAGAAAGCCATGAAATCCGAACATATTCTTCCATACGACGATGTCAAATCAATACTGGTAAAGTCCAAATCGTTTGGCCTGCGCGACTGCGTCTGCCGGGTACAGCAGAAGCACCTCGGCCACAAGTGTAAATTTCCATTAACGACATGTCTGTTCTTTTCGCCGTACGAGCGCCCTCCGCACAGGTACACCATCTCTAAAGAGGAGGCATTGGCCTTTCTCGACAAGGCCGAGGAAATAGGCTTAGTTCACACCGTCAGCAACGTGATGAAGGGTGTGGGCTACGTGTGCAACTGTTGCGGCTGCTGCTGCGGCATACTCAGAGGCATCAACGAGTGGGGCATAGAAAACTCCGTTGCCAGCGCAAACTACTCCGCCACAATAGACCCAGATGAATGCCTAAACTGCGGAACATGTAGAACGAGATGCCAAGTGCACGCAATTAGTGAACAGGACGGCGTATCCGTTGTGGATAAGAAAAAATGCATCGGCTGCGGACTATGCGTGACTGGCTGCCCAAACAACGCGGCACAACTCAAACGCAAACCCGACGACCAAATCGTCAGCCCACCACAAGACTTCGCAACATGGGAAAACGAACGCCTTCAAAACCGGGTACTAAAGGAATAGAACTCATACAGCCACTATTTAGAAGTAGGCAGCGGGGATTACTCTTTGGAGGTCTCATAGTTTATGATCGAGAACACTTCATATTTGTCTCCGACGGATTCTCTCCCGTGAAGATACCTGAGTTCAATCAGGAAACCTAAGCCAATGATTTTTCCGCCGAGTTTTTCAACTAACTCAGCGTTTGCCTTGATGGTGCCGCCTGTTGCCAGCAAATCATCAACAATTAGAACGTTCTGACCAGGTTCGACAGCATCTTCATGAATCTCGATGACGTCGGACTCATACTCCTTCTGGTAAGTCAGGTTCACCGTCTTCGAAGGCAGTTTTCCCTTCTTTCTAATTGGAACAAAACCGGCTTTAAGTTCATAGGCTACGGCAGCCCCCAATATGAAACCTCTGGCTTCGCTTGATACTACGACGTCTACTTTTCTGTCTCGAAAATGGTCAGCCAACTGTCTGACGGATTCTTGAAAAGCGTGCTTATCTTTCAAAAGCGGGGTTATGTCCCAGAAAACTACGCCCTTGAATTCGGGTATTCGCCTTATTTTCGACCTGAGATCCATATTTCCATTCTTCATCCATTTGTTGCTAAGCCAATTCAGATCAGAGCGCTCTGCAGTGCGCTCTTACATTCGCATGTTCTTTCTCTCGGTATGTTTGGAACCGCTTCAGCAATTATGCTCTTGACTTTTTCCACGTTCGCCCTCATAATCTTCAAAACTTCATTCGCCGTTACAGGTTGGTCTTTCCACGCATCATAGTCAGTTACGGTCGCAATTGAGGAATAGCATATTTCCGCTTCTCGGGCAAGAACGCATTCTGGTACAAGCGTCATGCCTACGACGTCTGCTCCCCAAGTTCTGAACAGTTTGGATTCTGCTTTTGTCGAGAATCTTGGTCCTTCTATACAAACGTACGTGCCAACGTTGTGAGTGCTGACGTTTACGTTTTCAGCTGCTTCTATCAGAGTTCGCCTTAACTCTGGACACATTGGTTCGGCCACTGATATGTGGCACACGCGCTTTCGCGTAAAGAATGATTCTTCTCTTTTGGTCGTCCTATCTATGAACTGGTCTATGAACACCACGTCTCCAGGCTTGCATTCTTCCCTCAGAGAACCGACCGTTGAAGGCGCAAGTATCCTTTGAACACCGAGTTTTTTCAAAGCGAATATATTTGCTCTCGAATTAACGTCAGTTGGCCTTATCGTATGCTTCCTCGAATGCCTCGGCAGAAACGCTACGCGTCTACCCTTCAACTCTCCGACCGCAATCGAATCAGAAGGCGCCCCGTAGGGCGTGCGCACCCTAATTTCCTCAACGTCCCTGAGAAGTTTCGGATCGTAAAAGCCTGTTCCGCCGATGATTCCGATCTCTGCCCGCATGAGAATTCATTTTCAATTCTCAATTTATAAGAATAGCGACGGCAACATTAACCGTTCCCTATTAGAACCAATGGGCCTGAAAAGTCTAGCAACACGCGTAACGAACACTAGGTCTTTCGACAATAATCGATCTCGTGACATTTGTGCGCGCGCGAAGGTGCGGCGCTCTCATTTTGGGGCTGAACTTGATAGAGCTGGTTTTAAGCTGCTGAAAAACGGAATATTCCGCGTTTCGATACATATCCGGATTTGAAAGAAATGTTATCTTGAGATTCACGATATAAGCCTATGATGACATAGGTGTTGAGGGCATGAAGAAAACGAAAAAGGCTACACTGCTTAACGCAGAAGCCGTCGACAGTATGAAGCTCAGCTGGAAAGTCGAAAGGCAAGTTCAACAGGAAATCTTGGAAAAGAAGCTACTGCAATGTTTCTTAGACCCAAACGAAGGACACGCTTGCATCGCCCGATACCCTAAATCTATGCAGCCGATGATTGAGGATTTTATGCGAAAGGCAGAGAGACAAATGAGACTCAGCGGAACATAGCGTAGTCTAGCAAGTCTGCACAACTCCTTGGCAAAACTATTCCTGATGTTTTCAGATTTTCGACAAACCGCGCGCCAACGAAATCGAAGAACAGAGAACACTAACACGCGCATTTTCGGTGCCTCTAAAGTCCCAAGGAATGCGCAACGTTCTTAACGGTTGCTACGGACGACGCTAAGCCCTTCAAGTGAAAGTGAAGGCAGATGGACACAGCTTGCTTAAAACGCACCGTTCACACGCGGGCTTCTTCGCAGTACAGACTCTTCTTCCAAGAAAGATAAGCAGGTCCGTTATCCTCATCCACTTCTCCCTCGGCACAATGGCAATCAAGTCCTGTTCAATCTTGCCCGGGTCCTCATTGAGCGTAAGTCCAAGTCTTGCTGCAACTCTTCGCACATGAGTATCAACAGCTATTCCTTCAACAACGTCATACGCGTTCTGAAGAACTATGTTAGCCGTTTTCCTAGCAACACCGGGCAACTCGAGAATCTCCTCCATCGTCTCCGGAACGTGAGAGTTAAACCTTTGAACCAGCATTATCCCAGCGTTCTTGATGTTTTTCGCTTTGTTCCTGTAGAAGCCCGTTGACCTTATCTCCATTTCAAGCTCAGCTAAGTCGGCTTTCGCATAGTCCTCTGCTTTCCTGTACTTCTTGAAAAGCGAATTTGTCACAACGTTAACCCTTTCATCGGTGCACTGCGCGGAAAGAATCGTCGCGACCAGAAGCTCAAGAGCGTTAGTGTAGTTCAGAGCGATCTTAGCGTCGGGAAACTCGTTCTCCAGAAGGCCGATTATCCTTAACACTCTGTGTCTGTTTTCCTTCTCCGTAAACCTCGTCTTGTCCTTCATCTTCTTGCCAATTTTCAGTAGTCTGTCTTACCTAAAAAGTTTACAGAAAACTTTTACGCTTACCTAGCTAACCTACCTGGGAGGTGATGGCCTCTGGAAACTAAGCTCTCCGTTGACGGAGAAGAGATCGCCCTTAACGAATTCGTCAACAAGATCCTCAGCGGAACCGTTGTAGGCGCAGTGACGTCGCTGAGGGGGATAAACAAAAGCTGGAAAAGAATCGAAATAACAGTCATAAAGTGAAGGTTGATTTTAGGTGCCATCTCACCCGTTCGGGCCTATCTCTAGTATTGCAAACATCTCTCTCTTGGCCTTACATATCGGGCAAACGTAGGGGGGGTCTTCGCGAAACGTCACATAACCGCACTGCCTGCAATACCACAATTTCTTCTTCACCTCAACAGACTGGCCCTCAGCTTTCATCACAGGCCCCTTTTCAGTCGCCGTCCCCACAGCTGCCTCTCCTGTTGCAGTTGCAGCATAGGCTCTGGCCTGCTTGTCCTTAGGTCTGCGTTCTGGAATCGGAAGGATAGGGGTCTTCCCTTCGTACAAATCCTTTCGGACGTACAGGGCGCAGTAGCAGCATCCGTGTTCTGCAACGTCGGGGTCTCGATAGTCGCACGGACAGAATATGTCTCTGTCCAACTCAAACTTTCCTGAAGCAAGCCTGCAAGGACACGATGGGTATCCGTATCTCTCCTCGTTTCGCTTCAACCCTTCCAGAAGGTCTTTGAGAAACTCAGGGTCAGGATGCAGATAGTAACCGTTTGTCTTGGCATCAGCCTCTGCTCTTTGCCGCACTTGCTCAATGGTGATCAAAGCTCTAAAGCCTCTTCTATCTTGTCTTTGCGAAAACCAGTGATTACAGTTTTGTTATCAACGATCAGCGTAGGATAGCTAGGGTCTCCTCCTTTGCTGATGATGTCTTCTCTGATCTTCTCGTGGTCCTCGTCACTGGCCAAGTCAACATCAACGTACTCGTACTCCACATCGTTTTCATTCAGGAATTTCTTCGTCATCTTACACCAAGCACACGTGCTAATCGCGTACATCAACACCTTATGCTTGTTGTTCTTGCCTGTAACCTTGACCTTGTTCAAGTTATCACTTACCAATTTGCATTGAGCGTTATCATTGCCCTAGATATAAAAATTTAGCTTCCTTGAAAGAGGCATCGTCAACTCACACAAGATTCTTGGAAGCTACTTTTAAGAACAGGATTATAATCGCAGACGTTGACAGTTTTTCTGCCTCGAAATGATCGCCTTTGCTAGGGCTGCTTCAACGAGCTGAACGCGTTTTGAACCACTTCAGTCATTGAGGGATGAATGTGTAATCCTCTGAAGATCGGAACGAAAGTCCCGTCTCCTGAGGCCATAGCATTGATGATTTCCTGAATCAGCACAGAAGCAAAGGGACCGATTATGTGTGCTCCGAGGATTCTTCCGGTTTTCTGTTCAACAATGACTTTCACGAAGCTTCCCGTTTCAGCCATAGCAGCTCCCTGCGCTGTGTCTTTGTAAAAGGCTCTTCCAACCAAAATCTTGTAGCCTGACTGCGAAGCCTCAGCTTCCTTCATGCCCACTGAAGCGACTTGTGGATGCGTGAAAACAGCGTGAGGTGCTGCTCTGTAATCGACCTTCACCTTGTGATCGTGCCCGGAGTTGTGCCAGGCAACCTGGGCTTCATAGTTTGCAACGTGCTTGAACATTTGCTTGCCGATAGCGTCGCCGAACGCAAATATGTTCTTCTTGCGAGTTTCAAGGAACTCGTTCACTCTCACAAATCCCATCTTGTCCAATTCGACTCCTGTTCTTTCTGGCTTGAGGACGTCCGAGTTGGGAACTCTTCCAGCAGCTAGCAGAATAGCTTCCCCAGAAAATTCCTTGACCTGCCCACTTGCTCGGCTTCTAGCCACCACTGCCTTATTGCTGCCTTTTTCCATAACTTCAACGGCCTCGTAGTCTGTGAAAATCTCCACTCTTTTCCCCATCTCTTCTGCTAATAGCTGAGAGATCTCCGGTTCTTCGTCTGGCAAGATTCTCGAGTTTCTCTGAATAATCGTCACCTTGGTTCCTAAGCTGGAGAAGAAGTGCCCATACTCTGCGCCGACGTACCCTCCCCCGATGACGACCATGCTCTTGGGCAGCATCTCAAGGCTCAGCACCGTATCGCTTGTCAAAAAGCTCACATCTTTTATTCCCTTAAGCTGGGGAACATCCGGCCTAGCCCCTGAAACGATGAAGATCTTATCTGCTTTCACCACCTCTTCTCCCGTTTTCAGCGTGTAATCTGAAACAAACTCGGCCTTGCCTTTGAACCACCTGATCCTATGGTCTTCCTCCACGGCTCTCGTCTGCCGTTCAACATCTTCCGCAACGAGCTTATGCATTCTCTTCATAATTCTGTCAAATTCGATCTTGTCGATCGTCGCTCTTATTCCAAGTTTTTCCGCCTCATAAATCACGCTTGCGACATCTGCAGGGTAGATCAGTATCTTCGAAGGCACGCACCCACGGTTTACACATGTTCCCCCGATCGGTCCAGACTCAACCAACGCTGTTTTCAGACCGTTGACAAGGGCGCTCGCGGCTACTATCAACCCAGAGCCTGCACCGATTACGAGAACGTTAAACTTTTCCATAAAAACCCTCACACTACATGTGAAAACTATCATTGTGATGGTGCACAAGCATTCTTAAGGTTTCTCCGAGTCCAAACGACGAGTGACAACGCCAAAGAAAGCATACGCAGGAACAGCGTTCTTTGCAAGCGTTGAAAGACCCGACTTTCCGAAAAGACTTTATAAAACATTCAACACTAACCAAAAACGAAGGTTGAAGGCGCATGGAAAGTGAACATGTTTTCAAGAAAATTCTCTATCCAACAGACGGTTCGGATCCAGGGCTCCTTGCTCAGGAATTGGCGATTCTGCTTGCCAAGAAGCTCGAGTCGGAAGTAACTGTCTTTCACGTCGTTACTCATGAACTGATGCAACCTCACGCTAAAGCCTTCTTATTTGAAGGCCGCACCGTCTCAGAGTCACCTGACGCTGAGCCTGGAGCTCAAGTTGAGGGAGAGATGTCTTTTGACAGGGAGACTCCGACATCTGCTGGTGCACATTCTTCAGAAAGAATAGAAGATGAGCTTACCAGTATTTACCGCCAACAAGGAGAAGATATCGTTGCTGACTCAATGCTGACGTTCAAAGAGGAAGGTGTGCATGCCGACCAGAAGGTCGTGCAACGCAAGAGCGTGGCCGAAGCCGTGATGGAAGAAGCTGAACGAGGAAAATATGACTTGATAGTCATAGGGCGGAACGCGCAAAAAGAAAAGGAAGCCCATCTAGGAAGCGTAGCTTACAAGGTATCGCGCCAGTCGGACATACCTGTATTAGTAGCTGGAGAAAAAGCGGCAGAAAAAATTACGAAGATACTCGTTCCCGTCGACGGCTCCGAGAGTTCGGAGAACGCGCTCAGGTATGCTGCTGCACTATGTAATAAACTCAATGCTGCACTGACATTGCTTCACGTCCAAGAATCGCATCTATTCAGTTTGCGGCCTCACGTGTCCACGGCTATCGGCAAAGGCATTCTTGCTGACGCTGCAGAAAAGCTCAAAGGAACGAACTTGGAACAGAAACTGGAATCCGGAGACCCCGCTAAAAAAATCTCGGAGATCGCCGGGAAAGAAAACTTTGATCTCATAGTCATGGGAAGCGATGGTGTGAGCAACCATGTTTTACACTACACGATGCATTCAGTCCTCATCGTAAAATAAGCCTCAATTGGCCAACGAATATAAACTAACTAAGGCTGCGCAAGCCAGTGCTCATTTCGCTAACCAGAGTATTCGGCAGTAGAACGCACTCTGAAAAAACGAAATTGACAGAGCAGGCAAGAGCAGACGACCATTTTAGCAAACGGTTTCAGAGAAAATGTTTCCGTGCCAATAGGCATGCGGAAACATCGGGCAGTTTTGGCAAAGTGTAAAACTTGTCTTGTTCCATGTCGGTTTCTCCTTTGTTGGAACACTTGTTTTCCTGCAAACTCTAAATGTTTCGGTGTTGAGGCAAAGTCAACTGCTCATCTGATGACAGCAAAAGGGTTATATTTCCACCGCCTATCGTGTTCATAGGTGAAAAAGTCTTGCCGATAGACCCAGATTTTCAGAAGAAACGCAAGGTCGTCAGTAAACATCAGGGCCACGACGTTTGGGGGCCTGTTGAAGCTCCCAAAAAGCTCGGTGTCCATGGAACAACTGTTGCAGTTGATTGGGACGTTTGCACCGGAGACGGCGTCTGCTTGGAAGTTTGTCCCGTGACAGTGTTCGACTGGGGAGACTCACCTGGGCACCCTGTTTCTGAAAAGAAGTCTGACCCTGTGAGAGAACAAGACTGCATAAAATGCATGGCATGCGAAACTCAATGTCCTACTCAAGCGATAAAAATAGCTCAGTGAACAATGAGCAACCGCAAACACTGCTTGCATTTTTCTCCGCGACCAAGGCCACTTTGAAAACAGATGGTTGTACGAAAAACTTTTTACTTTTATCCTTAAGCCATAGTGAATGAAGGGATGTCATGAAAGAAAAGGCTGACAGAACGTTGGATTGCTTAGGTCTATACTGTCCTGAGCCTGTTTTCAAGACCAGAATGGAACTGGATGAGCTGAAGGTCGGCGAGACGCTGAAGGTCTTGGCAGATGACCCGGCCGCAGAGTCAGACATTAGGAGCCTCGTGAAGAACTTGGAGCAAGAACTTGTAAGCGTGACCAAGAAAGGAAACGAAGTTCAAATATTGATTAGAAAGGTTAAGTGAGAATTAGTTAAACTCGTGTCAAGTGAATGATGCATGTCGACGACCAAACGAGTTTACATGGACCATATGGCTGGAAAGCCTGTTGACCCTCGGGTCACAGAGGCCATGCTTCCTTATATGGAATCGTCTTACGGCAACGCTTCATCCTTGCACGTGTTCGGCCAAGAAGCTAAGCGTGCGCTTGAAGGCGCAAGGGCAAAAGTTGCTGAATTGATTAACGCTGAAAAAAGGGAGTCTATAATTTTCACTTCAGGAGCCACTGAGAGCAACAACATGGCTATAAAAGGGGTTGCAAATCGGAATAAGGACCGTGGAACACGAATAATAACGTCAGCGATTGAGCACATGTCAGTGGTAAACTCGTTCAAGTTCTTGACCACAAGAGGATTCGAATCCGTCTTCGTCCCAGTTGACAAGTACGGTTTTGTGATTCTCGAGAACCTAGAAAACGTGCTGTCCGATAAGACAATCCTCGTTTCTATCGTGTACGCAAACGGCGAAATAGGAACAGTTGAGCACATTAAGGAAATCAGCAAGATTGTGCACGGCAAGAACGCTTACTTCCATGTGGATGCCACAGCCGCTTGTGGCCTGGTTCCGATAGACGTGAAAAAAGAGAACATAGACCTGCTTACGATTTCCTCCAACGACATGTATGGCCCTAAGGGTGTCGGTGCCCTGTACATCAAGGAAGGAGTGCGTGTGGAACCATTGTTGCATGGTGGCGGACAGGAACGCGGGTTAAGGTCAGGAACAGAAAACCTGCCTGGCATAGTTGGTTTCGGAAAAGCTGCTGAAATAGCCAAGATGGAAATGCAGAGTAATAGCCTCCAGCTGACGAGGTTGAGAGACAGATTCATTGAGGGTTTGTTGAATCCAATTCCATATTCATTCTTAAATGGGCATCCGACCGAACGACTGCCCGACAACGTTTCTGTTAGGTACAGTTTCATAGAGGGTGAATCGATGCTGCTGGGGCTGGACATGATGGGCGTTTATGCGTCGTCCGGTTCAGCCTGCACAGCAAAAACCTTGGAACCTTCGCACGTGTTGCTAGCAATTGGACTTAAACACGAGGAGGCTCACGGTTCCCTGATGTTCACCCTGGGGAAGGAGAACACTGAGGAACAGGTTGATTACGTGATAGGCCTGATGCCTGGCATAGTAAAAAGGTTAAGAGCGATATCGCCGTTAACTCCGAAGGAGCTGAACGCCTGATGTACACCGAGAAAGTGATGGAGCACTTCAGGAACCCACGGAACATGGGCGAGATCCCGGATGCAGATGGTGTGGGAACGGTGGGCAACCCCGTTTGCGGAGACCTCATGACAATTTACATCAAGGTCAAGGACAATCGACTCGAAGACATCAAGTTCAAAACTTTCGGTTGCGGGTCAGCGATCGCGACGAGCAGCATGATCACGGAGCTGGCCAAGGGGAAAACGTTAGAAGAGGGAATGAAAATCACCCGAGCAAACGTCGCGGACTCTCTCGGCGGCTTGCCTCCTATCAAGATGCACTGTTCAAACCTCGCGGCTGACGCGCTGCACGCTGCCATAGAGGACTATCACAAGAGACAGAAGGCCAAAGAGGTGAAAGAATAAAACCCAAATTCGTCAAATGTGAATACTGCAGGGCTGAGATACCGACAGAAACGTGCAGACTCGCCGCTTACACAACCACGATAGACGGAAAAGAGTATGCCTTCTGCTGCGTCAGATGCGCCGAACGGTACGAGCAGAAGAAAGCAAAGGCAAAATAGCTGAGGACAGAAAGTTTTAAGCATGGAACGCGTAAAACTCGCGTGGTGAAAGGTGATATGCGTTGGCTTGCTGGAAATGGTTTAACGACGTGCTGAAAGAAGCCGGTGTCAAGGTGAACGAGAAGAACAAGAGCAAAGTAGACGAGGTCATTCACAAGTACATCGGCGAGCAGTCGAGCTACGGAACCTGCTCCTCAAACTGGCGAAAGGCTAGAACGCAGATTCAGGGAAACGAAAAGATGAAGAAAGAACTGATCGCAAAGCTCAAAGCCTTAGCTTAGGCTTTTTTGGGCCACATCCCAATTCCAGACAAACCCTTATTTTTGTTTGATCCCTAGGACGCAGTTGAGTGCAGTTTTAATGCAGAGGTCTCGCGCAACGTTTTTCACAGGTTTCCAATGCGTGATGCTAAAGAGTTAAGTCAACTGTTTTCACTTGTCCGCAGATACACTTCTCCGGCGAAAACATGTTTAAAGACTCCGTTCTCAAGCATGAGAATCAGGGATCCATCCATGTCCACGTCATAAGCCAATCCAATCGTTTTTTCGATTCTGTCTCTTACTTCGACCTCTTTGCCGAGGAAGCAAGCATACTTTTTCCATTGCTTAAGAATAAAACTGAAGCCTCTTCTGTTGTAGAGCGCATAGGTCGCTTCCAACTTCTCTAGCAGTCTGATGAAGAGTCCTTCAAGCTGAATTCTTCGGTTGAGTTCCGTTTCCAACGACGTGGCCCCTGCTCTAATCGATTCTGGTAAGACTCGTTCAGCGTCGAAGTTGGCGTTTATTCCGATTCCCAAGATGACATAGTTGATTTCTTTGCCCATCGTGCTCGCTTCGCCGAGTATGCCGCAGATTTTGCGCCCGTTCACGAGTACATCGTTGGGCCACTTGGTCTGAGCGCTCAGGCCGTACTCTTCATGCAGAGTCTCAGCGACTGCGAGGCCACCCACATATGTGAGTTTGGCAGCTTTGGCCAAGCGTTGTTTAGGCCTGAGAATCAACGAGAACCACAGGCCTCCAAGCGGTGAGATCCATTCGCGGTCAAGCCTTCCCCGCCCGTGGGTCTGAGTTTCCGCAATAGCAACCCAGCCCTCTAGCGCACCTCGGCTCGCCAGCTTCTTGGCCCACTCGTTTGTTGAGGCCACTTCCTCAGAGAATAAGATGCTTTTGCCCAGAAGTCTTGTTCTTAAGCCTTCTTGGAGCTTGCTTGGGTTCAGCCTTTTTGACATGCTGGGTCGCCGTCGGCTGGTTTCATGCGTCAAACGTATTACTTTTTTTGGGTAAGAGTAACCAAGGTTGAGTGTGAGGCCTTAAGAATTTAGGTTTGTTCTTCATCTATGGTAGACCTAGAGCCCGCGAATTTTATCGATCTAACTAGAAAATTTCGGAGCTAATATGGCTTTCAAGCGTTTGTGACAGCGGACAGCCAAGTCTGATCGCCAACTAATCTTCACACGATGTAGGCTGGCCTTAGCTCTGTGCTTTGACTTAGACAGCCTTTGTACCTTGCAAGCATATCGTTTAATCCTCTCTCTAAGTCTTCTTTGGACATTAGGCCTACAATCTGTCCCACTGGTCTTCCCCTGCACAGGAACAGTAACGTAGGAGTGCTCATTACGCCGAAGTTGTTCGCTATCTCCTGATTAGATGGGCTTGCAAGCACGTTCAGCTTCGCAAACTTTATCTTTCCTTTGTACTCTTCTTCGACCTCCTCGAGAATGGGGTTGAACCTGAAACACCATGGACATTGTTCATGCCAGAAATAGACAATCGTCAAAATAGTAGACTTTGAGATTTCGGGTTCCCAGTTGCTCGCATTCACGTCTAAGGTCTCCATGATAATCACGCCTAGATAACTGCGAGAAAAGGCGTATTAAATGTTTCAGCCAGGAATCATACGTGAGCCTTCGATTTCTTGCAGCCGATTCATTCTTCCTCGAATTCTTTGAATCAAGAATGCCAGCATGGTCACCAATGCCACTATTGTAGCTGATCCCCGGCGCGCGCGCTAAAAGATCGGAACCATCAATTGGATACAGGAGAGGGAAACACCCAGAAACTGAGACTAGGAGTACAAAGAATGATTAGGGCATTTTGCTCAAAGTAACTTCGAAGAACTGTTCGAAACCTCTGCGGAAGACTGTAATTCTCACCTTTTCACCGACCCTTCTCTTGTGAATATCGTTCAACAAGTCCTCGATGGTATCGATCTTCACGTTGTCCATTCTCAGGATTATGTCGCCCATAATAAGACCTGCGTGCTGTGCCGGGCTGCCGTCATTGACCTTGGATACGAGAACACCATGCTCCAACGGCAGATTGTAGTATTGAGCTATGTCCTCGTTAAGGCTTAGGCCGACTATCCCTAGCCAAGGTCTGACAGAAACACCGTCCATAATCATTTCGCTCGTGCACTTCTTCGCCATGTTTATAGGAATAGCAAACCCTATTCCCTGAGCATAAGGGATTATCGCTGTGTTTATCGCGATGACCTTTCCTTCAAGGTCCACGAGAGGACCGCCACTGTTTCCGGGGTTTATCGCCGCGTCAGTTTGAACGAGGTTTTCCACTAGCCCTCTCTGAGATTCTATCGTTCTCTTGGTTGCGCTGATCACTCCAGACGTAACCGTGGGCCCCCCAGCCAATCCGAACGGGTTTCCGATCGCATAGACTCTCTGGCCAACCCTCAGCTTTTCAGAATCCCCTAGCTCTGCCGCTTCCAAACCTTGTCTTCTAACACGCACGATTGCAGTATCATGAACAGCGCACGCCCCCACTATCGCCCCCTCCAACACTTCTCCGTTCCACAGCGTCACACCTATCTTCTGAGCGCCTCCGACGACGTGGTTGTTAGTCAATATATCCCCTTTCGGGTCTGTTATCGTCCCAGAACCCATGCCCTCCACGGGGACCGCTTGATAAAACATCCGACTGACAAGCTTAACCGTGCTTATGTTCACGACACTTTTGCTCACTCTTTCCAGAACATCAAGAACGGCCTTCTCATCGAAGGAAGACATGCTTCTACCTTCTCTTTTTGCCTAACCTCAGCTCCATACAGAAACCGCACTCTTCTGTTTTTATTTTCGGATCTGACTTTTTGCAGAATCGGCACACCATACCCGTTTTCCTTATGGTTCCACATGTCTCGCAGAAAAGCTGCAAGAACTCTGCCCTACGAGACTCTCCGTTCACGACCATTATCACCATGCTGGCAATGAGAGGTCGGGCTTCCTGCACTTTGTCAACCTCTATAACGTGTCCTCTGACCTTTCTGAAGTACTTGCTCACTGCAGACTGCGATATCCCAAGGATTTCTGCCACCTGTTCCTGGTTCATGCCATACTGTTCGACTAGTTGTTGTGCCATTAACGCCTTCACTGCAGGCACGACTGATTTTACAGCGACTTCGCACGGAAGTATCAATAAGTATTCACCATTTGATTTACCATGGTGGAAAAGTATATAAAGATGACGTATGTCATACTTTTTATGACGTATGTCATGACAGGTTTAGCATCCCCAAAATCTGGTTTTAAGCGCAAATCCGATTCCTTTCTCAGCCTGCCATGACATGCGCCTGAAGGTAATCGAAGAATGGAAACCCAAAATCACTCAAACTCAGCTCTGGATACTGAAAAGTATGCAAGCCTAGTGAATATCCTAACGAGTTTGGAAGAGAAGTGTAAGAGTTGTAACCCGCTCAGCCCCATCACATGCATAACGGACTGTAAGACTTGGAAGCTGAAAAACCAGCTCAGAAAGATAGGCGAAAAAATGCAGAGACCAAATTTTGTCGAACAGTTGCTGAATACGCTGAAGAACGGCAGGCGACTGCAAATACTCGACTTGATTTCAACGCAGGGCTATTCCTTATCTCAACTTCAGCAGAAGCTTGCATCGTTTGGCTTTCGCCATAGTCAGCAGACCATAGTTGAGGAATACATCAACCCAATGATCGAGGTCGGGCTCGTACAAGAAGCTCAGAATCCCTTTCACACAACTGTGCTTGGCTGCAAAGTCAACGAGTTCATAAGGAATTTCCAAGATTTAGAAAACGTTCTACCTCCTCACTCGGAATGCTACGAAGAAACGATACTGGATGCTCTCCTGGAAAGACGGAGAACCTACCAAGACGCGAGAATGATTATTCCCGCCAAAAGCGTTGCAAGAGTCCTCAGCCGACTACAAAAGACAGGATTAATCGAGACGAGCAAGGAGAAAAACTACATATTTATATTCAAAACAAGAAGAGATTCAAATCTGGAAATGTTTTCGCCAACCGAGATAAGAGTGTACAAAAACATTCCTGCTGACGGAGTCTCTGCAAAAAAACTATCGGAGAAGACCGAAATCTCGCTGAGAAGAACGTACAAGTATCTGAGAAAGTTGAAGGGAAAGAAGTTGGTCTTCACGAGAAAAGAACCGATAACCTACTCCCTGACCGCCAAGGGTGCTCAAGTAGCTACGATGTTAAGAGCAATACGGAACCTTGCAAATGAAACACAAGCAGTAACGGCGCAACTTCTAAGAAACGAGAAGGCGACCGAGCCTATTTCGCAAAAGACTGATGTGGCACGGAAGAAAGACGAAGAAATCATAACATTGGCGGGTACACCTTACACCCGACATTATTAGCCCCGTTCGCCCAAATCGATTGTAAGCCTTTTGGCCATGCACATCATTATTCTTGCAAAGTGACACGATAATCATCTTTCCCATTTTTCTAAACAGCCTTTGACGCCTTTCCTTTGACTAATAATCCGATAGGCTGTGGTTCTTAAGGAAGAGCACCCTCAAAAAAGAGTAGCGAAATACATAGTCCTTCAGTATCCCACTGGACAGAAAGGCTTAAGGAATTTCAACCACATACTCTTTAGAAATGCCTCGAAGTCTTTCAAGACTAAGAGTGAAAAGGTTTGAAGGTAAACATAGTTTCTTTGACGTGTTGTGCTGGTTGCGTCTCCTCGTTCTTGAATGCTGGTGACGCACTGATTGAAATTCTCGCAGGAGACTTTGACATCGTCTACTCCCCAACCTTCATTGACTTGAAAGAGATTCCAAACGTTGATGTAGCAATCGTTGAAGGAGGAGTCAGAACCAAGGACGACGAGACTTTGATAAGAGAAGTGAGAGCGAAGTGTCGGATACTCGTAGGTTTGGGGTTGTGCGCGACCCATGGTGGAATTACTAGCCTCGGAAACAAGCTTGCCCTCAAGAACCTGTTAGAGAAAGAATATTCTCTGATCGACACGACGAAACTTCCAGAACTTGAGGATCTCATGTATCCCATATGCAACTTTGTCGATGTTGACTACTATATCCCAGGATGTCCGCCTATGCCTTTCTTAATAGTTCACACGTTGAAAAGCATAGTGAGTGGCAAGCAGCCAGAACGCCATCAAAGCGTCGTGTGCACCGAATGTCACAGAAAAATAGTTGCAGCGAAGCTCGATCGTTTGTACGGGATATATGAAAAACCAGCGGATCCCGTGCTCTGTATGGTAAGTCAGGGCTTCGTGTGCTTGGGTTCCCTAACACGTGAGGGTTGCGGAGCACCATGCCCCAGAGCTGGCTTCACGTGCTTCGGATGCAGAGGTCCGCCTGACTCGATGATGTACCGGTCGAGGGACATGTATGCCTTCTTGGTCAAAGTCATAGCGAGCAGAACGAGCATCCCTGAAGAAACGGTTAAGCAGGAACTCTACCGCAACCCCTTCGTCTTCCACACTTTCATCTTTTCAAAGTTTGAACGTGCCAAAGCGAGGGATAAAGTCATTTGAGCAGAAAAGAGATAACGATATCGCCGACGACGAGGATTGAGGGACACGGCAAAGTCACGATAATGCTTGATGAATCTGGAAATGTTGCAGACGCTCATTTCTACGCCACAGAAATTCGTGGCTTCGAATATTTCCTGAGAGGGATGGAGGCGGACAGGCTACCATTCATAATCTCAAGGATATGCGGCGTTTGCTCAACTGCCCACATAATGGCATCTGTGGAAGCCATAGAAAGCATTTACCAAACAGAGATTACTGAGACAGCCCGGAAACTCCGTGAACTTCTGCTCATGGGACAAATAGTCAGCAATCACTCTCTGGTCATCTACTTTCTCACTCTTCCCGATTTCTGGTTTCCTCTTGAAGAGGACCCTTCGAAGAGAAACCTATTCCAGATTATGCGAGAAAGACCTGACGTGGGAAAAAGGGCTATAGCCCTCAGAAGCTTCGGTGCTAAAATATTAGACGTTGTTGGAAAACGTGAAGTACATATTCTCTCAGTGATCCCTGGCGGTCTAATCAACCCCCTCGGGGAAAGAGAGCGGGAAGAGCTGGTCAAGGAGGCTGAAAACTCAATTGCCATTGCTGAAGAAGCTCTAGCCACGGGCAAGGAACTCTTCGAGAAAAACTGGGCAGACTTCAAGAGAGCTGGGGACTACAGGACTCATTACATGGCGTTAACGCAAGATGACGCCATAAACTTCTACCGTGGAAACATAAGGATCATCAATCCTGAAGGCGGAAACGTGGCAGAATTTGCAGCCCAAGACTACATGGAGCACGTCGAAGAAAAAATCTATCCCTGGACATTCGCGAAATTTGCGTACCTGAAAGCCCTAGGATGGCCTGAAGGCATCATGCAAGTGGGTCCGACAGCAAGAATCAACGTGAACAGCAAAACCACAACTGAACGTGCCAACGCGGAGCTGCGTGAGTTCAAAAGAAAATTCGGAACCCCTGCGCACAACACTATCCTCCTCGATTACGCCCGTCTGATTGATATGATGTACGCTGTTGAGAAAGCGAAGGAACTCCTAGAGGACGACACCCTGACACGTTCAGACACCAGGGTCAAAGTCGAACCCAGAGGCGGCAGAGGAATTGGAGTAGTTGAAGCACCAAGAGGCACGCTTGCACACGAATACGTTTTGTCCAACGACGGTCGACTGGAGCAGTTGAAACTGATAATACCCACGCAGATCAACAATCAGGCGATAAACCTGAACGTGAAAGACGCTGCAACCGAGTTTATACACAACGGCGAAGTCAAGCCAGGACTCTTGAACAGAATTGAAATGGTAATAAGGGCCTACGACCCCTGCATAAAATGCGCCACGAGAACCACTGACGAAAAGCTAAGAGTCGAGATAAAGAATCAAGGAGGCAAGGTGCTCACAATTTTGTAAGGCCTTTCAAACCAGAATGTCTATCGCCTGACCTGGGCAGTTGACGACACAGGTTCTGCACATTATACAGTTCTCCACCTTCACAATCTCTACTCTTTTTGTATTTCCTTCACGGAAAACTGAAAATGGGCATATCTCCACGCAGATCTTTTCTTTTTCTTTCAAGCACTTGGCGTTATCGATTTTGATCGTAGCCATGTTTTCCGCCTTTAAGGACTCAGGTCTCTTTGGTGATTACTTTGTGATGTTACCATTTAAACCAATCGTTTCGAGCCAGCACATTCAAAAAATGAATGGAACAAGGCGTATTTCATTAGGGCGTTGATGTCTAGCCTCCGGGTGCTCCGTGGAATGGCACGTCTTTCCAAAGAACATCCCACCAGTCTGCTTCTGTTATTGTTTCTCCTTTGACAAGGATTTCCAGCACTTGTTTCAAGAGACCATGATGTCTCTTCTCATCCGCCAGTATCGCGCTCAGCAACAGTTTGACCTTGTTGTCTTTGACGGAAGGAAGTACTTTGCTTATTTTCTCAATAAGCTCCGCCTCCATCTGAATGTGTTTTTCCACGAGATCCTTTTGTTTGTCAAGGTTTTCTTGCGTCAGAGCTTTCGAGACAGTAGTCATCAGCATGACTGCCGAGGCGTACAATTCAGCGTGTTTCACAGAGTCCAAGGATACTCCCTTCAAAACACCCTTGACTGTGGGGTTTCCAATTTCGGGCAAAGACTTGTTTAGCGATTCCACAATTTTGTTCTCAACTTTGATTTGGTCTTTCAGGAACTTTATCAATTCTTCTTTGGAACTCAAACCTTCGCCTCCTAGTCGGTAAGCACATGTCAAGCTTTATGAATAAGGCTTTCGGCAACCCTTTTACCTAAAGCAAAGCACTTTTCTAGACTAGCCTGGTCCGGCGTATATGCCACTGATAATGGCGGCTCAGTTACTTCCATGCCAAACCTGTTCCTCAATATCTCGAGAACCAGTCGAGATGCTTCGCCGCTCCACCCATATGAGCCAAACGCTGCTCCAATTTTGCCTTTCAGCATTACGTTTTTCACAGCGGCCTCCTCGAAATAGTTCTTTAAGGTAACGGGCATGTCATGATGATAGGTTGCTGCTCCCACAAGTATAGCATCGAAACCCATGAGCTCCTCTTGAGGCACGTAGTAGTTCAGCTCTACTTGAGTTCCAGGCACGCTTTTGGCTCCGTCTGCAACGGCCAAAGCCATTTTCTCAGTGTTTCCAGTTCTGCTGTAATAAAGGACAAGAATCCTTGACATTCATTCACACCTAGCTGCACACTAGGCCACGACACTTATACAAATTTCCTCGCTTCCCCAATTAATCAAACGAAAGTCAAGAACAGATATAACTGAAACAATGATAAGCTTGAACCTAGCGCGCCTTAATTTTCAGCCCTTCGGTTTGAATATTTAGTCTGCGAATTAGCGCTTGTCGCAATGGGAAAGGACCTAGCGGAGTCTTTCGAAAGACGAAAGGAAAAAGCTGAGAAGAAGGCTGCTATGCTGCTTTTACAACAAATACAGCCTCTGTCAGAAAAGGGCGCGGGCGAGATGCTGAAATGGTTAGCCTGAACAACTTGAGTATGGAAAAGCCCATTTGAGCTATAGGCACCCTTGGCGGCGCCTTAACATTTGCTGCGACGTAACTCGTATGTTTTTGCGAGAGTTAGAAAGCGCATTGCAGAAGGCAAGAAAAAAGGGGTTAAATGGAAAGATCTAGCTGGTTTGGGCCCAGTGCTCAAACAAGGTGACCAAGTCGTTAAGATCAACTACTCCGTTTTGGTTGACATCAGCCGCAGGGTTCCATCTCGCATGACCCGGGTACGAACCGAACGCGAGTATAAAGATCTCAACATCGGCCATGTCCACTTTGCCGTCACCGTTCAAGTCGCCCAAAATTCTGACCTGCATAGTTCCGTCGGACAGTGTGTTTGAGCCAGTGGGTATTGTTGCAACTGCGGTGAGCGTGTAGTTAGTGTAGCTGATTGGTACGCCTGTCGTGTTCCACACAAACAGGAGCGTCGCGTTTTCTCCGCTGATGAGCTCAACATTTTGTACGCCAGCCACGTCGCCAGCCGTTTCGTTGTAGTAAACGGTAACTGTCGCGTTTTCGGAGAAGCCTCCACTGTCCAAGACTGTCACATTGATGTCGACGTCTCGTCCTTGGTAAACCCACGTGCTATTGAAATAGCTACTAGCCGTAATGTCTGTCACCACAACCTCATGGATGGTGGTTGTTGGAATATTACTGAAGAAGCCATTGGTTTGAGTGTAGCTTATGGATCTGCTGAAGGAGTCAGTCATTTGTATGTCCGCCATCACGATTGGCGTGCTACCATTAGCCAACACTTGAAAAGTTATCGTAGCAAGCGTGCCACTTCCAGAAGCGCCTACGCTTGTGCTCGTAAAATTGTCGGATAACGTCAGCTGTCCATTTGTGGCATTATAGTCTTGAGTGGTGTTTGACGCGAACGTCGTTGTTGCAACGGTGCTCATAAAACTTCCTTCCACCGCATTTGCAACGCCCAACACCGTGTTGTTGTAGTAGATGTTCATGCTCCAGCTGTTCAAATCGGTTGCGTCACTTATGGTAACGTTAACGCTGAAGGTGCTCGTAGGAACCAGTGACGAATTGATTATGCTGGATGGGCTAATCGCCAAGGCAGCTGTCGTCGGAGGAGGAGCAACCACCGGAAACTCGTAAACAAAACTCGCGGTGTTTAACGTTGGAACTTCCGTTCCGCTTGGCCAGTAGTAAACACTCGTCCAAGCTGGATCGAACGTGAACGATGAACTCACTTGTGTGTTCGTGCTGTTCACTTGTGCTATTATTTGAAACTCTACTTGAGCCAGTGTGCCAGTACCATTGAAGTCCCATTGAGGCGTGGGCATAATGTAGGTGGCACCCCACTGTATCTCTTGATGCGTGGCGTCGACTGGAGCAATTACCACGCTTGGAGTTATCAAAGTCGCACCCGCGTTCACAGCACCAGCAAACACGTCGTCGGGCGGAAGCCAGGCTCTGACAAACTCTAGGGTAGTGTTGTCGTAGACTAGGCCCATGCCCCATCCGTATAGGTTTGTCACGTTTGTCACCGTGACGTTTACGAAGAATGTTGAGTCGAGTGCTGTTTCATTGCTGTAAAAGATGAATTCGGTCGTGTTATAGTTGCGCACGGTTGATGATGCATTCCATCTTGACGGGTAACTGCTGGGCCCAGGGTTTATGACGGAAAACTGTTCTGCAGGCGCCTGACCTTTGACGACAAGCAGGAACGAACCAGCCTGAACCAAAAGCAGAAACAAAATCACACTAACAAGCGCTACTGTCCAATATTTCAACATATCCCTCTCCTTTCGATCTATATTCTCCTTTCTTTTTCCCATTACACTGTAATTTCCTGACACAAACCACTTATTTAACTATTATGGGATTATCCTCTATATGACTTCCAGCGCCTCAGCGATATGATGAGGCTTTGATACGCGTGTGCTATTGCTCGACTTAAGCCAGCTAATCAAGAGGAATCTAACTGTTCCATGTGCTAAGACAATGCTTCCAACAACCATTTTCCCAAGTTTTGTAAAGCACGCTATTGATCCTTTAAACGGGCTTTCACAAAAAGTTTAAGGCCTAACGGGCTTAAACTGAGTCGACAAGAGAGCAGAAGGCTAGATAATGCAAGAATTTGAGGAGAAGTTCATTAAACCGATCGTTAATGCTTCCTATCCTGGAACGTTGGCCGCACTGAGTTTGGCGGTTCTGCAGGTCACAGGTCTCCACGGGGAGCAAACTCCCTTTCCGCTGAAGTTTACGCTGCTGCTGGGCGCAGTGACATTTCTCTTGTCAGCATTTTCAATATTCTTTTACAGCATTTATCCAACTCGGAAGAAACTTTGGACAAGCGCTGCTATGATGTTCCTTGTAGGATTGTTCTGCTTAATTGCATCAGTGTTCCTACTGTTTATCGTTTGAAATGGACATTGACCATCGGCTGAGGCTTCGTTTGAGCAATCTTTGAACAGGGAGAAATGGAAGTAAAAATGTTTCGCGGGCCAAGGATCGTTTCATCCGAGTTTTCGGTTAGACTAGTCTTGCGTGACTATGAAGCTGAGGGTGTCCTGAAGCAAAATGCCGTAGTATTGTGTGGTTACGTAGACTTCAAAGGTTCCAAGGTAGGCGGGATCTGGCGGTAATGGAAATGTCACGTTTGCTATTCCTGAAGAGTTCGTCGTGCGCGCTAGAATGACAGGGTTTGTTCCGTTGGGTTCTATTATTTCAAACCCTACCATTTGATTGGGCACTGGCTGGTTGAGCTCATCTCGAACTTCGGCGTAGAGAACCACAGTTTCATTAAGTGTGAAATTTCCCCCTGACGCGTTCGGTCCAACGCCGCCCTCTTGGGTGAAAACGTCTATTACGGGGGGCAAGTAAAATTCAACGAATGTTGTGGCGTTTAAGGCCTGTCCGTACACTTCGCTCGCAGCTGATACTTGCCAAATTCCAAGGGAGTTTTCTGAGGGCCACGGAATACTGAAGGTCAAGTTTGCTGTTCCAAGGCTGTTCGTGGACGCTGTTTGCAGAAGGAATTCGGTGTCATTTGGAGTCGTTACATCAAAGGTAACCGGGGTTCCAGCGATTGAGGCGTTCTTGTACGACAATTGAGCCTCAAGGAGAACCGTTTCGTTTGGGAGAAAGGAGATGCTGGGAACCCCGTTACTTTCAGAAAAGAGTTCAATCCTAGCGCTTTGCGACTCGCATGTGAATTCAAGCGTATCATTCACGGCTTCATTGCTTACCGTTGCGTTTGCAAGGACTTGCCATGTTCCTATCACGTCGTGGCCCTCAGAAGGAAGAAGGGATACATCTGTTTCAGCAAGACCTGAGTCGTTTGTTGAGGCTGTCCTGACCATATATGTGCCATTTGGCTCCTGAATCGAAAATGTCACTGGACGATTTTCTACTTTGATGCCCCCCTGAGTGAGATAAGCAAGTATAGAAACGTTATCAAAAGGTTCAAAGTTTCCACCGGAAACGTTGATTCCTGTGCCGCCTTTCTGCGTGAAAACATCCAAGACTGTTTGAAGCTTCGTTGGAGTTGGAGTTTCAGAGAACAACCCATAGCTTACCGTTCCAAGCCCAAGTGCAAGGCCGATTGCCAATATTGACGCTGCGATCACTTGTATCTTGGAGTTCATAAGGCATCAACAGAATGAATAGTCAGTGAAAAATTTAATTCTACGTTTTTGTACATGTGTACAAATAGTTTGAACAGCAATATTTCAAATAGTTTGATATGGTTGCTTTCTCATATGGAGACGGAAAAGCTGTGAGCGAATCGAAGGACGTTCTGAGAGGGCTCACACTAAAGGTTTACAAGTTTATATTGAAAAGCGATAGGCCAATTGGAATCCGCGAAGTTCAGCGGGCGCTGAATCTGAGCAGTCCGACCCTGGCGCTTTATCACATAAACAAACTAGAAGAGGCAGGGTTAATAAAAAAGGAGTTGAACGGTTATGTTGCGGATCGAATAATCCTTGAAAACCTCATTCGGTTCAGAAGGTTTTTGGTCCCTCGGGATTTCTTCTACACGGTATTCTTGGGAACTTCATTGATATTCATGGTAGTTTTCCTTAGACCACCTATCCTTACAAGAGAATATGTATTCGCTCTAGGAGTCATCAGCATTGCAACAGCGGCATCAGTCTACGAAACGATCAGAGCCCTCTCTAAGAAAGTGCTGTGACAATAAGCCGTTCTTGGGGAATAACTCGTTCACTGGACGACCTCCTTGGAGAATGACAAATAATGAATTTTACGCTTAGTGAAAATGCTTGAACATCAAAGAATGAGGAGGATATTGGTTCATACTCAGCAGTAATGATCTCCTAGCCTAGGTAGTTGACCGAGAAGGAGGAGCCCTTGGAAGTTAAGGTTGAAACACTCACCAATTGCGTGTTTTGACGATTGTACATTATGATTTGGCTATGAGGAAAACTGCTTACCGTTCCAACTATGCTGCTGATGTTCGCCGCGCAACCCGTGAAGGTTACTTGACCGAAGTCAGCTAGAGTCGTAACAAAGTTACCTATTGTTGGTCGCTCCACAATCCATTCTGCAGAGAGCAACGAGGAAACATAAACGACATTTTTCTGGAACGATTCTCCATTTGTGACATCATGAATTTCTATCGACCATATGTTAGCGGTTGGGTCCAAAAGCGATATTGAAGCCATAATGCTGTCCCTCGGAAATACGCTCAATGAATCAATGGTCACCAATGACCCACTCAGCAGCTCATACCAGGCCGAATAGGTCCCTTGTCCTCTTGTCGAATCTTGCTCAGTTCCTGCTTGGATCAACGTACCGTCAAATTGTCCACCAATACCAATCCACACCGCTGAGAAAGAGTTTCCCACTGAACCGTTGACTGCAGGAACCGTCCAAGACCCATTAACGCCCGTCACGCTCGGTTGCGGATAATTCAAGTCAGAGGCAACAGTATAACCCGACCAGTCAGAACTCATTAAGTGCTGATTCCCCGAATTTATAATAAGCGGAAAGACAACGACCAGAGTGAGCAGCAGCAAAGAAGCCAGCAGGACAATCAGCAGAAGCCGGTAAGCGGTCCTTCCTCTCTCCGTAGGAACCTCTTCTGGAGGCAGTTCAGGAGGCAGTTCGGGAGGCAGTTCATGAGGCGCAGCCATAACGTTCATTCACGTCTCTTTACTTGTGACTTGACGTCTTGCGATATTAAAGCACTTCTGACTTTCAAGCTATTTTAGCAACATATGAAATCCTTGGCGTTGACACACTTGTTCATGGTGTCCTATCAAGTCTCTAGTTAGAGCATTCCCAGAAGAACTGCAAGCACCGCAATTTCACTTCTCGCCACTGCGCCCCGTAAGCCTGTGATCTGTCAAGAGTTTTGTGGCTCTGCGCACTCATTTTAAGTTTTAATAGAAGTCGCAGATATTTAATCAGATGAAGTGAGGGAAAGTTTTGTTTCTGCGAAACATCAAACGAGGCTTAGTCGTAGGCGAGAAGAATGTTTTTCATGAACTTTCGGAAATCCTCGATTTGGCTGGCGAAGCAAATTTGATAATGACCCAGATGCTTCTCGAAGGATACACGGGAAAATCCTTGACCGAAGCGATGCAGGCTATTAGATTATTAGAAAAGAAGTCAGATGACACTGCCTTCAAAGTTAGCGAGGACATAACGAGCGGAGCAGTCAGTCCAAATGTGCTGGATGATCTTCTTGAGTCGGTACAACTTGCGGATACAATACTTGACACATATTACAACCTCAGCAGAGAATTGAACAGGATGGCAAAAGCAAAATTCCCAGGCGAAGAAGTAAGCCAAAGAACCGATTGGACACCAATATTCGAAAAGATGCTTAGTCTTGCAGGAAAAGCCATAATAGAAGTAAAAAGACTGTTCGCAACATCCAGTTTGACGGAAATGATTGAGGTCAGGAAACAGATAGAAGCCTTGGAAGAAGAGGGCGATGACGTGAAGGATGCAGGCTTTGACAAATTGTACGCAAATGCGCCTAGAATGCAATATTTACAGTTTTTTCATTATTCAGAATTGCTTCATAAACTAGATGACATTCTTGATGCTTGTGAGGACCTGTCTGACACAATTGTTTCGATAGTTAATTCGATTCTGAAGTGACATGTGCATGCTTCTTCAAGCACTTCTGATTATTGCAACGTTTGTTGCTGTTGCGCTTGTTTCAGGTAACAATCTTTCAGCTTGTGTCGGATCAGCAATAGGGTCAAAGACGCTGAGTCAACGAACGGGCATTCTCTTGGGAGCTGCAGGCTTCTTGCTCGGTCTTCTGATTCAGGGTTCGAGCATGATAACTTCTGTGCACATGCTTCTTCCTAACTTAACTGCTCAGCTTCAGCTAGAAGTCTTGCTTGCGGCAATACTGGTTTTTGTCGTAGCAGATATCATTAGGGCGCCGATCTCGTTCAGCATGAGCCTTGTCGGGCTATTGGCAGGATTATCATTCGCGAGAAAGACACTGATTGCCGGCCCGTTTGTAGCTGAAGTTGTAATTTTGTGGTTCGTCGCTCCTTTAGTTGCAATAGCCCTATCGTTCCACCTGATAAGAGCAATTAATAAGAGACCCGCGCATGACGTTTGGAGCAGGGTACAAATTTACAAGTTTGTGCTTATCGTGTTAACCTTTAGTACTTCGTATGTTCTTGGGGCAAACACAATAGGCATGATCGTTGCAACTGGAGGCTTTAACCTATTCACTATTTTGACTGCAGTTGCAGCAATACTTGTTGGGTCATTCTACCTGAGCCGAGGTGAGATTAAGAGAGTCTCACAAGAACTCTTCCTGATGCGATATCCTAACGCAACAGTTGCGCTTTTCTCTTCAACGTTCCTTGTAGAAATGGCGACGATTTTCAAGATCCCGCTTCCGACTACTCAGACGATGTCAGCAGCACTTTTTGGAACCGCTATTTCATACAGGACTAAATTTATCTCTCTAAAACCGTTCGCAATAATAGTAGCAGGCTGGATAATTGCGCCATTGCTGAGTTTCGCAGTCGGACTAATAATATAGTCTGTTGCCTTTTCAGAGCGCCTGCACGAGATTTTAATAACGCGCGACCCAAAGACTATTGGGTTGGCGATTTGATGAATGCTGAAATGAATGATCAGGGCCACAACTTCGACACGATAATTATCGGCGCCGGACCGGCAGGACTGACTGCTGCGATATACTCCTCTTGGCTTGGACTTGACACAGTTGTGCTCGATGCGGGTGTTGCGGGCGGAAAGGCTTCTGAAGCGCACAATATTGAGAATTTTCCAGGGTTTGAGGAAGGAATCAAAGGGCGTGAATTGACTGAGAAAATGAGGAAACAGGCAGTGCGGTTTGGCGCCAAGATTATAGAGACTGAAGAGGTCGTAGGGCTGGATCTGAATGGCGCAATCAAGAGGGCCACGACTAGAAAACGAACCTATCTGAGCCGAGCGGTGATCATAGCAACTGGAACGCAGAAGAGGAAGCTGAGAGTTCCTGGAGAGACCGAATTTCTAGGCAGAGGCGTAAGCTATTGTGTCGTGTGCGACGGCCCTTTTTTCAGAAATGCGGGAGCCGCAGTGATCGGTAACGGTCAGGAGGCAGCGATTGATGCGTTGTTCTTGGCTGATATCGCAAAGAGGGTCACTATAGTGACGCATAGTAAAGAATTGAAGGTCGAAGGAGCTCTTGATCGGCAGCTTCGAGATAAAGCGAATGTAGAAATCATAAATGGGCAAGTTGCAGCCATATTGGGAGATAAAATCGTGAAGTCCATCAGAATCATCGAGAAGGACTCGCAGCGTGAGATCGAAAAGGATGTCAACGGGGTATTCATTTCTCTCGGCGGAGTTCCTATGACCGAAGTCGTGAAGAGAGCTGGGTTGAAAGTTGACAAGAACGGATGCCTTACCGTGGATCGCATGCTAAGAACCAATGTTGAAGGTGTCTACGCCGCTGGAGACTGCACTTGCGGTGGAATGCAAGTTGTCACAGCGACTGGAGAAGGGGCGATGGCGGCCATGAAGGTATCTGCTTATGTACGAGGGAAGGGAAAAGAGAAAAAGCACGAATAACAAAGAACACGAAATAGCGCGTACGTGCGCCGCATCAGTTAATTGTTATTGTTTTGTTTTGCTTTTACTTAGTCAAAGCCTCGATTATCTCGGTTTTTTGTGGTAGGGCAATTAATCTTCCTTGCAATTTACCATCTCTAAAGATTAGAATGGTGGGAATGTTGAGAATTTCATAGTTGTGCCAAATCTCTGATGAGGAAATGTCCATTTCGTAAAGTTCAGCGCGCCCAGCTAAATCCTCGGCAGTTTCAGCATACACCGACTTCGCTGCGTGACATGCGGGGCAACCTGCTGATGAGAAAAGAACGGCAACTGTTTTGGATCCACGCAGTACCTTTGAGGCAAAATCAGCGTCAGAAATAACTTTCACGAGGCCTGGTTTTTCTTTTCGAAATAGCCCCTTCAATTTTGAAGCGGCACTGGGATACTTCTTGTAAGCAATCTGATAACCGACTTTTTCAACAGCCGACTCTATCTCGGGCAACCTGACCAAATCTGAATCATACACAACTTTTATCATTTTAGTCAGGTAATTTGCTCGAGCTTCTTTCACTCCGTTGAGCTTCAGGATTTCTTTCTCCAAAATTGGAATGCATGTTGAGCAGTCCATTTGAGCGATGGGAATAAGCTTCGTTGTAAGCGGTTTTTCGTTGTTAGTGCTCATTGTTCATTTCTCCGGCTTGAATCGTCTCAGAAGAAGGGAGTTTGAGACCACGGATATGGAGCTAAAGGCCATTGCTCCCGCTGCAAAAACAGGATTCATAACTATGCCGAATGGCTGAAGCACTCCCGCTGCTACTGGAATGAGAGCCGCATTGTAGCAGAATGCCCAAGTGAAATTCTGTTTGATTTTTGAGTACGTTTTCTTGCTGAGTTGAATTGCAGTTACCACATCCATGAGATTGTTTCTGATCAGGACTATGCCGCCAGTTTCCACTGCAATGTCCGTTCCGCTTCCCAAGGCAATTCCCACATCGGCCTGTGCTAAGGCAGGCGCATCGTTTATGCCGTCACCAACCATGGCCACAACTAAGCCTTCGTTCTGGAGTTTCTTGACTTCTTCAGCTTTCTTGTCGGGTAAAATCTCGGCTAGGTACTGGTTGATACCTGCTTTCTTAGCTATGGCTTCGGCTGTCCGTTTGTTGTCTCCTGTGATCATTATCACTTGGAGATTCATTGTCTGGAGTTTCTTAACGACTTCTGCGGCGTTGTCTTTGAGTTCATCCGCAACGGCGATTAAACCGGTCACTTTGGCGTCCACCGCTACGTAGATGACGCTTTTTCCTTCGCTGAACAGATTTTCAGCGTTTGTTTGGTTTATTTCGCTTATCGTTATGTTTGATTCTTCGATTAGTCTCTGGGTGCCTATGACCACGTTTTTGCCTTTCACTGTGCCTTTTAATCCTTTTCCTGGAAGAACTTCAAAATTTTTTGGCTGCTCCAAGACGATGTTTCGCCTTTTTGCTTCGCTGACGATTGCTTGACCAACCGAATGCTCTGACAGGTTCTCAAGCGAAGCCGCCGAAGCCAGTAATGATTCTTGATTGTCTCCGATGATGTCGGTAACAGCGAGTTTGCCCTTGGTCAATGTGCCAGTTTTATCGAAGACGATTGCCTGCAGTTCTCTGGTTTTTTCAAGGTAATCGCCGCCCTTTATTAGTATCCCGTTCTGGGCGCCTTTTGCGGCCCCGACCAGAATCGCAGTAGGGGTTGCAATACCCATAGCGCATGGACAGGCAACTATGACCACAGCTATGAAAGCCGTTAGGCCAAAGCCGAAGCTCGCACCAACCACAAACTTCCAAAGTAAGAAGGTGATGACTCCGATGGAAAGAATGATAGGCACGAAATATGCGGATACGGTGTCGGCCAGCCTCTGAATAGGCGCCCTGCTCAATTGTGCATCATTTACCATTTGCACGATCTGGTTAAGGGTCGTGTTCATGCCTATGCGGGTGACCTCAATTTTCAGGGCGCCTTCCTTGTTCACAGTGCCGTCGATGACCTGGGCTCCTTTTTCTTTTGCGACAGGTACACTTTCACCAGTGATCATGCTTTCATCCACAGAGGATGAACCATCTATCACCACGCCATCTAATGGTATCTTTTCTCCTGGTCTAATCAGGAGCACTTCCCCTGGCATTACTTTCTCGACTGGCACCTTCTCCTCTGTTCCGTCTTCTTTTAGTAAATTCGCAAGTGCGGGCTGAAGGTCAACTAGTTTACGCACTGCCTCAGAAGCCCGGCCTTTGGCAACCTCCTCTAGGTATTTTCCAATTAGAATTAGCGCTATGATCAACGCTGCAGTGTCAAAGTAAACGTCTTGGCTCGGCATCAGCTTGGGCAAGAAAGTCACCAGCGTGCTATAGCCCCAAGCAGTGGTTGTTCCAACCACGATCAGCGTGTCCATATTTACCGTTTTGGCTCGGGCAGCACCATAAGCACCTCTGTAGTACCTGTAGCCCGCAATGAACTGTACGGGTGTCGCAAGCAGAAAAAGCCAAAAGTCCCGGGGCAAGACTGGTAATGGAACGGCGAAGAAGCCAAACAGGAAAGTCAACAAGCCCAAAGCGAAACTCAGAATGATTAAACGCCTTAAGTTGTGTCTCTCAACCTCAGGCTGTGTGAATGTGCGTAAACATTGTTCACTGCAGAAATAGTATGTCTTTCCATCAACCACAGTCTTGAAAGCTGCAGTTTCCTCATCAACATACATTCCACAAACAGGATCGCGAGCCAAGATTATCACTCCTATGGCGCAATCGAAATGCGTCTTGTTGAGCAAATACGCGCATTAAAAACGCTTATGGTTCTGAACAAAGGCGTGCCACCTCTTTTCCAACGTTTCGACGTTTTCAACTTTTCAATCCTTGCCCAAAGGTGCAGCAGCATAGAAGGGCGCTCTTCCGAAATGTTCTGATATCCTAACATTCAAACCGTTGTTATCCAACACAGGAAGAATAGCTGTAGTTGCCATTGCGTCACGTCCCTTTCTATTACTTTTTAGCCTTCTGCCTCAGGAAATCTTCAATCTTCTTGACAATTTCCATGAAGGACTTTGAAGCCGCAGAGTTAGGATGCTCCACGATAAACGGTTCTCCTCTGTCAGCATCTTCACAGATTTCTTGATCAATCGGAATGCTTCCAAGAAACGCAATATTCAATTCTTCAGCTATCTTGTGTCCGCCGCCAGACTCGAATATATCAGATTTTTTTCCACAGTGAGGACAGATAAAGCCGCTCATGTTTTCGATGACGCCTATTATGGGCATTCCGAGCTGCCGAGCAAAAGTGACAGATTTCTTAACGACAACTTGTGAGACTTTGGATGGGATTGTCACTATTACGACGCCATCCATTTCCGGTAGCAGCTGAGCAATGCTTAGCGGTTCATCCCCTGTTCCTGGAGGGAGATCAATTAGCAGAATGTCTAGTTCTCCCCAGACTATGTCTGACAGAAACTGGCGAATCGCAGTCATCTTCAGCGGTCCACGCCAAATCACGGGCGCATTTTCATCAGGCAACAAGAAGTCCATCGAGACGACCTTTATCCCTAATGTGCCCGAGGCTGGAAAGGCTCCAGGCGGCCCCACTTGCAGTCTTTGACCCGTCAGTCCTAGCATTCTTGGTATACTGGGACCATGTATGTCCGCGTCAAGGATCCCTATATGTTCTGCGTGTCCATGCATCGCGAATGCCACGGCCAAATTCACGGCCACCGTGCTTTTGCCCACGCCACCTTTGCCGCTTATCACGGCTATCTTGTGCCTGACCTTGATCATTCTGGCCCTGAGCTTTTGCTCCTGCTCTGAAAATTGTTTTTCTCTTTCTGCAACTTTTCGCATACTGGTCAATTCGAAGACGCCCTTATATTTCAAGATGGCCTCTGTTGCCTCTTCTAAGTCGAACGTACTTTTTTTCCTCGGAAGCCCCATTGATGCATTTGCTTCCGCACTCAGGACGGGCGCTAGATCTTCTTCTTCCACGGGCTTCCTCTGCTTGTGGCCGCAATCAAGGCATTTGAAATTTCTATTTACGTCCCACAGCTATTTTCCCCTTATATTCATATTGCTTTGCCGTTGACCAACGCATTGCGCGTGCTATGACCGAAATCAACGCACCTTAGATTTCCAGTATAGTATAGTATTACCATCCTGTTCCTGTCCTCTTCACAAAGAGAGACTTAGCCAGATCATTGAGTGTCAGCGAGAAGGCACCAGCACAGAACGCCACAAAAAGAGTCTCAGTCAATGGTATAGGTTTGAGGCCTGGAATTCCCGTTGTCGTCACTATCGTTGCAGCAATCATGCTCAGCATCATTGCTGTCAGCAGTGTCTTACTTGGTCTTGACTCCCAAAAATGTCCTCTTTCTCTAACGTTGAATATCAGGAACATGGCGAAATAGAACAATATTTCAAAACTGAACGTGTACAAAGTCTGCTCGGCCGCATTCAAATGAAACACGTTGAGCCCTACGTATAGTAGCCCAAATGATTCTATGACAATCAATGTACTCAGCAGTAGCGACACTTTCACTATCCCTCTTATGTCCCAAGTGTTAGGTTTCTGTGACCATTTCAAATCGTCAGTGGACAACGCGATCTTGACGAAGTCGGTCATGAAGAAGAGGAGAACTATAGCGAACGCCGACACGACATAATTACCCGTTAAGATAAAGGACAAGACTACGAAAATGGCAATCTGCAGAGTTCTCACTATCTTGCTCAGTACCCATGCAGATATCCTTTCATAGATCACTCTGCCATTTTTGACCAAATTGACAATACTGGTCAAACCTTCATTCGTCAACACGACACTCGCTGCCCCTTTCGCTACGTCTGTTGAAGTGTTCACAGCTATGCCTACTTCCGCCTGTCTCAGCGCTGGTGCATCATTCACACCGTCGCCAGTCATGCCAACAACCTGCCCAGTGGCCTGAAGGCTTTTGACAATCGCATATTTATCCTCAGGATATATCTCCGCGAACCCATCACTTTTTTCGGCTGCCTGCGCCGCCTCTATCGCGTTTTCTCTTACGGCTTCTTTCAGTTCAGAAGCGCTAATGATCTGCTCACCGAGTCCTGTCTCAGCTGCAACTTCCTTCGCTATTGCTACAGCGTCTCCTGTCAACATTTTCACTGATATCCCCAAGTCCTTGAGCTCTTGTATCAGCTGCTTTGAATCAGACCTGGGCATGTCGTAGAGCGCCACTAGGCCGACGAACTTGGGCAACTCGTGGTCATGTGCTCTCGCGACCGCCAGAGTCCTGTAACCCTTCTCGGCAAACATGTTCATCCGCGATTCCAAGTCTTTTACAGAGTCCTCTTGAAGCCCACATTCTTTGGCTATGACATAGACGGATCCCTTTAGAACCTTAAATTCGCTGTTACCTCCTCGCACCAACGCTTCGGTTCTTCGCGTTTTCGGGTCAAAAGGAACAAAATCCCTCTGTACAAATGAAGAAACTGGCAAATTGTCCGATTTGGCCTTGACGATGAAAGCGTTGTCTATAGGATCTTGGTTGGCCTCTTGAGAAGCCAAGGCACCGTATAGTATTACATCTTTCTCAGTAAATCCATTCAGAGGGATCACGTTTGCCACTGAGAGCCTGTTCATCGTTATCGTCCCAGTCTTGTCGGCGCAGAGTACACTCATCGTTGCCGCATCTTCAGAAGCGCTGAGTCTAGTCACGAGCACGCCTTTTTTGGCCAACTCCATAGAGCCCAGCGCCATACTGACAGTGAACATCGCCGGCAAGGCAACAGGTATCGCAGACAATAACAAGACTAGGACTATTGGCAACACATCCAAAAGACTGATTCCATCAACCGCTGAAACAGCTACTGCCACAATGATCAACGAAGCAACTATGATCAAAAGCCACTTAACGACGTTCGAAACCACCTCTTCCATGTGAAGTTTTGGCCTTGCAAGCTGGACTAGCTGAGCAGTTCTTCCAAAATACGTTTTCAACCCCGTGGATACGACAATGCCATTCGATTCACCTCTCTTGACAACGGAGCCAGAATACAAAACATCACTTGACTTCTTGTCTATTGTCATCGACTCTCCTGTCAAGGCTGATTGGTCAACGGATAGCTCGCCATCTATTATCTTCACGTCGGCTGGCACGAAGTCTCCAGACCGCGTTCTGATTATGTCTCCAGGAACCAATTCTCTCGCGGGCACGTTTGTCCAAGAGCCGTCTCTGAGGACTCTCGCGTTGACTTGCAGCTTTAGTTTTAGTGATTCCACTGCGCTTGATCCTCTCTGTTCTTCCTCAAACCCCAGTATCGAATTGAAGACAAGAAGCCCTGTCACGATGTACAGGTCTGGGTAATTATGAAGGAACCATGAAACGACTATTATGATCTCAAGCATCCATGCGGTGAGACCCCAGAACTTGCTTGCAAACATCCTTAGCGGCCTAGCTTTTTCCTCTGGGATTTCATTGTATCCATATTGCCTTAGTCGGGTCGCAACTTCGCCCGACGCAAGTCCAAGGCTTGAATTCGACTGGAGAGATTCGATTGTATTCTCTGTCGTCATCTGATCGTAGTCCAGGGTCTTGTCGGTCAATTCTGAACCTTCCGTCGGACGCTCACTTGAGGATCAAGTTACTCAAAAATAGACATCTCTTCTTGATAAAAAAGTGATAGGTCAGTATGCGTGCGCGATTATATGCCTTGGTCAATAAGTGTTCTTACTTTTCTTTCTATTTCGTCTCTGATTTCTCGAACTTTCTCTATCGGTTTGTCCTTTGGATCTTCGAGTCCCCAATCCACGGTTGTTTTGAAAAAAGGACCTGGACACAGGTCTGCCGCGCCGCAGCCCATCGTTACGATTAGATCTGCTTCCTCCATCATCTTAGAAGTCAGCAGTTTAGGCAGGTTCATTGAGATGTCTATGCCCTTCTCTTTCATCGCGTCAACAACCACAGGATTCACCTTGCCTGCTAACTTGATACCTGCGCTTGAGGCCGCGAACTTTCCCTTTCCATAATGGTTGGTAAAGGCTTCTGCCATCTGACTCCTGCCAGCGTTTTCGACACACACGAAGAGTACTCTCTTCAATTCATCCACCTCTAACTGAAGCATAGGACAAATAGAACCTTAAACCTAAGTAGTAGATACCGTTATCCCATTTCTTTCTTCTTTGAATCTCTAGTTCGTCTTCTATTGTTGTGCGGCGCGGGCTATGATAAGACCCTAACCTCAACGCGGAGAAAACCTCCGCACATATTTGGATCCAAATATTCATGGTACATTGAAACCGAGGAGGGGCGGTTCCTAAGCCCACCAGATGAGACTTCCCAACACTCCAAAATCTTGGAGCTTGGGATGCGAGTTGTGCCTCCCACCATTGGTCGCATCACCGGAAAATCACCTCCTTTCTTGTTCTTCCAACGGAGTTTGACTCGGAATAATGTTCTATTTCGTCATAAACGATTTAAACAACTCAACTAACTTGAGGAAACAGGAGTTTGGAAAAATGACCTACCTTGCAATATCTACGTACATAGTGAAGCCAGAAAAACAGGGAGATTTCATGCGTTTCTGGAAGAGTTACCTTAATTACATGAAAAAGAACCCAGAGATGTTCAAGGAAGTGAAATCACTCAAGCTGTACACTCAAATGTTTGGCGGAATCTCAGGCGCATACGTTGAACTGTTGGAGTTTGAGAGTTTAACTGACCAAGAAACGCTGGAAAAGAAACTGGTCAAAAACGAAGAAGCCAAGAAACTGCTTCAGGAATTCATTATGTTCAGAGACTCATCTACGCATACGACGAACCTATTGAAGTCCGTCACGTAAACAAAACGTGAGCCTCACAAATCATCTCTCAACCTTCCGCCTTTTGTAAAATAATTTTACTCTGGTCGCCGTAACGGACACATTCTTTGTTCACGTTTAGCGAGCACTCGAGAATCCTGGTTCCAGTCAATGAGCAAGAACACTCCAGAGACCTGCAGACCTTTGAACCTTACGATCTCAACGTGCTCCAAAACGCGCGGTTTGTCTAGAGTCTATGGATCTATACCGAAAAGCCGGGGATGGGATTTGGACCTCCGACAAGTGGGTGACATCACCCGCAGATCCCTTTTTTTCTTTTTGTGAGAGGTCTGATCCTCGGATGTCAAAAGTCAAATTTGACTTCAGTACTGTTCGGCGTGCGCGAGAAACTCTTTTATGCCGATATTTCGAATGAGTCGTTCAAGAAGTGAATCTATTTGAAGGCGGATGTTGACCGGATTCTGACCGAGAACGGTTTTGGTTCGATGTTACTTTACTCTGGGAGCTACACGAACGTCAACATGTTCTACATGAGCGGTTTCTTGGCGATTGATCCTTTTCTTTACCTCAAAAAGGTTGACGAAGAGCCGATTCTGGTTATCAATCAGTTGGAGTTTGACCGGGCGAAGAAAGAGTCAGCAGCCAAGGATGTCCGAGCCACTCATGACTATGACTTTATGAAGTTCCTCAAATCGGTGCCTGAGCCTCGGGTTGGAATGATGAAGTTCGTTGCGTCCGTCGCTGAAAAAGAGTTGGGAACCCAGAAGCCAATCTATGTTCCGCCGGATTTTCCGGTTATGTTTGCTGATACGTTTCGGAAGGAAGGCTTGAAGATCAAGCCGATGTTCGACGTGTTGGACAAAGCACGAGAGACCAAAGAGCCTGACGAAGTCAAGGCTATTACTTCTGTTCAGCGAGTCGTTGAGAAAGCAGCTTCAAAAGCCATTGACGAGATTTCCAAAGCCGACGTCGGACCTGATGGGACGCTGTACATGCGGACAAAAGGCAAGAAAGAAAAACTGACTGTAGGCAAGATCAGAGGAATCTTCGATCACACGTTCATCGACAACGGCTGCATCGCCGAGGAGGAAACGATGATACCTTGCGGACCGAAGAGCGCGATGGGTCACTATGCGGGGAAGAAGACTGACGTTTTGAAAGCTAATCAGCCGATCGTGATGGATATTTTCCCGAAAAGCATAGGCAAACGGTATGTCTCGGATATGACTCGAACCGTCGTGAAAGGACGAGCGTCGAAAATCATCAAGAGGATGTTTGAGACTGTGGCTGATGTGAGAGACGCTTCGATTGATGCTTTGAAGGCAGGAGTACCAGGCATGAAGATGCAAGAACTCTGTTATCGCCTGTTTGAGAAAGCAGGCTACGACACGATCAAAGGCGGAAAAAGAATAGACAAAGGATACACGCATAGTCTCGGACACGGAGTGGGATTACAGGTTCATGAAGGACCCGGACTCGGCGAGTTCAACAGACTTCCACTTCAAGAACACAACGTGGTCACAATAGAACCTGGGCTGTACGACCCTGAAGTGGGCGGGGTTAGAATAGAAGACATTCTCGAAGTAACTGGGAACGGCTGCCATAATCTAACGAAAATGAAGATATTGCTCGAAATATGATCTTCTGCGTGCGCACTATAGCATGCTCTGGAGAGTATTCAACCAAAACGCCGACTTCACTCACGCGTACGTTTATGCTGAAAAGCCGGGGATGGGAGTTGAACCCATATATAGCTGCTCTGCAGGCAACCGCCTGAACCGTTCGGCCACCCCGGCAGTCTACAGATCGCTTAGACTCGGATAAATAGGTTTATGGGCCCTCATCGAGCTTCTTTCTTACATCATAGTAGACGTCCAGCGCTGACTTTTCACTCTTAACATTCTTTATTAACATCCGCCCGCCGGTGAACAAGGTGATTTCAAAGGTCTTGTAGCTAAATATTATTGCAAGTTGGGACTTTATTCGCACTTTAAAATGCTGCTTGATAAGCTCATATGCTTCGCTGAGTCCCATGTTCAACGTTTCTTCAGGGTTGATGTTCGCCGTGTCTCTTCCACATAGCCAAGCAAGTTTTTCCTTCCTTTTTGGGATGCCGACTTTGCCCTGGCATGCTGGACAACCGTCTCTTCTGAAAATGTCTATCGTGGTAAAGTACATGTCTGCGAAGTCACAGATCATCAGCTTGCCCTTAAGCGGCGAGCCTATGCCTGTCAACACTTTTATCGCTTCCATGGCCTGCATCGTGCCAATTATGCCGGCTGTGGCGCCGAGTACGCCTCTGAGGTCGCACGTCTGCAAATTGTCATCGTTGACATATGGCAAGATGCACTCCAAGCATGGTGTTTTAGGTACAGCGAAGACTGAAAGGTTGCCTTCAAATCCTATGGCCGCCCCAAAGACATACGGAATGCCGAGCTTTGCGCATGCTCGGTTAACCAGGTAGCGTGCGCGCATATTGTCTAAGCCGTCAACGACGCATTCCATCCCAGTTAAGAGCTTTTCAACGTTGTTGCGGTTCAGATTCTCTGAAACAGGGTCGACTTTCACGAGCGGATTTATCCTGCGCAGTCTTTTGGCCGAGACCTCAGCCTTTGGATAGTGCAGATCTTCTGGTCCGTAAAGGATCTGTCTATGCAAGTTAGCCAACTCAATCGTATCTTGGTCTATCAAGCGCAAGTGGCCAACCCCAGCGAGGTCTAGATAAAGTGATGAAGCTGTTCCCAAGCCGCCTAGTCCAACGACGGCTACCTTTGACTGAGCAAGTTTTCTTTGCCCTTTTTTCCCAAGCTCTTTCAACACAGTTTGGCGACTATAGTACTCGTCGAATGAGGGAACCTTGCTCGTTCTAGGCATGCAAACACGTCACTCTTATTCTGCTGTCAATTGCTTGTATATCTGCCTTTTTTCTGGAACTGACTCTCATAGATTTGCCTGACCCGTTGAATCGTGTCCGCTTCCTCCGGTGCTTTATCTTCTCTGATACGCGTTATCCTAGCGAACCGCAGAGCCATCTGACATTCATATTTGGGGCTTCTCTGAATCTCGTTGTACGCGACTTCAACTACTATTCTCGGAACCACGCTCACGCTTCTGGGCGAGCGCGTTATCGTCAGTTCTTTTAGACGCTGTGTCATTCCGATGATTTCGGAGTCTGTCAACCCCTTGAAGGTCTTGCCCACCGTGAAGAATTTGCCAGTGTCAGCATCAAGCGCCGCCAGGTAATAGTCTGAAAGCCATCCGTGTCTGCGTCCATAGCCATACTCGGCCCCAACTATAACAAGGTCTAAGGGTTCGAGGATTGGCTTAATTTTCAGCCAACGTTTTCCACGGATCCCGGGCGTATAGGGACTGTCAAGCCTCTTGGCCATCAAACCCTCATGCCCCGCGTCCATGGCCTGTTTCAAAAACTTCTCCGCCTCTTGAACATCGTCCGTTTTCAGCTGCGAAGTCAATGGTATCCCGTCAACGTTTGCAGCGAGTACTTGCCTACGTTGGACGTATGACATGGAAATCAGGTCTTGCCCGTTGAGATACAACACGTCAAAAAGATAAAGCCTCAGAGGAATTCTTTCGGCCGCGCCGGCTATTCCATGAACCCTCCTGAACCTGCGCATCAGATGCTGGAAAGGAATCGGGAAACCCTGACTGTCAACGGCCACAACCTCGCCTTCCAAGATCGCTTCCTCCGCTTTCAAGTTCAATCTAACCAGTTCCACTATCTCTGGCAAGCTGTCCGTCACGTCCGTGAGCCGGCGACTGAAAACCTTGATATCGTCGCCCGACTTGTGGATTTGAACTCTGGCACCGTCATACTTGTATTCAAACGCCGTGTTGCCATCATGCTCTTCCAACGCCTGAGCCACGCCGTTAGCCATCTGGGCCAGCATAGGGCCCACTGGCCTAAAAACCTTGAAGCCTATCCTAGACAGGCCTAGCTTACCCTCACTCTTTGCGATGGATGCTACCTCTCCGATGTCTCCTGTGATCATGCTTGCCTCTTGAACGGCTCGCAGAGGAACTTGAAAGGCCTTAGAAACTGCTTGTTCCATCAACCCTTCGTGAAAACCGGTGCGCATCTCGCCTATGAATATCTTCAATAGATATTTGGCCTCAACCGGAGAGGCTTGACCCAGAAGTGTTTCAATCAGGCGTTCTTTTCTCTCTCTAGAGCCTGACCCATAAGTTTCTGCTATCGTCTGCAGGTTATGTCTGACTTCAGTTATGGTTAGAGCTTTCTGAAAAAGGGCGGTTTGTTTTCTAACTTTGCTGGTTTCAAAGATCGTCTTGGTTGCCGCGCCGATGTCGCCCGTTTTGCTGAAGACTTCTGTGAAGACGTCCCATTCAACGCCCGTTATACGTTTTATGATTTCGCTGAGAGTTGCCCAGCTCACTTCGAGAGTTCGCTGATCCCATCTTGGGAAAGGCCTCCCGAGAATCATCGAAACCGCGGGTTCTGTCTCATCAGATTCTACATTCATCAAGAAACTTGCTGCAAGGTCAACCATCAAAAGACGTTTGGTCGTCGCTTCCAGCTTTTCCCCTAATTCTGCAAGAGCCTTGAAAGGAGTCGGCATACTCTTTGAACCCTAAAACTGCTCAGCTTTTTATCTCTCAGCCTAAAAAGATAAACGTTGTTTCAAACCTGTTCGATACAAGAGGAACAGCATAGATGTCGGCGAGGTACTTAGAATGTCGCCTCCAGCTTCTTCTTCATTTCTTGAATTTTCTTGTCCAACTCCTTGACCTTTGCATTCTTGCCTAAAGCCTTGTAACCGTCTCTCTCGTATTCTAGGGCGCTGACTCCGAACCGGTCGAACCCCTTCTGGAAGGACAACTCCGCAGACTTTGTGAAATGCTCAACCGCTTTCTCATATTCCTTCAGGGCGTAGGCACACTCGCCAGCCTTGTAGTACATGGATGTCGAATCGAAAAAGTCCTGCACCTTATAATATAACTCAGCGGTTTTCAAGAAGATCTCTTCGGCTTCCTTGTATTTGCCAGCATCGAAAAGCATGCCTGCTTCCCTATGTAACTTGATCCGGTCCTCTTTCACTTCGCTCATAGCTTTCAACTCTGACTTCTATCTATCAGTTTTACACTCACATTTAGGTTTTCCCATTATGAGGCTTGGACTGAAATTTGCAGAGGACAATCATACATGTACGCGGAGCAAAGCCAGTTGACTTTAGAGCACTAATCATAAACTACTCTAAAGGTATGATCGTCTGGTTCTTGAACAAGAGGGTTCCACTGAGACTTCAAGGTCTATTTGAAAATAACAGCACTATTAATAGTGCGGCGGGAGAAAAAACTTAAATCTGCCCGATCGTTGTGTTCGTTATCCTGTTTGCCGTGATGTTATGAGAATAACTAAAGAGGTCATCGAAAAGAAAGGAACTGACAGGTTGAAGAGAGGATTTGCCAAGATGTGCAAGGGCGGAGTCATAATGGACGTTGTAAATGGAGAGCAGGCAAAAATTGCTGAAGATGCTGGAGCTGTCTCTGTTATGGCCTTGGAGGCAGTGCCCGCAGACATAAGGGCAAAAGGCGGAGTGGCGAGGATGGCCGACCCGCAAAAAATCAAAGAAATAATAAAAGCTGTTACGATTCCTGTTATGGCCAAGTGTAGGATAGGCCACTTTGCAGAAGCACAAGTTCTCGAAGCTTTAGGAGTGGACATGGCTGACGAGAGTGAAGTGTTAACTCCTGCAGATGAAGAAGATCATATCGAAAAGAAAAAGTTTACAATTCCGTTCGTTTGTGGAGCAAGAAACTTGGGTGAAGCCCTGAGAAGAATAGATGAGGGCGCGGCGATGATAAGGACTAAAGGTGAACCGGGGACTGGAAATGTCGTTGAAGCCGTGAGGCACATGAAGCTTATGAATCGAGAGATAGCTGAGCTGAAAAAGATGTCAGAATCACAATTGAAGGAAAAAGCAAGAGAGTATCGTGTGCCGGTGAAATTGGTTATAGAGACGAGGGATTTAGGAAGGTTGCCTGTAGTGAATTTCGCTGCAGGGGGCATTTCAACACCGTCTGATGCTGCTCTCATGATGCAGCTCGGGGCAGATGGCATATTTGTCGGTTCAGGAGTGTTCAAATCTAAGAACCCAAAGGCATATGCCAAAGCAATCGCTGAGGCTACGATGCATTATGACGACCCTGAGATTCTGGCAAGAGTTTCTGAAGGTTTAGGCGAACCGATGCAAGGTATCGACACTTCGAAAATGGATGAAAAACAGAAGATGCAAACACGGGGAACCAATTGAAGATTGGAGTCGTAGCTGTACAAGGCGCTGTTTCTGAACATGTTGAAGTCCTAAGAAAAGCGATGGTAGATTTAAAAATTGATGGTACGGTTGCGTACGTAAGAAACTTAAGAGATTTGAATAATGTTTCAGGCATTGTTATACCTGGCGGTGAATCAACCACAATAAGCCGACTCATTCTGACCACAGGAATGCATGAAAGAATAGTTGACCTCGCAAAAAAAGGAATACCAGTGCTTGGAACCTGTGCTGGCACGATTCTGTTGGCGAAAGAAGGCGATGAACAAGTAAAACAGACCAATACGCAATTGTTGGGCTTGTTAGATATGAAAGTCCTCAGAAATGCTTATGGAAGACAAGTAGATTCCTTCGAGGCGGATGTAAAGATACATGAGATTGGAGACAAATTTTTCAGGGCAGTGTTTATCCGTGCACCAACGATAGAAAAAGTTTGGAACGACACCAAAGCATGGATTAAATATAAACGTAGGATAATAGGAGCAAAAAAAGAAAATATATTGGCCTTGACTTTTCATCCCGAGCTAAGTGACGATCTCAGAATTCACAAATACTTTCTCAGAATGGCAGTGGATAAGGCTCTTTCTCCAAAAAACGCGTCTCCATAGCCTATCCCCCGACACACCGTGCATGAGCCTCACTCATTTTTGCTTCTCACTCGATTGTCCATTACACCCGCCCAAGTCAGTTTAACTGAATTCTGTCTCTCAGAGACGAAGCAGCTTCTATTCTAGTCTTGTTACAGCTTAAAAGCTTCTTTCACGATTATACGTCGGAAGCCTGATCAAAATGGCGTTGCCTCCGGGAAAGATCCCCGTTGAAATCTTGAAAGAGGTCGTATTCAAGAATCTAGGTGCTAAACGTGATGAAGTTGCATTAGGTCCAGCGGCAGGAATCGATGGTGCTGTGATAAACGTTGGAAGTAAATCGCTCATAGTATCTATGGATCCGATTACTGGAGCCTTGGAGAGGATAGGCTGGCTTGCAGTCAACGTTAATGCAAATGATGTCTCTACGTTTGGTGTCGAACCGGCCTTCTTCTTGTCGTGTATTCTACTCCCAGAAAAGGCGGGCAGAAGGACCGTTGAAATCATCAGCTCTCAGATGGACAAGGCTGCGAAGGGTTTGGGAATGGCTATCGTCGGAGGACATTGCGAATCCACTCCCGGCCTAACAAATCCGATAGTTGTGGGTTGCGCTATGGGTATGGCAGAAAAAGGAGATTACGTGACGGCAGCGGGAGCCAAAGCAGGAGATAAGATCATGGTAACTAAAACGGCGGGCATAGAAGGCACAGCCATTCTTGCGGCAGACAGGGAGGAAAAGCTGAGGAAAACCGTCCGGTCCTCAACGGTGAAGAGTGCCAAGGAATTTTTCAGCATGATAAGCGTGGCGAAAGAGGCGGCAATAGCCTTCAAGACAGGTGGTGTTCACGCTATGCATGACCCGACAGAGGGGGGAATAGCCGGGGGAATACACGAGGTTGCAGACGCATCAAACCTAGGCTTCAAAATCTTTGAAAACAGAATTCCCGTAGCGAAAGAGACTTTAGAGATATGCGAGGCATTTGAAATTGACCCAGCTTACTTGATCGCTTCAGGAAGCATGCTGATAGCAGCTAGAAAAGACGCCGCAGATGATATCAGAAACAACTTGACCAAGAGCGGAATCAGCGCAAGTGTCATTGGCGAATTCTTGCCGTCACCAGAAAACAGAATTGTAAAACAAAAAAACGGTTTTGAAACAAAACTGCCAAGGCCCGCTTGCGACCACTTGTGGGTTGCTCTCGCAAAACAGTAGGCTAAGAAAGTGATTCTATCGCAAACTCACTCCGGTCGTCTTGGGAAAGCCTGCTGAAAGACACTCTAGGCCTATTGAGCAAGTCTATTTTTTGCTGAATCTGCTTGTAAACGAAGTAACCTTTCACGTTTCTTGCAGTTTCACTAAGAACCCTTCCGTGAGAGTGAAAAACGCTGAACATTGGATCCACTACAATCATGAAGCCGCGGGCCAACATTTCTTTGCTCCAATCATAATCTTCAAGACCATATTTCTTGGTTTCAGGAATGATTTTGGGCAGGTTCTCGTCAAAAGGATATACCTGCCATAGAGACTTTCGGATTATGCAGTTTATGGTGGAGCACCAGTCTTGGCGCAAGATCGCTCTTTGAGTGAACTGATACACAGCCTTGTCAACTCCTCGAATAGCAGTTCCTTCCTGATGAGGAATGAAAAACCCGCTGACACCAGCAACGTTGCGGTTTCCAAAATGCTTTGTTCCCTCTTGCAGCCAGCGCTTGGACGACGGAAGAGAATGTGCGTTCGTTATGCAGACGAATTGATTCTCGGCGGCGGCCACACCTATGTTAGTAGAATATGCGTGAGAGAACTCATCATCTGAAAGAGCAATAAGTTTGGCGCTAACTTTCCCTTTCCACAAGCCGCTTCTCACAGTTTCGCTCAGATCGCTTTTCAAGCTCCGTCTTTTTTCTTCACTTGAGAAGTTGTCAACCACAACAAGTTCTGATGCCTGAACCGTCTGTGAGGCTAGACTTTCTAACAGAGGATCAAAATATCTTTCCTTGTCTCTCGTTCGAATAACAACTGATATGTTCAAAGCCTTGTCTCACACTTCTATCCTTTCGCTTGGTCCCTTTAGTTTTTCAGTAAGACTCCTGTATACGACGTAGACGGTATAGAACGCGTACGCAAGAAAATAGCTCGGCATCTTTTTGAGCGAACCGTATCTTAAGTTCTCAACTACTAGGTCTCGGCTTCCTTTCACCGTCCAAACAGCCTGAGGTCTGTAGTGTATGCAGAAGGGATCATAAGTAGGAACTACTCTGTACCCTTTCTTGGTTATCCATTCTTTGATAAATGCGTCCTCGAAAACATGCAGGTTCTTGGGAATATCTATGTCATTGACCGCTTCATAGCGCACGAGCAGGTCATGGGTTCCGCCTCTCATTCCGAAAATTTTTCTGGTAACTATAAGGAAAAGTTTCAAGACATTCTGAGCGCGCAACCCAGCCCACACTTCCGTTCCCCAAACTGCGCCCACGTCATCGTCCACGTAGTTCTTCGCTTTTTCATACCAGTTGTCGCTCAGAGTAACATCACTGTCGACGAACAGGAACCACCCAGTTTTGACTTCCCCTATTCCTCTCATCCTTGCGCTGCCCCGCGTACCGCCGTCCTTTATCAAAACCACGTTATCATGTTTGTCGCTGAATTTCCGCACTATCTCCAGAGTGGAATCAGTTGAGTACCCATCCACCACTATCAAGCGGTTCACGGGCACGTTTGCGAAAATCGAGTTGAAGCACCTTTCCAGGATTCTTTCGCTGTTTTTTGTGAGGACTACAACGTCAACCTGGTTCGAGTCCGTTCGAATCATAGGCGGGCCATCACATTTTGAAGTCTCAGCGTCGCTAAACAACTCGTGTTCCAAAGGAGTCTACCTTTATATAGGGTTTCCTCATATTTCGCTCATGCCAAAAAAAGGCAGTTGCTTGCGTAAGCAAGAAGCACGATGAGGCGCCCGCGCATTTGGTCATGTCTCTTAAGAAAGCTCGCAGCATTGCAATTCGAGGCCTCACGCCTAACAGACCCTATCATGCTCAATGGATGCTAACCAGAAAATGCAACTTCCGTTGCAGAGGATGCACTGTCTGGCAACAGCAAGACCCTCGCGAGCTGTCAACAGAACACGTGAAGAAAGGCTTGGACACCCTTAGGGAACTTGGCGTGGTAGACCTCGTGCTCTCTGGCGGTAACCCTCTGCTGAGGGAGGACATAGGCAAAATCATAAGGCATGCTTCGGAATCCTTCATAACAACGGTCTACGACAACGGCAGTATGGCCGTTGAGAAAATCGAAGCCCTGCGCCATGCAGACTTCGTTGCAATCTCGATTGACAGCTTGAACCCCGAGAAGAACGACTACATAAGGGGTGTTAAAGGCGCGTGGAGCACTGCGATGCATGCTGTTGAAGAACTTCACCAAAACGGCATCTCGGTCGGTGTCGCTCCGACTATATCGCAGTTCAACCTCTGCGAAATCTTGGACCTCACGAGATACTTCACGCGCAGGAACATTCCAGTTTGGTACAGTCTTTATTCATACGACTCAGCCGACGAACAAAGCCGCCTTTTCACGATAGGGAAGAAGAATGATGAGTTCACGATCGTTGACACGAACACAATGGTCAAAACATGTGACTCATTGATAGCGATGAGGAAGAAAAACAGCAACGTCATTATGACCACAAAGTTGTTGAAGGCAATAAAGAACCTTTACTTGACCGGTGAAAGATCATGGAAATGCCGTGCACTTCAGAACTTCTTCGTTATCGACCATGTTGGCAGGGTGGCTGGATGTCACGTGCACGACCCGACAACCACGATATTTGATCTCCCCAGAATGTGGAACACTCCACAAGCCAAGACCCTGCGCAGAAAATACAGCGAATGCACCCAGTGCACATACATGTGCTACATTTTCTATTCTCTCCAAGGAAGCGTTCTCGCTAACCTTCAGATCGCGCAAGAGCAATGGAAGAACGCGAGACTGTTCCTGAAGAAAACGCCGCTCGCGTCTCTCTGATAATACCAGACAGCGATAGAAAATCAGCTTTCTATTTCTTTTCGGCAATTGCTTCGATGTCAATTAAGCGATCAAACTGTCTCCACACGAGCACCAAATCTCTAGAAGTTTGTTTGATATCAGTGTCTTCAAGCTGAAACAGTTCGCGATCGCCCATCTAGTAGATCGATACTGTTCTAAGTTTTGGTTTGTTTAAATATTTTGCGGGGCGACTTAAGTCTTAATGCGCGAGAAAACCCTTCTAACCTATCTGAACTTAAAATTGTGCGTCTCTCTTTCTGATGACTCTCACAGAACCAGACTCTCTAGTACCATGCACAAAATCTGAAATACTTCTTCCTCGTTCAAGATGTCCGTGTCTAAGATGAAATTGAAAGGAGCATAATCGTCTCCCAAACTGAAGCCATACATTTTCTTGTAGATGATCTTTGTCTGCCTCTCTTTACGTTTCACCGCTTCAAGAGCCTCTTTGAAGCTAATATTATCCCTTTCAACTATTCTTTCAGCTCTCTTTTCCACTGAAGCCTCGAGCCAAATCTTGAAACCGTCCTTGAGGAGCCACGGCATTGTCCAACTGTCTAGGACCACATTGCCTTGTTGTGCTAATTGCAAGAGTTTGTCGTCAACAGCTTGGTCAAACCGAGGGTCTCTGCCTCTTTTTTCCAGAAACCGCATCCCTTCTTCACTTTCCCACCAGCCACGTTCAATAGGCCTGTACCCCTCTTCAAGAGCCAGCGCCATCAACGCAGCTCCACCGGAGAAACACTTGAGCCCATATTTCTGGGCGATTTTTCTTGCCAGTGTGCTTTTTCCACTTCCTGCCATTCCGCCTACGCATATCGTCACATGCTGCAAGTGCCCTTGCCCTCTCTCAGTCTTCTTTGATCGAGCCATCTGCTTACCTCAAAAAACTCAAGCTTAAAGGGCCCTGGCAGCTTCTCTCAAAGCAGTCTTTATGCAGACGTGGCAGAGCTGTCCTCCGTGGACACGCTGAACTCTCTTTCCGCTTCGGTTTAGTTTTCGGGCTTTCGGAGAGCTGTTTGAAACGCCTGCTAGCTCCCGGCCACAGCGGCTGCAGGTTGACCGAGCAGCGACCTCATACTTGAACTGTGTACAAGTTCTTCCGCCTGGTACGGGTTTAGTTGTGCGTTTTCTGCTCCGCGTGCGCTCACCAGGTCTCGGCATACTATTCGCTCACCTCGATTATCCCAAGGACGTGTGAAAATGCTGTACCGAAAAGGAGTGAGCATAGCAAATAAAACCAAACCAAAGAAGAAAAGCTGAAAATCGGCAAATGAAGAATAGCGCCGATTCCTGGAAGATAGGCTATTGCAATAGCTTGGTGTGCTGAGTTAGTATAGAACCCACCCAGAATATCCCACATGAGAATGAGGGGAACAATAAACAGCAGCGTCACTTTCATCGAATTCCACATCATCTTAGTTTGAATCTGCATCATGTACTGTTGCTTTTTCATCAGTTTTTCGATAGCTTTTTGGTCTTTGTCGCGTTGCGCTTGGCGCAGTTCTTTGCTCCATTGAGTAACCTCTCTTCGCACAGCTTTTGTCTGCTCCGGGTTTGTCAACAAACGGTTAACAGAAGTAGTCAATAACGATATCAACGCTGCCAAGGTGAATATGAAAAGTGTCGAATTTGGAATATTCTGCAGTATAGACGGAAGTATTGCCAGCAACACTTGCATCAACTCTAGCCCACTCCTAATGCCTTAATAATGCTCTCCGCAGCTTCTTCAGGTTTTCCCTCAGCATTTACAACTATTTTTACAGGCGTACCTATAAGAACGGCACACGCACCAGCAATTGCCCGCGAAAAAGTGAGTTCTTCATTAACAGAATCTTCCAATGAAGTGTCTCTTTTTCTGCCAGCATCCTTCATTCTTCTTGAAGATATTTCACTTGGATGGGCTTCAACGAGCACGAGCATTTCAGGCTTCAACAGCTGCAGGTTGTTGCATGAGAGACCTGGAAAATATCCTTCAGGAGTCTTTATCGACATGTGCGTGTCAATGATTGTTAGGCCGTTGAACGTTCTTGTTCTCTTTGCCACTGCTTCGGCAACCTGTTTCTGCAGTTTGCGTTGAGTTCCTACGCTGTCCATCCTCATTGCGTCTCTTTCCATGGGTCTCCCGGATTTATGAAGGATCTCCATCATGACTGTTCCATAGTTTATCACTCTGACGTCAATGCCTGCTTTTTCTGCAAGCTTCTCGACAAAACTGCAAATCGTGGTCTTTCCAGTTCCAGGTATTCCAGTCACGATTATCGTCTTGTTCATGGGCTATTCTCCGAATAGGCGCCTGAACGCCGGATACATTTCAGCTGCTCTTTCCTGCATCAGCGTTTCATAATACTGGTAGATTATCCCCACTGAAAGTAGAATGCCGATCCCAGTACCGAAGACTCCGAAGAAGTCTGAAAGCCCTGCCAGAATCCCGACCAGTATTCCGCCGACAACAGTGACGGCTGGAATGTAACGCTTGAGGATCGATTCTATGGCTCTTCCTGATCGTCTGTATCCTGGAATCTGCATGCCAGCATCCATAAGCTGTTGTGCAACGTTAGACGGCCCTATACCCCCGACCTCAAGCCATGTGAGCGAGAAGATGACGCAAAAGACGACGAGAATTCCAAGGTAACCAAGCGCCTGCCATGGGGCTTGCGCAACGCTGGTCCAGCTGCTCGGCGCGGTAACGTAGTAGACGATCCCTCCTACGGGGGTTATCGTTGGCGACGTGCTAGTACCCGTGTTCTTGAACTGTCCTAATATGTCAAGCCATGGGTTTACTCCGGGAAGTGGCTGGCCGCTCATGCTCCAGAATAGTTGTGAGAAGAAGTAAACGTTAGCGAACAAGGCGGAAGCGAAGATAACTGGTAGGTTCGACACGTACAGGAGCTTTATAGGGTATCTGCTGCGGTAACCCTTGTAGCCAGCATAGGATAAGGGCAGTTCGATTCTTACGCCTTCCATGTAGATTATTACAAAGAAAGAGATGATCGTAGCTACGAAGCCGAGCAGCGTCGGGTTTGATGAGACTAGCGCGCCCGTGGTGTTCACGTATTGTCTGAGCCAAAGGCCCGACAGCAATGTACTGTTCCCCACTGATCCACCCAGTTGGACGAATAATCCATAGGCTCCCGACTGACCGACGGCAGGTGCAGGTGAGAAGGCATCCCAGAAAACGGTCTTGGCAACGCCGGCCATGATAAACAGGCTCACTCCACTGCCGAACCCCCATCCTTTCTGGACAAGCTCATCCATTAATAGAACAACAACTCCCGCCCCGAGTAGTTGCAAGAAGACGATTACAGCCGTAGTCCCAGGTAAGGTGCCGTACATGCCGCCGACTATGTAAGCCGCTGCTTGAACTCCTGTGAGAACAATTGTCAACACTTTGCTTGCTGATGTAAACAGACTCCTGTCTTCAGCGTTGCCCATGTCGCATTCAATCATGTTTGAGCCCGCGAGAAGCTGCAGTATCAACCCTGCAGTCACTATAGGACCTATCCCAAGCTCCATGAGCGTACCGCGAGTCGAGGCAAAAATGATCCTAAGGGCTTCAAGCTGCCCCAGTGCGCTCGCCTGAATTCCGTAGAGAGGAACCTCCGACATGACGAGGAAGATTATCAGGATAAGCCCAGTCCAGAAGATTTTTTCGTTGAACCGAACTCGACGTTCTGGAAGTTTCACTTCTGGCAAGACTCTTGCAATAGGCTTGAATAGCGAGAGAAACCTACCGGCCATGGGCTAACCGCTACTCTCCAGTTTCCTGTTTCTCCTCCAAGACTTGCCCGCCTGCATCCTTTATTTTTTCAGCCGCGGACTTTGAAAACGCTGGCACTTTCACGACGAGGGCCTTGCTTATCTTACCCATGCCAAGAAGCTTCGTGTAACCGAGGCTTTCCAAATCGATGAAAGACTTGCCTTCCACGTTCTCCACGGCGAACTTTTCAGCCATTCCGTCGAGCGTCCCAACGTTTATTACGTTCACTTTTCCTCTAAGACTCTTCATAGAAGTGAAGCCGTCTTTACCATAATAATCTGGCTCGTACTTGATGATGTAGGACCACAACGCCTTGTGTCTGCCAGCGTTCCGTCCGCCCTTCGACCCTGTTCTCCTATGCTGACCTACCCTACCCCACCCTTGAGTTCTTGAACCGCGCCTCTTCCTAGTCTTTCTGAGCTTGTGCGGCATCGTCTAACCAGCCATTTTGTTCATAGCCTTCTCTTCAACAGCCTTTTTTAATCGTATTTCGAGAACGCCATTCTTATACGTTGTGCATATAGTGTCGGGAATCACCCTTTTCGGAAGATTTAAGCTTTTGTAGTACTTGCGGTCCGAAGTCCTAGCAGAAAGAGTCAGCTTCTGGTTCTTAACGTTGATTCTCAGGTTTTCTCTGTTGAAACCCGCGAACTCCGCGAAAACTGCTATCTCATCGTTTTCTTCAACGACGTCGATCAGGGGCTTGGGGGCCTTCAACTTTTCCTCAGGTATCTTTTCAACGTTGTATTTGGACGCAACCGCACGCCGCTTCGAAGTTGAACTCTTGACGCGAAACGTTCTAGGAGGACTTCTCTCCTTAACCTTGTTAAAAACCTTGAAAATGTTGAATCTTCTCAAACTCTTCTTGTTTCTCCGCCATCTCGCGCTCAACTTTGTCCTCCTCCCGCATACATGGCATCTGAAAAGCAACTATAAAATGTATCGCAAACTAAACGGAAAAAACGAGAAAAGCCGCGGAGCCCTAGAGCATTCTTCTCAGAAGTTCGTTGATTTTCTCTCCGCGGTATCCCAGTTCCCCACCTGAGCCGTATCCTCTTTTGATCTTTCCCTTGAAACCTTTGGATGGTGGGTGGAGCCTGAAGACGGGCTGTATGCTGGGCAGTTTCCAGTATTCAAAGCGGCAAGCGTGAGTTGCTTCTGCCAGATCATCAAGGGACTCAAAACCAGCTTTCTGTGCGTATTCATCCGTCAGTTTTTTGTCACCGATGATTCTTCCCTTCTGCCTTATCATCATGGAAACAAGTTCCTTCGAAGCTTCGCCGTAAGTTATGTAGTCCCGAGCGGCTTTTAGCATCCCAAGATATGACGGTCTGTCATCGATCAGCACGGCATAGTTGTTCCTCGTCAAATGCAACATCTGCAGGGTTTCTCTAGCCTGCATCGAAGCACTAACGGTTCCGCGAATTCTCACGACCGCCATGCACTTTCGTTCCTTGGTTTCTTGAACCAATTATCTCACCCAGTCCGTCGGAGTTATGAGACCATAGGTCTGTTTCAATGCGTCAAAAACCGCGTACGCAAAGGAAGGAATAGTTCTTGTTGAACCGTAGGTTCGAGTCCAACAGTCTTTCACGCCCGATAGGCCCAGTATCACCTTTGACACTTCGCTGGCAACAATGCCTAAGCCCCTAGGACCTGGCACAAAAATCACTCTCACCCCACCGGTTTTACCCTCAATCTGGAAGGGTATAGAATGTGGCCTTCCGCAGCCGCATTCCCAACTTCCACATCCGCGCCTGACTGGAACGATCTTCAACCGGGCGTCTGTTGCCGCTTTCTCTATGGCGTTCCGAACTTGACTGGCTTTTCCTGAGCCCAAGCCTATGTAGCCATCTCTGTTTCCAACGGCAACTATTGCTTTGAACCTAGATTTTTCGCCGGCGTCCGTCTGTTTTTGAACCAAGTTTATGTTTATGACTTCTTCTTGCAGGTCCGGTATCAAAGCATCAATGATCTGAGACTCGCGCACTTGCAGACCTGCCATAAAGACTTCTTCGATCGAGGTGATTCTGCCTTCTTGAATCATCTTTCCTAGGCGAGTTTTTGGAACCCACTGCTCCATCCTTTCTGATGATTCTCTTGCACGATCTCTCCTACTGTCTCTCCTACGGCCTCTGAACGTCAATTCTTCTTACCTCTGCTTTTGAATGCAGCAGCCATGTCCGACTTGACTTTCGCGAAGTGTTTGGGAAGAGTTTCTGGTCGAATTTTCTGCTCCAAGTATTTTGAGAACTTCGTCTGATACTCTTCCGCGTTGGACGCAAGGCCTTCTGCGTACTTGGCGATGTGTTCGCCTCCGATCCTCTTTTCATCTGGCAATTTTTCCTCGCTGTGCGGCACGTTCACCTTTGCGTCTAGGACTCCCCTGAGCACGGCAAAGACTTTTGCTCCCTTCGAAGGCGGATAGAGTCCTATGTCCAAGATTGCTTCTCCTATCCCGTGTGTCTTGGCTTTCAAGCCACACAAGAAGCCGGTAAGATATGCTGCCGGGATGTTCCCGCGAGGGGCCTTCCATCCGTACTCCTTGGCTAGTTCCCTGCTGTGAGCAGAAACCAGAACCTGGTCTCCCCTCGGCTTGGCCACAATTATCTGGGCAGTTGTGTTGTTGATGCTTGTGCGAGTCACCAGCCGAGGCTTTCCAGAAAGTATGAAAGCTTTTCTCGCTCTGTAGTCCGTTTTTCCCTCTCTTCTGCGACGGAATTTCGTGCAGTAGCGCGAGTTTTTCGCCATTAGCGCTTCCTCCAGAGTTCATGCGCCTTCAGGTAGCGCTCCAGGTCAGCAACCGATTCAAACCTGCCGCTGCCTGCCATTCTGTAAAGTTTTTGGTAGGCACTTTCAGGGAAGACCTTTTTCGCCTTTAATTCTTGAAGCCTTTTTCTTAAAGCCCTAATCTTGCTCATCCAAGCCTCTTTCTTTGAGACTCTCGCCTTCGCAGAGCCAGTTCTGCTCCCAGGACCTCTTCGTCTTCCCTTCTTTTTCTTATCGTGCAGGATTCGAGCTCTCGCACGGCTCACGCCCGTTACGGGCATTGATTTTATCGTGCCTTCATGGACGAGTCTTCTGATTTCGTCACGAGTCATCGCGGCCTCCACGTCAACCGTTCTTTCAGGATCTATCCAGACGCGGTTTCGCCCAACCTTCATTATTTGAGCTGCAAGGCGGCGCTGATTTCGGAGGCCTGTCATTGGTCATTCGCTACCTCTTTATGTCTGTTAGCTTTTTTTTCTGGCTGCGCTTTCTCTGTCGCAAGGGCTTCCTCCGCTTCTTTGGGTTGTTCCTGCGCTTCCTTTGCTCCTTCCTCTTCTTTCTCTCCCGCGGATTTCTCTCCAGCTGCTTCTCTAGCCTGCCTCAGGTTGAGAACAACTATTTTCCTTTTTCTTGCTTCTGCAAGGATTTGGGTCCGCTTTCTTTTGCCAACTGCGTGGGCGATGCGCAGAGCCTGAGTGCCCGGTGTTACTTTGCTAACCTGTTCAACGTTGTAAACCAAGATCTCCTCATAGCCTGACGCGTGAAGACCCCTGGAAACCCTCGGCCCTCCGTATCCAGAACTCACTGGTGGAGGCCAACCTTTGATGTACATTCTGACCTTGTTGTCCAAGCCTCGTGGGTTGCGCCAGTTTTCCTTCAAACGCACGTATCGCCAGCTCTCAGGCCTCGCAAACTTCGGCTTTCCCTTCTTAACGCGCTCTCTCAGCTTCAAAACTCTTTTAGGTGTGATCGCTTTTGGCTCCGTCATCCTTCCATCCCCTCAGCTTGTTCATAAACGTAAAGCCCGTCCAAGAAGATGCGCGGGTCTTTTCTCTTCACCTTCGTAGCTTGTTCAATGTTTGCTGCCGTCTGGCTGACGTCTTCCAAGTTTATGCCCCGAACGATGATGTCTTCTCCTTGAATGCTGACTTCAACGTTGCCGATTATTTTGGCCTTTCTTGGGTTTCGCTCGCCAGTGAAGTTTTCAATAAGAACTGTCCTTTCCTTAAGCTTAGCCGATACTGGGAAGTGCGAGAAGACGATTTTGAGTTTGTACGTAAAACCCTTCTTGACGCCAGTGATCATGTTCTGAACGTGCGAACAAACTGTGCCCACGAGTGCCGCTTCCCTTTTTCGAGGCCATTCAGCCGACACCCGAATCGTTTTGCCGTCAAGTTCGATTGAAACAGGTTCGTGAGAAAAGTCACGTGTCAGTGTTCCTAGCGAACCTTTAACCGTGATTCTTCTTCCTTCAAGGCCTACTTCGACATCCTCTGGGACTTGAATCGTTTCGGACTTTTTTGGGGCTCGCATTCATGAACATCTCTTAGCAAACGAAGGCTAGCAGTTTACCTCCAGTGCGTTTTTCCTTCGCGTCCTTGTGTGACAGAACGCCAGCAGGAGTTGAGACAACGAGCAAGCCCACTTCTCTCGATGGGAGAAACTCCTTTTCCCATTCTTCAAACTGGTCTGCTTTGAGGGAAAACCGTGGCCTGATGGCTCCACACCTGTTTATTCTGCCAAGCAGTTGAACCTTGAACTTTCCAGAACGACCATCGTCTATGAACTCGAATTCACCGATGTAACCGTTGAGTTGCATGATTCTCAGGACTCGGCCTAAGAGCTTAGAGGCTGGGCTGATTATGCATTCGTGCTTGTTTCGCATTTCGTTGTTGATGACTGTTGTCAAACCGTTTGCCAAGGTGTCCATCATGCCTTTCCTCATTCACTCGTATTTTTTGAAGCCGAGTTTTTTGGCTACTTCCCTAAAACAGTGCCGGCACAGATATAAATTGTAACGTCGGATGATTGGACCATAAGACCCACATCTGCTGCATGCCCTTGCACCTTTGCCGTACTTTTTTTCCTTCTTAGGCTTCTGTTTTCCCATTTGCTGTCCACCTATTCAGTGATTTCCACACCCAAGGCGTCCTTGGCGAACACCTTGGAGTCCTCAGGTGTCAGAACGTGTCTGGTGCCAATTTTGCTCCTTTCTTTCCTTCTTGTCTTAACCCGGTAGCCTGGCCGAATGACCGACACGCAGATGTCCATACCGAATATTCCAACGTCGGGGTCGTACTTCACTCCTGGCAACTCGATGTGTTCTTTTAAGCCGAAGGAAAAGTTGCCCTGTCTGTCAAAACTCCTGCTGGAAATCTTCTTGTCAACGACCGGCAGAGCCTTGTTCAAGAATTCAATCGCTTTTTCTTTTCTCAGCGTTGTGATGCAAGCTATCGATTCTCCTTGTCGTATGCCAAAATCTCTCACAGTGTCCTTCGCCCTTCTGTTGCATGGAGTTTGACCCGTTATTTCTTTCAAAACTCTTGCAGCTTTCTCCAGAGGTTCGCCAGACTTCCCAACGCTGATGTTGACCACGACTTTTTCTATCCTTGGTTTGAGCATTGGATGCGTTTCCCATTTCTTGCGAACCTGGTCTTCCGACAAGTTAGTTTGCCTCCGGCAACGAGACTAGAGGCCTTGCCTCCCCTAGCGCAAAGACGAAATCCAGCGTTGTTTGGTAGCGCGCCCCTTTCTCATTCTCGATCGTCACCAGCGCGCTCCTGCGCTTTTTTCCTTCTGCCTTTTCAATCTCAACTATTCTCCCGAACTTCCCAACGTTTTTTCCACCAGTTATGATCGCATACACTTTTTCTTTCATTCTTGTGTGCTCAAGTATCTGCTTCTCAGGAAGGCTCAACTTCAGCGTATCAAGTGTACTGAAGACATCTTCCTTCGGGTCTTTCTGGTCAGCGACTTGGATAATAAGGTTTGAGCCATCATGAAGGTGAAGCTGCACGTGCCCTCTTTTAACAACAGTTTTGTCTTCTATCCGGAAAAGCTTGAACTTCGCCTCTTCATCGTTGATCGGGCTCAGGATAAGGCCTTTAAAAGAAGGCAGTGTGCAAAAGCTCTTGCCCATTTCAGGTACTGAGATGACATCCATTAGGCCGACGGGGAAATCGTCTCTTCGCCTCACTTTTCCGTCTACGTAGACCTTTCCCTGAGCGACGATCGTCTTCGCCTCTTTCCTCGTTTCGGCGAATCCTAGGGTGTCACGCAAAACAATTGCCAAGGGCATGCATTCTTCGAGTGAGTGGGGCCCTGACGCGGGCTTTACGGCCCATACAAACTCTTTCCTGTGAATCGGCCAGAATCTTGGTGCTGGCTTGCGTTTCAGTCCTGAAGACTTTTCTTTTCCGCCCATGCTCATTGTCCCTCTTCTTCAGGTTTCTTGGCGCTCCTGCTGGGGCTGCGTCTAGTTCTCCTCGTTGGTCTCGACTTCTCTTCTTTTTCAGTCACTCCAGTTTCGGGCTTCGCCTTTTTTGAGACCTTCTTTGCAGTTGTTTTCCTCTTTGCCCTCGTGACTCTCTTCCTAGAAGGTTTTTCCTCAGGAGCTGGCTTCTCTTCCACCGCTCCCACCTCTCCCACCGCCGCTACCGCTCCCACCGCTTCAGCAACTTCTTTCTGCTTTTCTACAGGTCTAGCCTCTGGCTCCTCCACGGCCTCTTCTGGCCGTTTTCGTCTTTCCTTCTTTCTCTCTATTATCTTCTTTCGCCACTTGTCGTCGAGGTTCAGGCCTGTGATTATAACTTTAGACGGGTGCACTGGAAGGAACACTGTTGTTCCGTCAACTTTTTCGCGTGTCAACCCTTCAACGTAGACCCTATATTTTGGCAAGTCAACGCGAGTGATCTTTCCCTCCACTCCTCGATGGTCTCCCCTGATAACGCGAACTGTATCTCCGCGCCTCACTGGAAGGCTCCTCACTTCGTGTGAAGCCCTGAGGGCCTTGGAAAGATGCGCCGCAAGAAGCCTATGCCTTACGTGAGCTGGCGCGTTGTATAGCATTTTTCTTTGCTTTGTTGGTTTTGTCAATGGTTTTGATGTCTGCATGATTCTACGCTCCTAGGCTATTATGCTGGAGGCGCTGGCAATCCGTGGCCACCTTTCAGCAGCTTCTTTTGCTACTGGACCGCGAATCTCTGAACCTTTCATTTCCCCTTCAGGAGTTATTATGACCGCCGCATTATCTTCAAACTGAACCCAGACACCGTCAATCCTTCGAAATGGCTTCCTCTGTCTCACAATCACTGCTTGGAAGATCTTCTTCCTCATGTCCGGAGTCCCGTTTCTCACAGAGATGGTTATCTTGTCTCCCACTGTCGCGGATGGGTAACGCCTAAGCCTGCCCTTGTAGCCCATGACTTGAACGAGCCGAAGCGTTCTTGCCCCTGTGTTGTCAGCGCATCTCAACATTGCCGGGGGCTGAAGCCCTCTTGATAGCTTGGGCCCGTGCCCGAGCATTCCTCTTGCGACGAGCGCTCTTTGCTTTGCCTTTGCTGCCATCCTTACTTCTCCTCCGTTTTTTCAACGACCACAAATCCAACTGTCTTGCTTATCGGGCGGCTTTCTGCTATGATCACGTGGTCTCCTTCTTTTACGTCGATGCACGGGGGTTTGTGCGATGAAATGCGACTGTGTCTTCTTTCGTACCTTTTGAACTTTGGCACGTATGAGAGGTAATCGCGCTCCACGACAACTGTCTTGTCCATTTTTGCGCTCACCACGACTCCTTCCAGAACGTGGCCTCTTATTGGCAGTTCCCCATGAAATGGACAGTTTATGTCGTCGCAAGTCTTCTTGGGCTTCTTAAAACTCAGCGACATCACCATAGTCTCCTAACGCGTTTCTTCAACCGATCCTCAGGTCTTCCAACAAGGACTCTTCCTTCGATTTCAACAACCGTGCCGTCAGGAAACTCAAATCTGAAAGTGCTTGAGCCTTTTGGAACAGCCTTTCTTTTTCCATGACACGCAATGGTGAAAGTGTTCCTGGTCTCGTCAATTACGTTGCCAGATATTCCGATGTACCCGTTATGGCTGCTCTTGCTAACCTCGGCTTCAGTTCCAATGAGCTCGTGTCGGATGATGTCTGGCGCCACCTTCATTTCTTCTTCCTCCTCTCAGGCTCTGTTTTTCGTATCCCAAGTTTCTGTTCTTGTTCTATTGTGATTATCTTGGCAATCGCTTTGCGCAATTCTTTCACTCGGGCAGGGTTTTCGATTGTGCCACCCGCCATGATCATAATTCTCAATCTAAGAAGCTCTGTCCTCAACTCGCCAAGCCTTTTAGATCTGCCTTCTGAGGACATGTCCCGTATTTCTTTGACTCGGATCAAGGGCATTATTCAACTGCCTCCCCTTCTTCTCCTACCTCTTTCGCACCTGCTTCTTCGGCACCTGCTTCTTCGGTCTTCGCCTCCTCAGGTTTCGCTTCTTCAATCTTGGCTTCTTGCTTACCTTCTTTTTCTGTCGTTTCCTCTTCGGGTGGAAGATTTTCAATTATGCGAAGCTTATCTGGAAACACTGCATCTGGAGGCATTATTCTAACTCTCACGCCAAACACCCCTGGTTTCAGTTGAACATGGACTTCTGCTCTCTGCATGTACTTCAGCGACGGTTCTCCGCACTTCACCAAATAGCCAGCTCGAAATTTTTCAAATCTCGCTCTTTCGGTCCTTAGTTTGCCGCTGATTATTATCTCTGCGCCAAGGGCTCCTGCTTCCATGACTTGGTTCAGAGACCAAAAGCCAGCGCGTCTAAAGTGCACGCCTCTCTGCAAGGCTGAGGCGACGCGAGAAGCGACAACATAAGCATTCAACTCGGGAACCTCGATCTCAGACACAGAAATCTGCGGGTTTGAAACTTTGAACTTCTCTTCCAAGAAAGATGCAAGCTCTCTTATTGTTTCTCCGCCTCTGCCTATGACAAGGCCCGGACGCATCGCGTAAATAACTATGTGAGTTCCAAGCGGAGTCTTCGATATTGTTACGCCGCCGTATCCTGCTCTGTCGAGTTTCTTCTGCAGATACTCATCGATTTCTGTTTTCTTTATGGACTCTGTTATAAAGTGTTTGACAACGGACACTAGGCTTCTTCTCTCCTCTCCCCTTGCTCTTCAAGGGCTATTTCAACGTGTGATGGAGTGTCAAAGTCTGGCGTCATTCTTCCCTGGGCTCTTGGCTGAAACCGCTTCACTTTCATCCCTTGACTTGTAGCTGCGTGAATGATGCGCAACCTGTCCGTGTCTAGTCCTTTGTTTTCGGCATTTGCCTCAGCCCCTTCAATTAACTTGAGAATTTGTGAAGCTGTTTTCACCGGGTATCTGCCTGCAAAAGCTTTTTCCAAGCCGTGGCGGTGACCCAGTTTCTTCGTGTACCTTCTGTAGGGAACGGGCTTCTTCTTGGCAATAACATCTCTGAGGTACTGCTTGGCCTGAGTCAGCATCATTCCATTAATTGTCCTACACACTTCTCGGGCCGATTTATGGGATACGTTGATCTCTCGCGCGCTTGCTTTCACCGTCTTCTCGGGATCCAACTCTTCTTCTGCTATCGAGTATCCCCATTTTGGCACTTCATATTCTCTCCAGTTGTGCAATTGAACAGCGGTATGGTGATTTATATGGCTTTCCTTTAACAAAAACGGTTCAAAATCAAATTAAGCCCGCCAGACCTTTTGTTTTGCCTCAAGGATTTTTTCCTTTCCACTTCTGGGGATATACAGCGGATGAACATGCGAACTTCTTGCCTAAAAGAGCGCGCGCTAGCAGCATGGTTCAACAGTTCCAAACTCTATGATGCAGACAATTACTCCACCAACGATCAGTAGCCTTTCGCGCAGCCTCCTCAGAAAGGCTTTTTGGGATATTCTTGTCTTGATTTGTGTTTTCTCAAGGGCATCCAAGCCGTACACTTGTAGAGCCCCGCATCGTACTTTTCTTGGCGTGATGTTGATGATCTTCATATTAAAGGTCGCTTTCATTTGGCCTTACCTTTTTTAGCCAGTTCCGAAAAGCCATATTTGACGACATCTCCTACGATGCGTTTATGTTTGGCTCTTAAGGTTACCTAAGTCATAATTAACGCAGGTGGAAGCTTGTCCGACAATAATGAGTACATCACTATGTTGCACGGTGCCGGTGGAACGGTCATGCACGATTTGATCAAAAATTACGTTGTGAAGTACTTTGGTGGTGCAAGGGGCGCTGAGGTACCGCTTGAGGCCCTAGACGACGCTGCTGTTGTAGGCGGTTTAGTTTTCAAGCTTGATTCTCATGCTGTGAAGCCAATCTTCTTTCCAGGAGGCGACATTGGACGTTTGTCAGTATGCGGCACAGTCAACGACATTGCTATGCTGGGCGGTGAACCATTTGCGTTGGCTTGTGGTTTCATCTTGGAAGAAGGATTGGCTGTACGTGATTTTGAAAGAATCTTGATCAGCATGCGCGAGGCGTGCGAGGAGGCTGGAGTAAGCATAGTTACAGGCGACACAAAGGTTGTTGAAAAGGGAAGCTTGGGGGGCTGTGTCATAAGCACTTCAGGGATCGGTCGAAGGACCGCGGCGTTGGACGAGAACCTGAAGGTTGTGAAACAGTTTAGAAAAAATTTCAAGTCCCGCTGGGTTCTTGATGGAAACCTTGCTGCCAACGATAAGATAATCTTGTCAGGAACGATTGGAGACCATGGCTTGGCTGTGTTGTCTGCTCAAGAAGGCTTAAGCTTTGGCAGCGGGATAAGGTCTGATGTTAAGCCATTGAACCGCTTGGTCCAACGCATGCTCCAAGACGTGGGTGGAGTGGTGGCGATGAAAGACCCGACCAGGGGAGGTTTGGCCGACGCGCTCAACGAATTTAGCGAAAAGTCGCATGTTGGCATCCTTGTTGGCGAAGACAAAGTTCCCATCAGAGAAGATGTGAAAGTTGCCTGTGAAATGTTAGGGTTGGACCCGCTCGAGGTTGGGAACGAGGGAAAGATGATCATTGGTGCCGTGAAGGAAAAAGCCTTGGAGATCCTGCATTTGTTGAAGCAAACTGAGGAAGGAAAAGATGCTGAGATCATTGGCAGTGCCGTCGCCGACATAAAGGGCGTGGCAATGCAGACAGCAGTCGGAGGCAAGAGAATCATACCCCGCCCTGTGGGAGACCCTGTTCCGAGAATATGTTAGTGTGAAACGTATACAAAAGTCGCGTCTTAAAACGTGTGCAAAGCCCGCATGGGTCCGTTTTAGCAATGACAAATAAGTTTACAGAATCCTTGACAACGAACGGCTGAGAGATCAGTATTCTGTTTTCGCCCATATCCTGCACGTTCCCTCGACGCTAACCATGCAGGCGCCCACGGGTCTTTGAGGAGTGCAAGCCTTCATGAAAAGTGGACATTCAGTCGGCTTTATCTTTCCGATTACGACGAGATGGCATCTGCAGCCATGCTGCACGTCGACGCCCTTCTCCACGCGCACGCCATGCTTCAAGTGCGCGTCATACATCGAATATTGTTTTTTGAGGGTGTACTTAGAAAGGGGAATTGTACCGAGTCCCCGCCATGCGCCGTCCACTGTGGAGAAAACCTTGTGCATGACTTCCTGCGCTCTTGCGTTTCCTTCCCTGTTTACGGCCCGTAGGTACTCATTTTCCAGTTTCGCCTTGCCTTCGTCCAACTGCTTTAGTACCATGTACACTCCAAACATGAGGTCTAAGGGTTCGAACCCAGCAACTACAACAGGCATAGCATAGTCTTCTGGGAAGATCTCGTAAGGTTTCAGTCCGATTATTGTGCTGACATGGCCTGGCGCGATGAAACCGTTCAGACTTAGGTCCTTCATTTCGACCAGTAATTTCATGGCCGCTGGGATTGTGCGGTGAGAAACCAAGAAGCTGATGTTTTTCACGGGTTTTCCAGCTATCTCGACCGCTGTGGATGGAGACGTGGTTTCAAAACCTACAGCAAAAAAAACAAACTCCTTGTCGGGCTCGTTTTTAGCCATCTGCACTGCGTCGCCGACGCCGTAAACTACTCGGACGTCTGCACCTTTCGCTTTGGCATCCAGAAGCGACATGTTTGAGCCTGGAACACGGAGAAGGTCGCCGAAACATGTGATGATTATTCCTTTCAAGGCCAGCTGGACTGCTTCGTCTATCTCTGAAGCTGGAACGATGCAAACTGGACAGCCTGGACCAGCTATGACTTCCACGTTTTTGGGTAGGAGACTCCGCAGCCCGTAGTGAGTAATCGTCCACTCATGTGTACCGCAAACGTGGCAGATTTTGACTACGCCTTTTTTTCGCGCGATTTCACTTATCTTTCCTGAAACTTGTTTCGCAAGTTCTGGATCCCTGAATCTTGACTCTTGAGCCATTGCCTTTCCAACTTGCTTCTTATCATCGCCCAGTCGCGGTTTTGACCCCAAGAATCTCATTCCACAGGCGCAGCGTCTCCAAAGCCTCTTTCTCATCCAAAACCTGAATTGCATAGCCAGCATGCACCAAAACGTAGTCACCTACATTTGCTTCCACCAAGGTAATGTTGACTTCCCTCAGAACTCCTTCACCAAAGTCAACTTCAGCTTTGTCTTCTTTGCGGCTTACAACTTTAGCTGGTATAGCCAAACACATATCTCGATTCTCAGACCTTTGTTCCAATGGATGTTGGAAGAGGCAGGCTGATAAACTTAGTGACGTTGGAAAAAGATTTTCTACTTTTAAGTCTGTTCTTTGTAAGGTGAAAATTATTCCCACAAAGAGGGTCAACGCTATTTGAGTGATTGCCAATGCGGAAACCTTACCTTCTAAAATCCACGTGAGTCTCTGTCTAATTGTTCGCGATCTTCGGATCTGTCTATACAGTTGCGGTTGTGGTTCAGGGTTGAAAAAAGCTGGATACAGCGGCTTGACCGAAAGATAGGCCCCCGTCGCCTGGAGGAACGATTTCATGCACAAGAAAACGCAAGTGTGCATCTTCGACTTGTTTTCGCATCGCCTTCGTCAGTATCTCGTTGCATGCGACTCCCCCTGAAAAACCTATAGCTTTCACGTCATTCTCGTCTGCCTGGTTTATAGCAAGCGCGGCCAAGCCTTTCGCTATGTAAGCGTGTGTAGAGTAAGCCAGATCTCGTCTCGAATGTTTTTTCATGTTTTCGAATATCTCCTCAAGAATTTGTGTCGTGTTTAGAGTGTCGCCTTCAATTATTGGGTTCAGGTTTAACGCGTCTTTCCCTTTCATCGCAGCAGACTCAAGTTTCATGGAAGGTTCTCCTTCGTAAGTGCGCTCGTAACATATGCCGAGGACTGCTGAGACAGCATCTAGCACCCTGCCACAGCTCGTGGTTTCGATTATGCCCTTTCGATTCTTGAGCTGTTGAAGGATTATTTCTATTTCTTGTTCTCCATGTGGGAAGCGCTCCTTCTGCTGCAGAAGCCAATCTTCAATATGCGCTTTGCCATGGAGTATTCCTGCAGCAACTCGCAGTGGGTATTCGGTAGCCAAATCTCCTCCGACTAAGGGCTGTTTTTCAAGGTGGGCTAGACGTTTAAACCCTTGAGCTTCTTTGGTGCACAGCAGGATCTCGCCTCCCCAAGCTTCTCCGTCGGAACCATACCCGTATCCGTCACAGCATACGCCAATCATTTCCTCTACATTGCGTTCAACCATCAAAGCGGCGATGTGAGAGTAATGATGCTGAACTTGAAGCAGCCTCCAACCCTTTTCCGCAGCCAATCCGTGAGCAAGGGCAGTTGTCGTAAATTTTGGGTGCAAGTCACAAACAACAGTATCGACTTTGCTGTTCGTGAGGCGGATCAAATGTTCGGCCGCTGTTTCTAGAAAGTGTCTGGTTTCCACGTTTTCCGCATCGCCTATGTGTTGTGAAATGAAAGCTTTGTTCCCATTGAGCACGCATGCCGTGTTGCTCAATTCCCCGCCTAAGGCCAGCACACAGTGCTTTGCTTTTTCTCTTAGCATTAAAGGAGCTGGGGCGTAGCCTCTTGAGCGTCTTATGAAAACAGTGTTTTGACCGTGGGTACGCAATACTGAGTCGTCGCATCTGTGGGCTATCTGTCGGTCGTGAAACAGGAAATAATCGACTGTGCCAGATAGACCTTTCAGGGCCTCTTCATTGTCTTTGATTATAGGTTGGTTAGGTGAGTTGGCGCTTGTCATCACGAAGGCAGCATCTTTCACGTTGTCGAAAAGCATGTAATGAAGTCCCGTGTAGGGCAGCATCACGCCGACGTTGTGCAGTCTGGGAGCAACCAAGTCAGACAGAGGGAAATCATTTTTCTTGTTGAGCAAAACTATTGGGCGGGAGTACGAAGTTAGGAGTTTCGCTTCTTTCTTGCTTACATCTGCAAAGGTTTTTATTGCGTCCAAGCTTCGAGCCATTATGGCGAAGGGTTTCTGACTTCTATGCTTTACCAGTCTAAGCCTGACCAAGGGTTTGTCTTCAGTTGTCGACGTTGCGACGTGAAAGCCACCGTAACCTTTGATTGCCAAGATGTTACCCTTGGACAAGAGTCTGCCTGCTTCGCGGATTGGGTCCTTGTGTTCAACGAGTTCACCGTTCCGTGTCGTTAGGTAGGCTCGTGGTCCGCATTCGGGACATGCTATGGTTTGGGCGTGAAACCTCCTGTTCACCGGGTCATGGTATTCCTTCAGACAAAAGCCGCACATTGGAAACTCGCACATCGTTGTGTTCTCTCGGTCGTACGGCAGTTTTTCGATTATCGTGAACCTTGGACCGCAGTTGGTGCACGTGATAAAGAAGTAATCGAATCTTGGGTCTTCGGAGTTTCGGAGCTCTCCTAGGCAGTCGTCACAGATTGCTATATCAGGCGGTATAACTGAACCCGAAAGTTCGGTTTCGTTAGAGCTTTTCTTGACTGTAAATCTCAAGTATTCGTTGTTGCCTTCGATTTTCTCAGTTATGATTTCGTGGATTTGAGCAAGAGGTGGCTTCTTCATGTTCAGATTCTTTAAGAAATCGCTGATGTCCTGTTTTTTGCCTTCTAGGAGTATTTCTACGCCAGCGTCACCTCGGTTTCTAACGTAGCCAGTAAGGCCGTGATGAACTGCTGTTCGATAGATGAAGGGGCGGAAACCCACGCCTTGAACGATTCCTGTAACTTTAACCCTCAGCCGCACTATGGCACATCTCTTCAGTCTATTGCGAGACCACCGTTCATATACATTTTGACAGGACAACTTTAATAACAAGTTGTGATTACGCCACGTGAGTTTCCCTTTTTAGGATTATAATCGTTCATTGCGAAGCGAAGGCTTGAGAATGAAAAACAGTCAGTGCTTCGTCCTTAAACAAGCAGGGGCAATGGAAATATTCAAGGAGCTTCCGTTATTTGAACGGCGGTTTTGACTACAGGTCTCGAATTTTTCTGATTTTATGGACTGTAAACTTTCTGTTCACTTTTTCCACCAATTTGATTCCTACACCGAGGGCCTACTTGACGAAATTGTTCGTCGGAGGCGTCGAAGCTTCAACTATGGAAGCCTTGGGCATAATGTTTTCGCTTGGCTATGCAGCAGCCACTGTGGGATATTTTGTCGGAGGTTTTGCAGCCGATTCATTGGGCAAGAGAACCGTTGTGATCATGTCCTTCGGAGTTCTGGCCGCGGGATGCGGAATGTTTGTTATTGCTCCAAACCTGTACTTCTTGTATGCCGCCAATTTTGTCGAATTTTTTGCAACTGGGTTCTCCAGTCCGGCTATTTCGGCCTTGGTTGCTGACTGCAGTGAACAGTCATCCAGAGGGATGGCGTATGGCATGTTCAACCTTTCATGGGTGTCAGCCGGAATAGCTGGGCCATTGATAGCTGGATTCACAGCCCAATATGTGACGTTGCAGACGCCCTTCGTCATTGCGGTGCTCGTCAGCATCATCGGTTTGCTCTTGGCCTCATTTCTGAAAAGCAAAAAAGTCGAGAAGCACAAAAATGGGAAAAACGGCACAGAAGTACAAAAAGCCAGCATGAAACTGAGCTTATCTTTTAGACGTGTGATCTTCATCTTCAGCCTAACAAATCTTATGAACGGGTTGTTGAATGGTTTCATCAATCCAGTGTTGAATGGCATGCTACTGTTCAAGCTTGGGGCTGCTCCTGCCGAGTACGGTCTAGTCTTATCGTTGTCATCCAGCCTTGTTACGGGGCTTGTCCAGATCCCAGGCGGGAAGCTTGCCGACAAGTTTGGAAGAAAACCTCTCGTGCTGTTCAGTTTTTTGGGTGCCCCTTTGGCCCTGCTCCTAGGTTTCAGCGGATCACTTTTAGACTTCTCCTTGATAATGGGAGGAATAAGCGCCATAGGAAACATTAGTTCACCTGCGATTTCAGCGTGGCTAATGGATCTAGTTCCAGAGCATAGACGAGCAAGTGCCTCAGGTATTACTCAGAGCCTCAATGGCGCAGGTTTGACTATCGGACCTAGCGCGGGTAGTTACGTCTGGAATTCCACCAATTCTGACGCTATAGTGTCATGCGGGGTCGCAGCGTTGCTCTTTGTTGCGTCTTTGCCGTTCTATTTGATGCTGGAAGAACCCAAGAAAAGCTCCTCGCAGACTGGCAGTTCATCTCAGACCCTTTCTTAGTTTGCTGGCTCTCACTAGGTGTGTAATCGCTTACTCCATGCTTTATAAACGGCTTGAATGCTTACGTACTTGTCGAAATTTGAGGGAGAGATCACATGATGAACACTCAACAATCTGAGAAGTTTGAAACTATTTCAACAAGCTTGTGTCCAGAGTGTCTCCAGAGGATTCCAATGAGGATTTACGAGGAAGGCGGCGTCATCTACCTCGAGAAGACCTGTCCTGAGCATGGAAAGTTTGAGGACGTTTACTGGGGAGACGCTGAGCTGTTCAAGTATTTTTATGACAATTGGTATAACGCGCGGTACTGGGGGAGTGGCCTGGAAAACCCGCACACAAAGACAGCCAAAGGATGCCCATTTGACTGCGGAGTCTGCCCTCAGCACAAGACGCCGACGATCTTGGGCATCATAGACGTAACGAACAGGTGCAACATGGCTTGCCCTGTATGTTTTGCCTATGTTGGAGTGACAAACTATGTTTATGAGCCTTCGTACGACCAGATTGTGGACATGATCAGGCTGCTTAGAGCCAACAGCCCTTGGGCGTGTAACGCTCTGCAGTTCAGCGGCGGGGAGCCGACTTTGAGGAATGATTTGCCCGACTTGATTCGAGAAGCTCAGAAAGCCGGAATAGATCACGTTGAAGTCAACACAAACGGCATCCGCATCGCAGAAGACGTTGACTATTTCAAGAAGTTGCTCGACGCCGGCTTGAGCACGCTGTACCTTCAGTTTGACGGGTTAAGGGAGGACATTTACAAGAAAACTCGAGCTAGGGGTGACATGATTCCGATAAAGCTGAAGGTCCTAGAGAACGCGCGGAAAATCGGGTTACACTCTATTGTTCTGGTTGTTACTTATGCGAAAGGCGTGAACGACAAGGACATTGGAGAGATCATCGATTTCGCAGTCAAGAACCATGATGTTGTCAGGTGCGTCAACATTCAGCCTGTTTCGATGGCAGGCAAGGCTAGGAAAGAAGAAATGCGAAATATGAGGATAACGATTCCTGACACCATTAACGAGATTGAGAAGCAGACGAAAGGTGCAGTAGGTCGTTTCGACTGGAGACCGGTGAACTGGCCTGTCCCAATCTCCAAGGGGATGGGCCAAGTGAAAAACAGGCCTTATCCAGAGTTTACTATGCATCCTATGTGTGGAGCAGCAACATTCTTGGTCGTGGACAAGGACGGCTCTTACAAGCCTATCATGCGTTACGTGGATGTTGACAAGTTTGCCGAAGTGTTCTGGGATGTTTACTACTCTGGAGCTAAGGGCAAGAAGACGATGGCTAAAATGAAGATGGTCAAGTTGCTACCCATGGCCAGATCTGACTTTGTCAGAGGTTTGATCAGGAATGTTGTGACAAAGGGAAGTTACAAGGCATTGGGAGAATTGATGCAGCGCATAGTCATGATCGGAATAATGCATTTTCAAGACGTGTGGAACATCGACTTGGACCGCGTTCAGAAATGCGGGATCCACTATGTAACTCCCGACGGGAAAATACGGTGCTTCTGCACTTACAACAGCATTCACAGGCCTGAAGTGGAGAAACAATTTGCAGTGCCCGTCGCTGAGTGGACAAAGAAAACAGGAAAGAAAATCAATGAGCCAGTATAGGTGAGCTCAGCTAGCACTGGCTTTCAGGTTTTCTCGAGTTTCTTCTTTTCCTCTTCTTGAAGCACCCTTCTGAGCACCTTGCCAACGAGGGTCATCGGCAGCTCGGTTCGGAATTCAACCTCTCTCACAGCCTTGTACGGCGCTACCTTGCTGTTGACGAACTCTTTGATCTCTTCTGCTGTTGCTGTTTTTCCCTCTTTCAGCACGACGAATGCTTTAGGGATTTCGCCTGCAACTGGGTCGGGCTTGCCTACGACTGCGCAGAGCTTCACTGCAGGATGTTCATAGATTACGTCTTCAACCTCTCTCGGGTATACGCTGTAGCCCTTGTACTTGATCAGATCTTTCTTCCGGTCTGTGATGTAGAAGTAGCCGTCTTCATCCATTCTACCTATGTCGCCTGTGAAGAGCCACCCGTTTCGAAGGACAGAGGCAGTTTCTTCAGGCATTTTCCAGTACCCCTTCATGACCTGCGGACCCTTAACCACTACTTCCCCAGTCTCGCCCGTCGCGAGCTCTTTTTCTCCGATTTCCATGTCCATGACCTTTGCCTCGGTATTTGGCCACGGTAAGCCTATGGAACCTACCTTAACGGTTTTAAATGACTTGTCAAGGGGGTTGCAGTGAGTGACTGGTGAGGATTCTGTAAGTCCATAGCCTTCTACAAGAACCCCGCCTGTCGCTTTCATCCAATTCTTCTGAACCTCAGGAGGAAGAGGAGCTGAGCCTGAAATACAGAAACGAACTGATCTCAAGTCATACTTGTTAGAATCTGGATGAGCAAGCAACATCGAATACATTGTTGGCGCACCGCAGAAGATTGTGACCTTGTACTTCTGGATTGCCTGAAATGTGCTTAGGGCGTCAAAGCGGGGTAGCATGATCATTCCTCCAGCCAAATAGATCGGAGTGTTCATGCCCGTCGTCATTCCGTAGATATGAAAAAGAGGCAACACGGTTAGGAATGTTTCCCCGCTTCTTACTCCTCTGAGCCACTCAGCGCAGCAGACCGCGTTTGAGACAAGGTTCATGTGAGTCAACATTGCTCCCTTTGCTATGCCCGTGGTTCCGCCTGTGTACTGAAGGGCTGCGAGGTCCTCATGCGGGTTGACGCTGACTTTTGGTGGATTTGGCTCATACTTGCTCAGCAATTCTTGGAAGAAGTGAACATTAGGTCCATGCGCAACCTTGTGTGAAGGAATCTTCTTCAGCAATGAACCCAGAAAAGCCGTGCCCGCAGGCATGTACTCTTTGAAACTCGTTACAATCACCCTTTTAACCTTGGAACTTGCCAACCCTTTTTCTAACGTTGGGTAGAGTGCATCTAAGACTACTACTGTTTCTGCCTGAGAATCGTTCATCTGATGCGCAACTTCTCGCTCTTTGTACAACGGGCTTATGGCGGTCGCGATAGCCCCGATCTCGGAGATGCCGTAATAGGAGATAATGAATTGAGGTATGTTCGGCAAGAAAATGGCAACCTTGTCGCCCTTCTTCACGCCTAAACCGTCCAGCGCGGTCGCAAACCTATCTGAAAATTGTTTGAGATCGCGGTAAGTCATTCTCTTGTTGAAATAAACTATGGCTGTTTGCTCAGGGAACTTTTCGGCTGTCTCGGCAAGCAGTCCGTGAAGCGGAATTTCGGGAAAATCTATGTGCTTCCGAACTCCTTCAGGCCAAAACTTAAACCATGGCTTCTCAGCCGGTTCCTCTTTAATTGGCTTTTCTCTTTCCTTTTTTTTCTTTGCGGACATAACCAGCCCCACCGTTACATATTGGCTACGTAAGGAAGTAATAATATTTTCCACGAATAGCTTATCACTATTGCACCTTTTCCCATGGCTTTCATTTCTAAAGAGAAGAGTGACGGATGGCTGCGTTATCCATCGTTATCTAGAGTAACACTGGACCTTAACAAATTAACCTTAGCACGAATGTGGCAAGAATAACCCACAATGATCTTAAACTGAGCCAAACGTACGGCCTGTACGAGGAAACATTTACGGTTTCGCCTAGGTGCACCCCATCATAAATCAGGTGTTTGAGCTGAACGCCTTTCGCTGCGAGTTTTGAAGTTTGCTCGAGCTTTGCGCTAGGGTAAACATGGAAAAGGAAAAAGGGTAAGTGCTTGAAATATCTAAGCTCACAGAGACAATTCAGCGGAAGGAAAGTGTGTGCAGACCGAGCAAGTATCAATATTGTGTGAAAATGCGAGGCTGTACGCGCAATTGCATATTCCTGACGTTGTTCCGGCTCCTGCCGTGCTTGTTTGTCACTTCATGGATGCACGAGGCTATCACGGGCTCGGCATTTACACTCGCTTAGCTGAGACTGCTTGTCAAGCTGGGTTTCTATCTTTGAATTTCGATTTTCGCGGAGTCGGGAAGAGCACTGGACAGTTTGATTACGGTTTGGGAGAGCAACAGGACGTGAAATGCGCTTTGAGTTATCTGGCCTCGAAAAAAGAAGTTTTGCCTAACAGCATCTTTGTCGTTGGCCATAGCTTGGGCGCTGCGGTGTCACTCTACGCTGTTCAGAACAATGCGCGAATCAAGGGACTCGCATTGTGGTCTCCGCCTAAGAACCACGATTACAACGTTAAGAAGTTCATAAGGCGCACAAGGGGCAGACGGGGTCTTTTTGCGTTTCTTCTCTTCTCTCAGCTTGACCGAGTTTTCGACGTTTCACAAGTATTTAAGATGGAAGTTTTCGGATTAGATCTGCGTTTGAGAGATGTCCGTGGAAAACTCATGAAACTGGACGAGTGTAACGTGATTCAGAAGCTGAAGAATTTGCCTGTGCTGATCGTCATTGGCGATGCAGACAACATCCACGGCCTAGATGAGGCCCAAGATGTCTATTCATGCGCGAATGATCCTAAGACCCTATTGGTGATAAAAGGGGCAAATCACAGTTACGAGGGTAAAGAGGATGAATTGGTAACCAAAACGATGGAATGGATAAAAAGCTTGGAAGTTGGAAGTTCCAAGCCCAACGGTTATCTTGGCTGAATAGGCACAAACTCGTAAGTTGCGTTTTTTTCGGCTGTGACCTTGGCCACCAGCTTTGCTTTCATGCCAACTCTCACTTCTGAAAGCTTGAATCCCGTTAGCCACGCAAGCACTTTCACACCTTCCTTCAACCTTCCTATGGCAACGGTGTACGGTTTGTTTTGCTGGAAAGTGGTCGGCCTCACAATTACATGCGTGAACGTTTCGATTTCTGCTTCGTTGCTAAGCTCAATCCACTCCAACCCTGTAGACAGACATTCAGGACAGTCGACGTTCGGCGGGAAATAGATTTTTCCGCAGTCTTTGCATCTAGTCGCGTAGACTTTCCCCTCTCTTAGGCCTTCGTAAAACTTCAGATCCTTGCTAATCGGTATCTCTTGTACAATCTTTATTTCTCTGGATTTTATTGAGGGCATCGCGGACATTCTGTTCACCTCCGCAGGATAGTCACGTAGCAGTAGTGTCCCGTTCCGCCTACGTTATGTGCCAGACCAATGTTGTTCTTCAGCGACACCTGCCTGCCTCTTTCAGCCTCTCCCCTCAACTGCTTCGTGAGCTCGTACATCATTGCACAACCTGTCGTACCAATCGGATGTCCCTTCGACTTCAGCCCTCCGTCCATGTTCACAGGGATTCTTCCTCCGATTTCAGTCTGTCCATCTCGCAGGAGCCTGACCCCTTCACCCTTCGCACACAATCCAATGTCCTCGTACGCCATTATTTCAGCTATGGTGAAGCAGTCGTGTACTTCTGCGAAGTCAACCTGGTTCGGCGTTATACCCGTAGCTTTGTAAACTCTCCCTGAAGCTAGTACGCTTGCTTCTAAACCCACGAAGTCTGATCGTTTGCTAAGGTTTGCGGTTCCTGAAGAGTAGCCGATGCCTGCGATCCATACCGGCGTGTCGATTTTCAGTTCCCTCACCTTTTCTTCAGATGCAAGAACTAGCGCTGATGCTCCATCAGTCAAGGGGCAACAGTCGAAGAGCTTTAAGGGCGAGGCGATGACCATAGAGTTCAGAACGTCGTCAACCGTGACCTTGTTCTGAAGGTGAGCGATCGGGTTCATGGAGCCGTACTTGTGATTTTTCACGGCTACGAGAGCCATGTCCTCTTCAGTTGTTCCGTACTTGGCCATGTGAGCGTTTGCATACAACGCATAGTATGCTGGGAATGTTACTCCGAAGTTGTGGAACTCCCAGAGATAATAACCCGCTCGACCTATCCATTCCATCGCTGTTGCGGAATCGATTTCCCTCATCTTCTCGACGCCCATCGCCATAGCTATATCTGCTTGACCGCTGGCAATAGCAGAATAAGCCGTGAAGAACGCTGCGCTCCCGCTTGCGCACGCTGCTTCGCATCGTACGAGCCCTGCTCTTGTCATCCCGCAGTATTCTGAAACGACCACTGCTGGAAGAAGCTCTTCATACCAAGCGCCTGATCCAACAGACCCTAGGGCCACAAACTGAATGTCGCCCGCAGCTAAGCCAGCGTCTTCAAGACACGGTCTTACTGCTTCAAAGGCAAGTTCCGAGATCGTCACATCGTTTCTTGCTCCAAACTTCGAACTGCCGATTCCTATGACGGCAACATTTTTCACTTCAAACCCACTCCTCGTAACCTTCGCATGTAAAGTGAAAAAGTGTGTTAAAGCTATTTGCCTTTAAATTCGGCCTTTCGCTTGGAAAAGAAAGCTTCTATCCCTTCCTTGAGGTCTTCTGTCGAGGATGTGAGCGCAAATAATGCTGCCTCTAGCCGTAGCCCAGCTTCCAGAGGCACTTGTGTTCCAAAGTTCATTGCGTGCTTCGCATATTTCATGGCTATGGGGGGCCGTTCGGCAAGCTCCCTAGCGGTTGCCCTGACCTCGTCTTTTAGCTTCTCGTAGTGGACAACTTTGTGTACCAGACCTATTTTCAGTGCTTCATCGGCTTTAACCCTGCTTCCAAGCATCACCATTTCCTTAGCCCTTGCTAGACCAACTATTCTGACGAGTCTCTGCGTTCCACCCCATCCTGGGATCAAGCCCAAAGTTATCTCTGTATTTCCAAGTTCGGCATGTTCAGCTGCTATCCTGATGTCGCACGCCATTGCAAGTTCGAGGCCACCGCCAAGAGCGTAACCGTTAATGGCAGCGATAACTGGTTTAGACATTTCTTCAATCTTTCCAAAAGTCTCCTGTCCTTTCCTCGAAGCTTCTTCGGCGTAGACAGGAGTTCCTTTCATCATGGTTAAGTCTGCGCCCGCGCTGAAGGCGCGGTCGCCTTCGCCCGTTATCACGACGCATTTGATGCTTGGGTCGCTTTCTGCCGTGTTGAGAATGTCCCAGAGCTCTTCGATCAAGACGGCGTTGAAAGCGTTGAGACGTTGGGGCCTGTTAAGTATGATCCACAGTGTGTTTTCTTCCCTTTCTATTTTGAGCGTTTCGTAGTTCTTGCTCAAACTTTTTCACCTGCTTGTTTGTTTGTTTCATCCGCATATATGTTTTTTTTATGTGCCCCTCTAATACTTGCCGAGGAGATATTTGAGGACTTGCAGCTTTTGGATTTCGCTTGTTCCTTCGTAGATTTCAGTTATTTTTGCGTCTCTGTGGTATTTTTCAACGCGGTATTCGCCGAAGTATCCGTATCCGCCTAGGGTTTGGATTGCAGTGTTTGTTGCTTCCATGGCAACGTGGCTCGCGTAGTATTTGGCCATGGCTGTTGCCATGGCATCGAGTTTTCCATCGTCAACCAAGGTTGCAGCCTTGTACGTGAGTAATCTGGCGGCTTCGATCATTGTTGCCATCTCTGCTAACTTGACCCCTATTGCTTCATGCTGCATTATCGGCATGCCGAAAGCTTCTCGCTGTTTGGCGTATTTGAAAGCGATTTCCCATGCTCCTTGGGCCATGCCTATGGCTTGCGCTGCAACGCCTACTCTTGTCTTGTCGAAGAATTCCATGGAATAGTAGAATCCTTTGTTCAGTTCTCCGACTATGTTCCAGTCTGTCACTTTCACGTTGCTAAAGTTTAGCTCTCCCGTTACGGATGCCCTGATTCCCATCTTGTTGTGCAGTTTAGTGGCTTCAAGACCAGGTGTTCCCTTGTCAACCACGAACAATGTTTCGCCGCGATGCGTGGGCCTAATCTTCGTGTCTGTTTGAGTCAGGACGACTATAAAATCTGCTACTGTGGCGTTTGTGATAAAGGTCTTAGGTCCGTTTATCCACCATTCGTTACCATACTTGGTCGCCGTGGTTTCCATGTGGTTTATGTCGCTTCCGCTGACGTTAGGTTCGGTGAAGGCCGCGGAAGACATGAACTCCCCCCTGCAAATCGGAGGTAGATACTTTTCCTTCTGCTCCTTGCTTCCTTTAGTCATGATAAATTCGCTGCCGAAGTTCCCACTTGAGATAGCAACGCCGAGAGATGAATCTCCTCGGCACATTTCCTCGATGACTAAGCAGGTTTCAACGAGGCCGAAGCCTTGTCCTCCGTACTCTTCTGGGAAGGACATGCTTGTGAAACCCAGTTTAGCGGCCTGTTTGTATAGTTCCATCGGAAACTCTTCCTTCTTGTCCAATTCTAGCGCCAGGTCTGGCTTGAACTCTTTCTGGCAGAATTCTCGCACGGCGTTTTTGATGTGGACCTGTTCTTCTGTTAAATCAAACTTCATTTGTAGAGCCCCCTTCCAACTTTCTTCCCAGTCCAGCCCTTGCTGACGTACTCTTCAAGCAAGGGACACGGCTTGTACATTTCCATATTGTACTTGCCATATAGCTCTTTAAGCTTGTTGACAACTGCGTCTAAGCCCATACGGTCTGCGTATTCGCATGGACCTGAAGGCCAGAAGGTGCCCAACTTCATCCCAGCGTCGATGTCTTCTGGGTCTGCAGCGTCATCATTGATGATCCATGCGGCTTCGTTTGCAGCAACTGCCCATGATCTTTCCACGTCATACTCATCTGCCAAATTGAAGGGTATTCTCGGTCGGCCTTTCGTCCAGTCATAGAATCCTATCCCCGTTTTCTGGCCGAACTTCTTTTCCTTTATGAGAGGGTCAACCACTTTTGCGCATGGTTTGAAGCGTTCTCCGTAAGCTTCGTAGAGGATGTTGCCGACCTCATAGGCAATGTCAAGACCCACGAAGTCTGCTAGTTCGAACCACCCCATCGGAAAGCCGCCCGTATACTTGACTGAAGAGTCTATTCCTTCTTTGGTTGCTTCTCCCCGCTCGTAGGCCCAGAACGCTTCGTTGAACGTTGCTCCGAGGACGCGGTTCACGATGAAGCCTCTCACGTCTTTTCTCACCACTATCGGAGTTTTTCCCAGTTTCTTGGCAAGTTCCGAAAGTGTTGTAATTGTCTCTTGACTCGTGTTTTCTCCTTTAATGACTTCAACCAGCGTCATCATTATCGGCGGGTTGAAGAAGTGCATTCCAGCGACTTTATCTGGGCGTTTGGTTGACTTGCCCATTTCTGTTATGCTCAGTGTTGACGTGTTGGACGCGAGTATTGCATTTGCCGGCGCCGTCGAATCCAGCGTGGCAAAGACTTTCTTTTTGAGGTCCATTCTTTCTGGCACTGCTTCGATGGCCAGGTCTATGTCCTTGGCGGCTTGTTCATAGCTAGTGGTCGTCTTTATTCGCGCCAGCGCAGCGTCAGCGTCTTCTTGTCTGATTCTTTTCTTCTCAACAAATTTGTCCAAGCTCCACTTGATTTTCTCCTTGCCCTTCTGGAGAAGGTCATCGCTTACGTCAACGACTGTTACTTCGTATCCCGTCATCGCAAGCATTTCAGCGATGCCGTGGCCCATTGCTCCCGAGCCAATTATTGCCATTCTTTTCAGTTTCTCTGTTGCCAAAGGATTCCTCCTGAAACATTTAATGAATTGCTAGAAGAACCGTAATAAGGCTTTTGAATGTGAAATCTACGCGTGCACTCTGAAAGAAATGGAGAAAAATAGAATCTGTTATTGCTGTTTCATGAGACTGTTGGCTATCGTGTACTTCTGCATTTCACTAGTTCCTTCGTAGATCTCCGTTATCTTGGCACATCTGTGATAGCGTTCGACGTGATAGTCCGCTAAGTACCCGTAGCCTCCGAAAATCTGGATCGCGTCGTCTGTGACTTCCATGGCTACCCTGCCCGCGTGCGCTTTGGCCATTGACGTTGCAACGGCGTTCGGTTTCTCTTTGTCATAGAGCCAAGCTGCCTTGTACATCATCAGTCGAGCTGACTCTATCTTCATCGCCATCTCTGCAAGTCTGAAGCCGATTCCTTGGAAGTTGATTATTGGTTGACCGAACTGTTTTCTCGTTTTCGCGTAGGCTAGAGCCCGTTCGAAAGCGCCTTGAGCCATGCCGACTGCTTGGGCGGCCACGGTGATTCTGGTTCCGTCGAAAAGCTCAAGAGTGTAGTAGAAACCCTTGCAGAGTTCGCCTACGACGTTGGCTTCTGGAACCTTTAGGTCAGCCATGGAAAGCGAACCGGTGACGCATGGTTTGATGCCCATTTTGCCGTGCAGCTTCGTTGCCTCTAAGCCACACATCCCTTTTTCCGCCAAGAAAAGGCTCTGTCCCCTGTGCGACGGTTGCGCGTTGGGATCTGACTGACACAGTAATATGAAAGTGTCTGCTGTTGTTGCGTTTGTTATGAACTCCTTCGCACCGTATATTGTCCACTCGCTGCCTGTCTTCACAGCTGTTGAATCCATACGCGTAATGTCACTGCCATGTTCGGGTTCCGTGAAGGCTGCTGCAGCTATGTGCTCACCTGTTGCCAAGGGCGTGATGTATTTCTTCTTTTGCTCTTCATTCCCGTGTTTCAGCAACACGTCCGGGACCATTAAGTTTCCAAGCGAGACAGCAACTCCGAGGCCTGGATCTGCACGGCACATCTCCTCAACCACGAGGCAATCTTCGAAAACTCCGTATCCCTGTCCACAATATTCTTGCGGTATTCGCATGCTTGTGAAACCGAGCTGCGCGGCTTTCTTATAGAGGGCCATTGGGAACTCTTCTTTCTGGTCCAACTCTAATGCAAGTTCCGGAGTGAATTCTTTCGCACAGAATTCTCGGACAGCCTTCACAATTTCCTTTTGCTCATCGTTCAATCTGAAGTCCATAATCCTCTTTCTCCCGTTTAGGAGCCTGTTTTCTTCGTTTGAAGCTCATATACTTTGCTTTTCAATGCAGGTATCACTTTGAAAAGGTCGTCGACAACGCCGTAGTCTGAGAAGCTGAAGATGGGTGCTTTGGGGTCCTTGTTTATGGCTATGATGACGTCTGAGCTTTTCATCCCTAGAACATGTTGGAAGGCTCCGCTTATGCCCACGGCGATGTAGAGCTTGGGTTTCACAGTTTTTCCAGACGTGCCGACTTGGCGGTCTGTAGGGAGCCAGCCCTTGTCCACGATTGGACGGGA
>DASPPK010000052.1:0-2568 GCA_035625495.1 Candidatus Acidiferrales bacterium | reverse complement strand
GGCATTCCTAGGATTTTCATCGAAATCTCCGACGCTGGAACAGTCCAGACTTTTCCCCTGTCTGTGTTCAATGCCTTTCTCACGTCAGATGGAGTTTCTTTCGAGTTAACTATGATGTTTCCGCCTTCATCGCTCATTCCTTCTGCAACTTTAACCGTTTTGAGCAACGTCGGGTCCAAGACGGCTACAACGTCTGGGTTGTAGACTGCGCAGTGTAGCCTTATGGGCTCGGTGCTTATTCTTGTAAAGGCCGTCACGGGTGCGCCCATCCTTTCAGGGCCGAACTCTGGGAAAGATTGAATGTATTTTCCTTCAGCGATGGCCGCTCGGGCGAACAGTTCACTCGCTGTCCATGCTCCTTGACCGCCTCTGCCGTGCCATCTGACTTCCAATAATTTCTGCAACATTTTTCTCTCCGATGGTCTTTCAGCCTATTGCGTCACGGAAGATATACACTTTTCTAGGCAAGAACGGAAGAATTAAAGTCTAAGCGGACATCTTACTAAAGCGTAACGAGAACTTTGGAGAGGAGAAGTTTGGACGATACGGTGCTATTAACTGCCGACAGCACATTGATGAGCGATTACCGTGAGAACGAGTTTCTAGGTTTCGGAACCTGTGCTCCACCAAACTTTGTTCCAGACTTCATTTACCGGCGACTGTTCTTTCCGCCAATCAAGACGGAAGGCGGCAGGCCTATTTCCGCGCCGTATGGGCTGAGAAAAATCGAGGCTCAGCTCTTGAAAGAAGGCTTCAAAGTTATAACCGCTACGCCGGACCATCTTGGCCCGTGGATTCACAAGGCGAGAGTTCTTGGGATACACGTTATGGACCCTTTCGGTCTAGGGCCTGCGTCGAGCACTCTTGCATCCGTTCTGAAGAAAGAACCGTTCTTGGCACAGTATTTCCGCCATCTTTTTGAACTTCCTGAAGTCCAGGAAGCTAAGAAACGCGGGTTAAGAATCATCGTGGGCGGTCCAGGTGTCTGGCAGCTTAACTACAGGCCGAAGTTCGTTGAGAAATACGGCATAGACTGCATAATCGAGGGAGAAGCTGAGAACGTTGTTGGAAAGGTTTTCAAAGCCGCAATGAGCGGTGAAACTCTTCCTGCGAATTATGAGGTCAGCGTTGGAGAGACGCCGCGCCTCGAAGAGATACCGAACATCGTCAACGCTTCAATAAACGGATTAGTGGAGATCGGTCGTGGATGCTGCAGAGGCTGCAAGTTCTGCAGCGTGACACTGAGACCGTTGAGGTGGTATCCAATCGAGAAAATACTCGAAGAAATAGACGTGAACCTAAACGCTGGGAACCGCGGAGTCATCCTCCATGAAGACGATGTCATGCTTTACGGTTCAAAAACGGCTCTTCCAGACGATGAGAAACTCCTCAAACTGCACGAAGCAGTCCTCCAAAAGTGTGACGGAATGGCTTGGAGCCACTGTTCCCTCGCGGCGGTGGCAGCGAAGCCGAAGCTTTTCACACAGGTGGCCGAAATAATAAGGCGGAAACAGCGCTGGTGGGGAGTTGAAATAGGGCTTGAAACAGGGTCAGCAGAACTTGCAACCAAAGTTATGCCCGCCAAGGCTTATCCCTTCAAGCCTCAAGAATGGCCAGAAGTCGCCCGCGCAGGTATGGGTTTGATGCATGACAACATGCTTGTTCCAGCGTGTACGCTAATCGTGGGCGTTCCAGAGGAGACCGAAGACGACCTCATCAAAACAATGGAACTGCTCGACGACGTGAGAGATTGCAGAAGCCTCATAGTGCCCCTGTTTTTTGTGCCGATGGGCAGGCTCAAAAACGAGGACTGGTTTAAAGAAACGAAGATGACAAAAACGCATGAACAACTGCTGACGAAGTGCTTGCAGCACGACTTCCACTGGATAGACGACCTGATCGGCATATCTTTTTCCGAAAGCTGGAAAGCCTACGCCATCAGACCATTCTTCAAGCTCTTCACGCTCCTAACAAAGTACAAGGCTAAACAAGCCGGCATCAACATAAAGCCGTAGACAACTAAACGCGCGCGATAGGACTTGTGTCAAGCACCGTCTTCTAGATCATACGTTGTAATAACAAGTCCTCTCCGCAGAGTCCGCATGAGCAGGAAAATACTAGGCCATCTTGTTTCCGCAGCTTGGGCAAGTGGGTTTTGCCCCATGTTCAGCCAGCACAATCTTCACTCCGCACTGAAAGCACAAGCAGAGTTTGCAGTTTGGGCAGCAGTAGTTCGCTCCTGTTATTCTGTTTCCACAGATAGGACATTCCTTGCAGAGACACTCATCTGACATTCTTTTCAAGCCAGTTATTATTGCACGTTGAGCCTGCCGAGTCTTCCAGCCTAAAGCGAAACTCGGAAGTGCTTTCTGGAGGGGTTCCAGATTCCTGGAATCGTGAGGGAGTTACCTGAGCAGTACCTTCCAACTTCCTCAGTAGACAGCAAGGCTCGTCAAGCCCACAATGAAGAAAAGACCCTGAGACCTGTTAAAAGCCTAGTCTTCAAACGACAGCGGGCAGAATCAGAGAGAGTAGAGTGAAAGTGAAAGTGCTCTGAGAGTGGCCGCT
>DASPPK010000051.1:0-11166 GCA_035625495.1 Candidatus Acidiferrales bacterium | reverse complement strand
TACGTCCAGTACTTTTTCTTTCCATCAGCAGGAAACTGTTCGATAGCCGCATCGCTCAAGCCGATCTCTAACAGTTCGCTCTTCACGTACTCTGCGGCTTCATGAAACATGGTGGAAGCCTGAATCCTGTGGAAACGCGAGATCTGCGCCACAAAAGACTTGGCCACGTTGCCGGAAATCTCTTCCTTGACAACTTTGTTCAGACTCATACTCAGACCACACAGCCTAGGCAGTAATGGTATGCGGTGAATGTTTTTTATATTTGTGCCTGTCAGTCTTGTGTAAGGTCCGATGATGTCCTTTGAAATCAGAGAAAAAGCTTTGCTTGCAAGGGTCGGCCGACTCAAAACAAAGAGCGGAACGATCGAGACACCTCTGCTTTTTCCGGTCGTAAACCCGACAGTTCAACCGATCTCTCCGAGAAAGATCCGTGAAGAGTTTGGCTTTGAGGCCCTGATAACCAACGCTTACATACTCAAAAAACACTCGCAGAACCAGCCATCAAAGAATGGTTTGCACGATTTTCTGGGTTTCAAAGGGGCAGTGATGACCGATTCTGGGGCGTACCAGATCCTGGTCTACGGAGACGTGGAAGTAACCCCGAAAGAAATCGTTGAGTATCAAGAGACGATAGGACCAGACATCGCCACGATACTGGACATCCCGACGGGTTGGAACGTGACTGAAGAAGATGCACGCGAGACTGTGAACGAAACGTTGAAGCGTGCAAGGGCCTTTTTCAAACAGAAAACTAGAGACGACATTCTCTGGGTCGGTCCAGTTCAAGGAGGAAGATACTTGGACCTTGTGGCCAAATCGGCAAAAGCGATGGGAAAGCTGCCTTTTGAGATAAACGCGCTGGGAAGCCCCACTGAAGTCATGGAGCGTTACAGGTTTGACGTTTTGGTTGACATGATAATGGCTGCGAAGATGAACTTACCCGTTGAGCGGCCGCTGCACCTCTTCGGGGCAGGGCACCCATTGATGTTCGCCTTGGCAGTGGCTCTCGGATGCGACTTCTTCGACTCAGCAGCTTACTCCCTGTTCGCAAAAGAAAATCGTTACATGACTGAGACTGGCACGACGAGGCTGAGTGACTTGGAGTATTTCCCATGCCCTTGTCCGAGATGCACGAGAACAACGCCGAAAGAAGCATCTGAGATGCATTCAACCGAAAGGCAGGTGTTCCTTGCGGAACACAACCTCTACGTCTGTGGCGCCGAGATGAAGCGCGTGAAGCAGGCGATAAAGGAAGGCAGACTTTGGGAACACGTGCAGATGCGCGCACATGGACACCCGTCGCTCCTTCAGGCACTCAGGAGACTGGGAAAATACGAAGATTTCATCGAAAAGAATGATCCCGTGGTGAAAAATAGCGGACTCTTCTTCTTTGACTACGTTGATTTGAACCGGCCGGAAGTTGTCCGCCATAGGAAAAGGCTTGCAGGAAGATATGCTCCTCCGGGCGGAAGCATTCTGCTGCTTGCACCTCAAACCAGAATGAAGCCTTTTCACAAGTCCAGAGATTTTAGGAAACTTCAGAGTCAATTGGCCGAAATGCTGGGGGCGAAGCAGAGCAAGGTCCACGTGTGCTTCTACGCTGCTCCCTTCGGCATAGTTCCCTACGAACTTGATGAGGTCTATCCGCTTTCGCAGTATGAGACCGTTCTTCCTGCCGACGCGGAAACGGCCTGTTACGTTGCAGACCAAGTAGCCGAGTATATTGCGCGCAAGGGTTATGAGATGGTCATACTGCTCAACGATTCTGAAAATTGGGGAAAATCGATTCTGAAAGCTTCCAGAAAAGCCTGCTTGAAAACAAAAGTGAGTTTTCAATGCTTCAACACCGATGAAAAACCAGAAGAGGCCCTGCTGACGTTCTTAGGGAAAATTCTGCGCACAAATTGAGGAAACAAGCTTGATTCAGGCCGACCTGCACATACACACAAAATACTCGTTCGATTCGTCAATAAACCCGAAATCGCTGGTGGACCAGCTTTACTCTCACCAATCAATCAAAGTCATAGCCATAACTGATCACAACACGGTAGAAGGCTATCGTAAGGTCCGAGAATTGGCCTCTGCGTATTCGGACATTCTTGTGATTCCAGGGATTGAAATCGGCACACCGCTGGGCGATTTAATAGTTCTGGGCACAGATGAAGTTCCTCCCAAACCCTGGGACGTGAACGACGTGATCAGTTTTGCGGAGGAAAAAGGCGGTGTGGTCATTGTTCCGCACCCGTATAGAGAGCATGGTCTGGGAAGCGCAGCCAAGTTGTACGCTGTTGACGCCATAGAGACTCTGAACGGTTCCACGTCGCTTCACGCGAATAAGCTTGCTGAAGACTTGGCTAAAGAAATGGGTCTCCCAGGTGTTGCGGGCAGCGATGCTCACAACGTTGATGAACTGTGGACTGTTCGTAATGAAATTCAGGCTTCTTTGGACGTTGATGAGGTTCTCAAGGCTATTAAGAAGGGTTTGGTGAAACCTTTTTCGAGTTGAAAGTCAATATGCTTTTAAAACAGCACGGGCATGTTAACTGAGAACGCGGTTGAAAAGAAATGGGACAGTTACAGGTTGGATTTCTTGGTGGCACTCAGGAAGTTGGCCGGATAGCAATAACGGTTAGGACGGAGAAAACTCAGGTTTTGCTTGACTATGGGGCGATGTTGGACCATGAACCTGGTTTTCCGAGGCACATACCGCCGAAGGATGTTGATGGAATAATTCTTTCCCACAGTCATCTGGACCATTCGGGTGCTATTCCGATATTTTACATTCAAGGGAAGAAACCGCTCTACACGAACAGGATGACCATGGAGCTGAATCAGTTGTTGATATCAGACTTCATCCACCTGTCCAGCTATTACCTACCGTTTGAATTCCTGGAACTCAAGTCGATGATGCAGAACAGCAAGCACGTCGACTTCGACAGCGAACAGAAAATCGGAGACATGGCGTTTCAGTTTAGGAACGCCGGCCACATTCCAGGGAGCACACAGACGCTCATCGAAGCCGAAGGTAAGAGGCTACTTTACACAGGCGACTTCAACATCATGAACACGAGACTGCTTGAGGGCGCAAAAATGAGTTACGGGGACCTCGACGCCGTGATAATCGAGAGCACGTATGCGAATGAAGACCACACTGAACGGTCGGAGCTGGAGAGACGTTTCGTGGACGAATGCACAGAAGTCGTGGAAAAAGGCGGCGTAGTCTTAGTTCCAGCCTTCGGAGTCGGCAGGTCACAGGAGCTGGCCTGCGTTTTGGCGGCGCATCACTTTGAACACCCGGTCACGATTGACGGGATGGCCCGTGAAGTGAGCAGGGTGATGATGAACTACCCCCAGTTTCTCAAGGACGAGAAAACCTTTGCTGATGCCATACACTCCACCAACTGGGTTGAGGGGTGGAGAGACCGGAGAAAAGCCACGAGAATGCCCGGCGTCATCATCTCGCCGGCTGGCATGCTCAAAGGCGGCCCTGCTGTCTTTTACACTTCAAAGGTGGGGAAAAGGTCAGAGAACGCAGTGTTTCTGGTCAGCTATCAGATTCCTGGAACACCTGGAAAGGAGCTGCTTGAGAAACGCATATGCGTCATCGACGGGAAGATGAGGAAGATCAAGGCGCGCGTTGAGCACTTTGATTTTTCATCCCATTGCGGAGCAAGCGAGCTTCGAGAAGCGTTGAAGAGACTAGGCGGAAAACCGAGGGTCTTCGTGGTTCACGGAGCAGAGGGAAACTGTGAACTCTTGGCAAAATGGGCACGGAGCGAATTGGGACTCGAAGCCACGGCGCCGAAGACCGGCGAGACATTCAAGGTTTAAAGAGAACGAAGAAAATGAGAATCGGAGTCTTGCGCATCGGCCCGGTTGATTCTGACACGACGAAAAGGATTCAGGAGAGCGTCGGCACAATTTTCACGCAGACTAAATGCGTGATGATCGACGAGCAGATTCCGTTGCCCGAAGAAGCGTTCGACGAGGCGAGAAAGCAGCACCGTTCGGTCATTATTCTGAGGAAAGTGAGAAGCTACGCTGAGAACAGTCGCTTCGACCGGGTTCTCGGGGTCGCTGATGTTGACGTCTTCGCTCCAAAGTTGAACTTTGTCTTCGGACAAGCAGACTGCGATGGAAGAGCAGCGTTGATCTCGCTGTGGCGACTCAGACCAGATTACTACGGAGACCTCCCAAACGAGCAACTGTTTCACGAGAGAAGCGTGAAAGAGGCGGTTCACGAGCTTGGACACACTTTGGGTTTAGAGCACTGTTCCAACGTGTTCTGCGTCATGCACTTTTCCAACTCTATATACGACACGGACGTGAAACACAGCTTGTTCTGCGGCAGATGCTCAGCCAAAGCAGAAGCAGCCATAAATGGGCCAGGTGAGAACCATGAATGAAAAGTTCAGAGCAGAACCGATTGATTTGCTGCCAGTGGTGGCAAGTCTACTTGTCGCAGTCTTCTGCGCCTCAATAGTGCTGGTCGCACCAGTATCGCTGTACTCGGTCACGCCTTTTCCTGAGAGTACCGCAGGCTCACTGGGCAACGGACTTTACTTCGTCGTTCTCGCAGCAGTCGGCGCCTCGCTGATATACCTGCTGCTGAAACGCAAGAACCTCAGGTTGGTCACCATCATCACGGGCTTCGCTATAACGGCAGCAGCCTTCCTGCTGTCCTCGTGGTACCTCTACTCCGCATTATCGATCTTCGCCGTTCCCTACACCACTGTGCTCGTTTTAGTCCTGGCAGTGCCCATCACTGTGCTAGCCGACCTGGCAGTCTTTCGAGCACGCGGAAGAGGCTACAGCTTGGCAATACTGCTGCTCGGCGGAGCTCTAGGCGCCTTCCTAGGATTAGCAATTCCCATTCTGAGCGCAGTTTTGATCCTGAGTTTTCTGGCTGCCTACGACGTCTTCGCCGTGTACCGCGGACCAGTCGGAAAAATAGCCGAAAGTGGGCTTGAACAGCTCCGCGGCCTAAGCGTGTCTTTCAGGGATATCCAGATCGGGCTGGGCGACCTGACCTTTTATTCTATGCTCACGGCGGTAGTTCTGACCAATGGAGGCCCTGTCCTCTGCGTCGCCTCGATCGCAGGCGTGCTCGTCGGAGCCTTCATCGCCCTCAAGATGCTTGAAAGAAGAGGCATCTTTCCAGGTTTGCCCTTCCCAGTGGCCTTAGGCTTGGCGCCTCTCATCGCATTGCTTCTCCACTAGTCGAAAGCGCTTCGTTTGAAAGCGCGCGCGCTAAAACGGACAAGGACCTGACACTGGGAATTCAATCTTTAATTCAGAAAAACCGAATTTGGCCAGTTTCCTTCTTTATCATTAGGAACACGGATTTATCATGGTACACTCAGTTTCAACGTGAAGAACTGTTCAAAGTTGCCGGCTATCTTCTCAGCAGCGCTGTGTTCGCTAGTCTCTTTGAGTTTTGCGATCGCTCTCACAACTTCAGGGATAAAAGCGGGCGTTGTCCTTTTCCCTTTGAAGGGCGGTTTGTAGAAACGCACAGGCCCATCGGTTTCAGTCAGCAGGCTCGTTATTGGGACTTTTCCCACGATTTCACGTATTCCTTCGGAGTACACGGCCGCAGGTCCCTCTGAGACGTAATAGCCATTCTCAAGGGCCTTGGACAACGCTTCAAATGGGCCGGTGAAAAAGTGGAGCAGAACTCTCACCAAGTTGTATGATGGAAGCCTATCTATCACCTGTTCAGCAGCACCCCTTGAATGGACTATAACAGGCAATCTCATTCTTTCAGCGCAGTGCAACATTTCGTCAAAAACCCTCAACTGATCATTCCAACTGCTCATGTGATTTGCGTCCAAACCTATCTCGCCAATTGCAACCATCGCTTTGTTCATCTTTTGCTTCGAAATCAAATTCAGCGTTCTTTCAAGCTCATCCTCAGCCAAGTGCTCAACGCTTACAGGCTGAATTCCCAGAGCAGCATAGACAAGGCCAGCATATTTTTCAGCCAACTCTAGGCTTTTGATGCTAGTTTCTAGGTCAACAGAGTTGGAGACCAAGGCAACAACATTTGCCGTGCGAGCTTCCCGTATGATTTCATCAATGCATTCTGCATATTCTTTGTCTGAGAGATGGACATGTGCATCAACGAAAGTTGGAAACAATTCTCGGTTCATGCGTGCTCGATCGACAGCTGTGTCCATTCTTCGTCGCCTCATGGTACGTTCTATTTCTTCTTCAACATATTTCCAGTCGCTCTAGGCTTGTTTTGACAACGCGACTGCACACTGCTCCTTGATTAGTTTTTCCGAGTTTATCGAGTAACATTTATCTGTAAAGGCCTACTCTGTTATCAAACTTCTTGAAACGATCCGATGTTGAAGGGCCGAACTGTCATCACCATTACCTGCCAAAGTTGGGCCTGGAAGGGTTGAAATGAGCGAAAATCCGAGTGAAAAGATTCCGATGGAAGCCAGCGTAAGGATAAGTGATGTCAATTGTGGCAGGTGCATGATCTGTCCATCTGTCTGTCCTTTCGAGGCCATATCGTACGAAGAAAAAGCTGGCGAAGTTAGGTTAGACATTGAAAAGTGCCAAGTTTGCGGGATCTGTTCCAGCGCTTGCCCAGCTTCGGCCATAGAGACGGTCTATTACAATGCTGATTCGCTATTGAGCTTCATTGGGAAAACTATGCATAAGATGGGCTCAGATAAGCTGCTTTTGACATGTCGGGGTGCTGGTTCATCTGAGAAAGTGACTGTGGACGAGTTGGAGAAGTGGCACTTTGACAATTTCGTCTCGGTAATTTTGCCATGCGTCGGACGCGTGCCACCAGAATTTTTGTTTAAAGCACTAGCATCAGGAATAAACAAGCTGGCGATAATGCCCTGCGAGGATAAATATTGCCGGTTCAAGAATGGAAGCATGATTGGCACGCGGAGACTTGTACTAGTTCAGAGCCTGTTAAGTGAGCTGGGGTTTCAGCCGGACACTTTGACTGTAACAAAACGGTCAATAAAGGCGCACATCGACAGTGACCGATGTGTTGGCTGTGGAAACTGCCATTACGTCTGCCCTTTCAGCGCGATAAAAATGGAAGCCTCAAAAGTGCCGCAGCTAGATTTGAAGAGTTGTTCAGGCTGCGGAGCCTGCGTGGCAGTCTGTCCAGCTCTTGCCATCAAACTGGACGGTTTCGAGTACGAAACCATCTCCCAGCAGATTCGCAATTATCGCTCGCTTATTCCGAGAATGAGACAGAAAAACAAGAAACCTGTCATTCTAGTCTTGGGTTGTCAATGGAGCGAGTTTTCGGACTTTGACCTGCCACGGAAAACTGCGACGAATGTCGTGTTTGAAGGACTTCCATGCGCGGGCAGAGTGGATACGTTGCACATACTCGAAGCGTTTCATCTTGGCTTCGACGGCGTTCTCGTTGCAGCCTGCAAGAAGGACGAGTGCAAACTGGAAAAGGGAAACGAGGAAGCTGAGCAGCGGGTCGCTTCGTTGAAAAAGCTGCTGGCCCAAGTGGGCATGGCTGAGAGACTGGAAATGTGCTTCGTGTCCCCGAAGAACGTGGGTGACTTGGACAGTCATGTGAGGTCATTTGTGGAAAAAATAGATTCGTCGTCTATGAAGGTGGCTGTAAAAGAATGATTGTGACAAAGGAAAAGGCCCTCGAGGAAATACTGCGTCTGCTAGGACAGAACAAGAGAATTCTTGTCGTTGGCTGCGATGGCTGTACAACTCCTCCGAGGGGGTTAAGAGAAGCGAAGACCTTCGCGATGCTCGTTGAAATGGGTGGAAAACTCAACGGCAAAGAGTTCAAGTGTGCACCCACGACGATGGGCAAACAGTGTGACAACTATGAAGTTAACACAACCCTGACGCCGCAAGTGAAGGACTTCGACGCCGTGCTGTCTCTGGCATGCGGCGTCGGCGTTCAGACGTTGGCAGAGGTTTTTCCGAACATTCCGATTTATCCTGCGCAAGACACGGTTTTCCTCGGCTCACAGGATCGAGACAACGAGGCAATGCGCGAGAAGTGCAGAGCGTGCGGAGAATGCCTCCTCGGCGAAACGGGCTCCATATGTCCGATAACTCGGTGCGCCAAAGGCCTTCTCAATGGACCGTGCGGAGGACAGGTGAAGGGAAAATGCGAGGCAGGAGGCTGGAAACACGACTGCGCATGGGTTCTGATTTACAACCGGCTGAAAGAAAGAAACGAACTGGAAGTCTTCAAGAAGTTCAGGATACCTAAAGACTACAGGGTCTCCGAGCACCCGCGGGAACTGGCAATGGAAACATTCGCAGAGAAGGCGAAGACGGAGATGAAAGGGGAGCCCGGCAAAAGCGTGACGAGAGAAGCTTATGGCGAGTTGATGAAGGAACTCAACGAGGGTAAGTTCGTGTTCACGGGCGAGCTTGAACCGATGAAAACGACGAACCTTCACGAGGTTATTGAAAGCGCAAAGGTCTTGAAGGGCCACGTTGCCGCGATCAACGTGACTGACAATCCAACGGCCTTCGGTTTTTTCAACGGGCTTGTTTCCTCCTACTTGGTCCAGAAAGAGTCGGGTGTAGAAGCCGTTTTTCAGATAACCACGAGGGACAGAAACCGCATAGCACTCCTTTCCGACCTGTTAGCCGCTGGCACGCTGGGAATAAAGAACGTTTTGGCCCTAACAGGCGACTACACGACGGTCGGCGACATGCCGCAGGCTAAACCAGTCTTCGACCTGGACTCGGCAACGCTGGTTTACATGCTGAGAAAAGTGGTCGACGAGGGCCTAGACCTGAACGGAAACAAAATAGAAGAGCCACCGAAGTTTAACATCGGCATTGGAGCATCACCCAACGCTGACCCCTTAGAAGCTGAAATTCTGAAAATCGAAAGAAAGGTCAAACTCGGAGTCGATTTCATACAAACCCAATGCGTCTACAGCGTAGAACAAGCCGAAAACTTCATGAAAGCAGTGTCCTACCTCAAAACGCCCGTCCTGCTCGGAATCGCACCCTTCAAATCGCAAGCCATGATGGATTGGATGATCAAGTTCGTGCCAGGAATAAAGGTTCCACCTGACTTGGAGCAACGCCTCCGAAAAGCAAGAGAAAAGAGCAAGGAAGCGTTTCTAGAAGAAAACATCGAATCCTTCGCCAACCTGATCGGCGAAATCCGCAGAACAACAAACGCTTCAGGGCTTCACCTAATGGCCGTCGGTTTCGAATGGGTCCTGCCGAAAATCATCGAAAAAAGCGGAATAAAGCAATAACTCAAAAACCCAGAACGCTTCTCAACAATTCCCTTTTCGAAACAAAGAGAGAACGATGCTTATTCTAAGGCATTTAACGCCCAGTACGGGCGACTCATGGACGCGATAGAACCAGTCGTGTCGAGTTTACGTCAACTTCTGCGATCCTACAGTTGCTAAACTGCATAGATTCTCCGAGCACGTCCCGGAGGATCACCTTGCCGCCTTCCATCTTGGCGTAAACCACGTCTTTGAACACTTCTTTTCCATCGAGGATTACCGTGAATTCACACATTTTCAACCCAACCCGCGCTTAGACCAGAACACAAAGTCGGTTATAAACTTCTTCTTAGAAACTAGAGTTCCTTGCTGGGATAAGTCAAGTTTGTTTCTGTTTGCTTTGATTCGGGGCCGTTTTTCCTTCAGACTTTGATTTTGGTTCTGATGAACGCGCCATTCACGACCACCTATCGTCAACGTTTCCTTCCTGTAATTATTAGGAGCACCCTTGACCATCGCCATGGTTGTTGCTGCAACTCTACATTTAGCCCTGCCTGTGTAAACATTTCACGTATTCTGGCCGGATTGTTGTACCTAAAATGCCTAACAAACAGCGACAGCCAATGTGGAATGACAACGTCTGCTAACAGGAACCTCCCTTGCGGTCGCAAGACACGAGCGACCTCGCTTATGCCTTTTGCTTGATTTGCCCAGTGGTGAAACGAAAGAGTGCTGAAGGCAAGGTCGACCGACTTGTCAGGCAGAGGCAAAGCTTCGGCCATAGCAACGTGAAACTCTGCCTCTGGAAGAAGCTTACTTGCCTGCTCAATCATTTTCTCAGCTGCATCAACACCGACGAAGTGGGCATTAGGATACTGCTGCTTGGCTTTTCTTAGCAATCTTCCTGTTCCACAGCCGACATCCATAATGACTTCTGGAATGGTTTCGTCTCCAGCTAAGCCCAGAACCTTCCTTTGAACTCTGTCAAAGAAATAACCCTGACTACTCGCATTCTCGTAAGTCGCTGCCCTCTTGTTAAAACGTTCAACATCATCGTTTTCCTGTTTTGTCCCCATGCCCTTCTTCCTTCGATGGCTATGAATGTGTCATACTTTGTTAAGCCTTGTGGACTATTCAATAAAGCGCTTATCTAGTCCAAAGACCCCCTTGCTTCTTGCAAACTTCCCACTTGTCCTTCGATGTTGATAGGCACGAATATCTCTGACCCCATTTGCTTGCAAAACCTAAATTGCCTGCGGTTCAGCCATGACTTTTCCGCATAGCCAGATTTGTTCTATGAGTATGCGGAAAGGATATAGGATAAAAGCGGAAAATGGTCAGTGACGATTATTATTAAATCTGTTTGAAGTTATAGCATCCTGTTTTTTAGCCGGTTATCTTCGTTTGAAAAGCTTAAAGACCTGATTCAGCATAAGACTCAACTGGGATGTTTACGCGAAGAACAATGAGATTTGTCGGAATATTTATCGTCATCCTCAGCATAATGGCGTCGGCCGGGCTGAATTTACAGAGAGGAAGAGCATCGCCTAGCGTCATAACTGTGCCCACTGACTATCCGACGATCCAACAGGCGATTAACGCAGCTAACCCTGGAGATACTGTATTTGTTGAGAATGGAACGTATCCTGGGAATGTGGTGGTAAACAAGACTGTGAACCTGATTGGCGAAAATAACCAGTCAACCATCATCGACGGTGGAGGAGTAGGCACGGTTTTGACAGTGAGTGCCAGCGGGCTTCCCACAGGGTCGGCAGACAACGTCACCATCGCAAATTTCACATTAGCGAACAGTGGAAGTGGACCTTCTGACAGTGCTTTGTTGTTGAATGGAGTTGAGGGTTGTAATGTAACTGGTGTTCGAGATGAGACTGGTTCGAACGGTATGTGGGTTAATAACTCTTGGTATGCCAGTTTGGAGGGC
>DASPPK010000050.1:0-9977 GCA_035625495.1 Candidatus Acidiferrales bacterium | reverse complement strand
CAGGTACAGTATGGCTACGCGCCTACAGCAATGCTGGTGAGCTGATTGGCGAAGGTCAGGTTAGCCTCCAAGTGGCTCAGGACTCACCTTACGATGGAAACCTTGAAGTCTACGTCCCATTAGCTGCAGGGCCCATCGTACATCTTGAAGTTTATTTCGTCACTACCTTTTTCAATTATGAACAGGAGATTGCCGTTCATGGCGACTGAAGAAAACCGTCCTAAAGAAGGAATTCGGAAAAACGTTCTCAAAGTCGTCAAAGCAGCAGTCAAGGCCACGATAGTATTTGTGATTTATGCCATTGTGATCCAGTTGCTAGCGCCGATTTCATCGATAATCCCTAGCTTGCAGCAGATGATCCAAACCTTCATCATAGTCTACGTTGTGCTAATGATTATTAGCGATCTGGCTTCAGGAACATTTTTTCAGCATGTTTTCAACGGGGCAAGAGCTCTGTTTGTTATGATTTATCTGGTCTTTTTCCTCAACGCCGGAATCTTCGAGTACGCCTCTGGAAGCCTAAGTCTGACGGTTGACCTTCGATTGTTTCTCGTCATTGCAATGATGCTGGAGCTTTTGGGACTAGCAAAGGCTGTTCTGCAGGCAATTAACTACGCGAATGAAAGGGCAGAACAGATGCTCATCTAGCCCGGCTCACTTGTTTTTTGATTGTAGCTCTCGGCTCATCACGAAGGCGTCTTCTCCGTCTGCGTAGTACCCGTGAACCGTGCGGGTGACTTCGAAACCCAGCTTCTTGTAAAGAGCAATTGCCTCTTCATTAGTAACTCTGACTTCCAAATAGCACTGCTTCGCGCTGTAAGCTCGCATGCCCTCCATGGCTTGGGCTACCAGAGCCTCTCCTATGCCCTTGCGCCTGTGTTCAGGCAGAACTGCAATGGAAACAACGTGTCCTTTCTTGACGAGGCCGCTGAGGCCGAAGTTTGAAAAGCCAACCTCAACCCTACACATGATGTAACCAACGACCGTGCCATCTTCTTCTGCGACAATAAAGGTCTCAGGGAACTTGCGGTACAAGTCTACGAAAAAGATGTCGGTGTAGTTTTCTGGAAGACACACCTCATTAATGTGTGTGACGCTTGCCAAGTCGTTCACCCCGAATTTTCGCAGCTTGTACGTGCCCTGCAAGTTTCTTCGACTCCAACAAACCTTAAAGCCTAGACTTCAACGTAGCTTAAACGCTTTTCCCAAGTTAAAGCTAGTTCACGTATAACTCGTCTATCCGAACTCTTGCCCTATCCATCGGCGTCACCGCCACGAAGTCTTGGCGGCTTCAACAATTTCATCCTAATGGCCCTCTTCGGCGACCAATTTGACTTCTGGCAACGTGTAATTTCCGTGAGGCATTGTCCAGACCTTGGCATTCTTTCCAGCAATCGTCAAGGCTTGATTGAGCGCATCGTTCACTGCCCTTGCGGTCTTAAGTTTGAAAACTGTCGCAGCATAATAGTCTGGCATTGAGGAAACGAGAATTATCTGAGCCTTCTGCAAAGCCTTCGTGTAGTAGTACGCCTTGGCCCCGCCCATAACAAAGTTGCGCTTAACCTCGACCTCTAAGGCTTTCAAATCCTTAAACTTAATCATCCAATCGTAGAAATCCTGGTTTCCATGACCTTCTGGAAGTTCAGCCACCAAAACGATGACGCCGCCACGCTTAACAGCTTCCAAAGCATTGTCGACTGCCTTGTAGGCTTGGAAGAGGTTGAGGTCTGCAGGGTTTCCCCCGGGGCTAACCACAACGATGTCTGCCCGCCGGTCCACTTGAACGCGGTACATCTCGTCAACAAGCTTGATACCCTCAGAAAACACGTGTTCGAGGTCTCCGGAAAAAGCCTTGACAATCTCGTGCTTGCTGTTGATGACAACGTTCAACGCAAAATCGACTCTAACCATCTTTGCAGCCTCAGCCATGTCCTCGCTGACTGGGTTTTCGTGAAGTACTCCGGTTTTCGCTCTGGCGTCCAAGAGCATAGCATGATTATGCTTGATCGTTTCCTCACCGGAAAGTCCAGGTAGGATGCTTTTTCTCCCACCGCCATAGCCAGCAAAGTAATGGAGACACACATCTCCTGTCAATATTCGAACATCTGCCTCCGCGAAAGTCCGGTTCAAGTACACCTTTGTTCCGTGCTTTGAAGTTGTTCCTACGTGAACCAAGTCTTGAGCTTTCCAATCATGACTTACTGCCTTTACACGGTTAAGGACGGTTTCACCCAGGAGCCTGAGCGCTTCTTCACTGGTAACAGGCCTATGGGACCCGCAGGCAAAAACAACTGTTACGTTCTCGGGCTTCACTCCAGCAGCGTTCAGCTCATCCAGTATCGGTGGGACGATGAGGTAACTTGGAGCTGGCCTAGTTACGTCATCTACAACTATTGCCACTCTATTTTCGGGTTTAGCGATTTCAACGAGCCTCTTCGAACCAATAGGCTGTTTCAGTGCCCTCTCAACCTCGACTTGAGCCTCTGAAACACTTGGTTTCTCCCGCGGTTCTATAGAACCCAAAAAATTCTGTGCAGGAATCCTCACGCAGACCTCCGATTTTCCATAAGGCAGCCAAGCGTCAACCATGCAGCATCACTCGAATACTGAAAAAAATAGGCAGAAGCTATTAAGCCTTGTTAAGGACAAGAAAAATGCAGCAGGCCATTCTCTCATAAAGTCTGGGTGCAGATGCTCCTGATAATTCGGCACTAGCATAGATTCTTAAGACTCAAACGTCGTAATTATCAGCTTTGAGGAAATGAGAATGTCCATCGCCGAGAACCCTTCCAAGAGCGAGATCTTGTTCGTGTGGTTTAACCGATACGCTGGAGTTACTGTTAAAACGCCCTCGAAGACGCTTGTCGTAGACCCTGTTGACGTTAAAGCGCGAGACTTCGGGAATGTTGATGCAATCCTAGTTACCCACGAGCACTACGACCACCTAGACCAATCGCTGGTGGCTGAGATCCACAAGCTGACACAGTGCATGGTAATCGCTGACCCTACGTCTGCTAGAAGACTGCGAAACGTTATTCCCCAAGAAAAGCTTCAAGAAGTGCAACCGGGCTCTGAAGTTAAACTTGGCGACGTCTCTGTGAAAGTTGAGAGAAGCAATCATCCTCCGGCTGCGACGCCAGTGTCTTTTGTAATATCAAGTGAGGACGGTGTGAAAGTTTTCCACACAGCTGACAGTCTGCCTTTTCCTGAGATGGTAGCGATTGGCGACAGAGAGAAGTTGGACCTCGTGTTCTGCACCGTAGGCATCGCGCCCGGCGCTTCGCCTGCAAGCGGCGTTGACATCGTTAGGTTAACCAAACCTAAAGTGGCAGCGCCCTATCACACCAGCTCAGCGTCGGAGCAGAACAAGTTTGCTGAGCTTCTGAAGAAAGAAATGCCGAAGACGACATGTCTGATACCCGAGACGGGGAAAATCTACCAGGTTACGAAGAAGGTGTGAAACATTGCCTACCGAAAGAAAGAGCGAAGGAATGAAGGTTGAGATCAGCAAGGTTCTTGACAGGATAGGGGCATTGAAGTTTGGCGCCTTCAAGCTCACAAGCGGAAAGATAAGCCCGTACTACATAGATCTCAGAATCGTCCCAAGCTTTCCCGACGCATTTGAGAAAATCTGCGATTATTGTGTGAAGTTCATAAAGTGTGAGATCGGAATGGCGGGCGTCGATAGGATAGCAGGAATACCTGTTGCAGGAATACCCTTCGCCTCAATAGTTGCCTTCAACTTGAAGAAACCCTTTCTATACGCTCGAAAAGGCGCGCGCTTTCATGGAAGAGAAAGGAGAATAGAAGGAATAATCGCTCCTGGAAACCACGTTCTGCTGATGGACGACCTTGTAACAACCGGCCTGTCTTTACAGAAGGCGGCAAAGGCCATAATGGCAGAAGGCGGCGTGGTAACCGATGCTGTTGTGCTCATAGACAGGCAGGAAGGCGGAAGAGAAAAGCTTGTAAAGACCGGCGTAAAGCTTCATGCCCTGCTCAACATCACTGAAATAGTCAGCACCTTGAACGAGCAGGGAACAATTGATCAGGATCAGCTAAAGACAATCTTAAAGCAGGTCAAGAAAGGATAGAGAAAGGCAGATACATAATTCAGAACGAAGTGAAAGAAGGCTATTCATAGAAAATTAGTGTTTGCTCCTCCAATATCCCATGAAGCTTATGCACAGCGTCGTAAACGTCCTGTTCTTTCTTCGCTCCAGTGCAGACAAGCTTCCCGCTTGCGAAAAGCAGTATGACAACTTTGGGCTCGTCCATCCTGTATATTAGGCCTGGAAACTGTTCCGGTTCGTACATCGTCTTTCCAAGAGTGTACGCAGCCTTCTCCAAGTCTATCATTCCTCCGAGGATTCCAGAAGCAACGATGTTCTGAATTTTCAACTCCGGCTTGCTGATAATGATTATTCCGCCCTTCTTCAACTCTTTAATCACTTTCATGACTGCCCTGCGGGCTTCCTGCTCCGATTTTGCCCCTGTGCAGACCATTTTCCCAGAGTTGAAGATCAGAGTAGCCGTTTTCGGCCTCTTGAGCCTAAACACTAGCCCTGGAAACTGTTCTGGACGATATTCGACACCCGGATAACTCTTGACGACAGCGTTCAAGTCAACCTTCTGGTTCAATGTGGCAGAAGCAACAACGTTCTCAATCTTTATTATAGCCTTGCTCTTCGGCATGGAAACCCACTTCTCAATACTGAAGTGCTTATATACCCTTTATAAAGCCTTAGGTGATTCTCTCAGCGAAATCTCCAGCACAAGTCGCCTTTTTTCTTTCTTTGTTGTGACGGTTTGAGGTCTACTGCTTGCCCGTGTCATATCTTCGGATTTGAGGTCAAGAAGCCTAGGAAGTGTGGGCAACCTTACAAAGATGGTTGAGAAAGAAGTGTGGTAACTTCTGCGTTGTCTCCAAGATTACCAAGAAAGACCGACCTCATTTGCATATTCTTACGCCTTTACCTTTTGATATTAATGATTTGTGAGAAGCTAGTCAAATCTGGTGAGGGTCAGCAGATGAGGGATTTCTTTCTCCAAAGGAAGTATGATGCTCTCGGGTAGCAGCGAGCGCCATCAAAAACCATTAACGCGCATCCTAAGAAACAAAAATGGCGTAATGAGAATGAGCGAACGCAACTTGCATTTCAATCGTGAATTCGTATTTGTCGTAGTGCCATATGGTCCTCTCATAGGAGGAGAATTAAAATGACAACTTCAATAATGACTACTATCATGAGCAGCGTATTTGTTCGCTCTATTCTTTTTACCGTATTTTCTGAGGGGTTTTCCATTTTTTCTCCTTCTTGATTGCTGAGTTTTTTCTGTTTTGGTCCGTTCTTGTCAGAGTTAGAAAGAAAGTCCGATAACGATGATGACTATGACTACGGCTAAGCCTATTGCGGCGTAACTTAACAATTCAGATCTTCGGAGGGCCTTTTCTAGGCGCGTTGATAGGTCGCTGTTGTCGGTTCTGGTTGGCAATGTCATCGAATTTGTCGATGTGGATTGAAACGGCGCAGGACTTGTCTGTGCAGAGTTCAAGGGTGATCCACAGTTGCTACAGGCAGTAGCGTCTTCAGACACTGTAGCTCCACATTTTGGACATACGGGCATTTTAGTCAACTTCCTGTTTTGACAAGTTTGACAAGTCAGTCAACTTGTTCAGTGGTATATAAACATTAGCGCACGCTTTTTGATTCAGAGAAAGCGCACACTTACTATGCCGATTTGTCAGCAGATTTTCACCCTAGAGCAAATCAGACTCTTTACAGCGCGCGCTTCCTCAAGTCTGTAGAGAACAGAAAAAGCAGTTAGGCTGGAGACATCGCCACTGAAGCATGCTAACCTCTTGCATGGATGCTTTTCGGTGTAAGCATCGTAATTTCGTTTTCTTCTATTCTTCTGTGATTTTTTGCTAGCAGATTGTCCTTTCCTTAAACTTCAGTAGATATTCTTCGCCGTGCGTAACGCGTGCATCATGAGACGCCTAGAGAACCGAGTGAAGTTTGGATAGGGCTGATACTCATATCTTGGGGAGCTATGTTTTACTATGTGGATATAAGTGATTTAACCAGGCTTAAAGAAAGGGATAAACATGATATCGTCCAAGGCGAAAAATCGAATGAAACGTCAACTAAGCTTAGAGAAGCCAACAATATGGGTTGGCAAGGACGGAGCGTCGCCGCAGACGATAAATGAAATTTCAAGGCAGTTGGAGAAAAGAAAAATAGTCAAAGTCCAAATATTGAAAACCGCGCTTAAGGATGAAAGCGCGAAAGATATCGCGTCAAAAACAGCTCAACAAACAGCATCCACCCTAATCGATGTTCGAGGCCACACTTTCATTCTGCATATGCCTCGCAAAAAGAGGGGCGAAAAGCCTCTTTGAGAGAACCGTTTATAGGTTTTGAAAGGGGTACGACTGGATTAATCTTGTTAAGGAATGATCAAAAGCATCCACTTCTTTCATGCCTTTAACCTTGCTTTCAAGAAATTACCTCTATCAAGAGATCCTAAAATGGTTGGCGCATCCCTTCACAAAGGCGCGCGCTATTGTCAATGTTCTAAAAATAATGTTGCTTCTGCTCTTCCTCATTGTATGATACAGAAAATCAGTCTTTAACGTCGTCTTCATGAAACTCATCTTTAAAGAATGATCCCCGCTCATCTTGTTCAACGCTTTCAATCTCATCAGCGTTAGCTTCCATGAGTCTCTTCATCCTACGATCCTCAATTCGTTTCCTTAATTCCTCACGAGTCAAGTACCGAGATTGTGAATTAGTGCCTGAGACACCGTCGAACCATTCGCCGCCCAAGTCCAGTTTTTGCTCAGAAATCATGACTCGCGAGTCAGCGTTCTCTCGACTAGTTTTTTCATGATAATCGTCAATGTTCTTTTTGCCAACAAGATTGCCTTTGTCATCGTAGACTTCAATTGAACGAAGGCTTTGTTTTGGGTGTATTATGTGAAATGATGTTTCAAAACGGCAGTTTGGACAATAGAAACGTATGTTGTCGAATTTCACGTCATGCCTAAGTCTGAAACTTTTTCCTCCGCATTGTGGACAGCCATCAATTGCACACTTAGCCAGTGCTGGATTGTTCACGCTTGCCCATCTTAGGTATTGAGCTTCAAGAGAAGAATCATGCTCCACATTCGCAAATTCTGTCCAGCCATGTTTCCGTGGTCTGCCCCGATTTCTCGAAGTAATTATTATCATCAACCTAGCCAGGTGCCACCAGCACCGAAGTGTACTTGTCCAAGAGAGCATCAGTTAGCACTCTGGCCAAATCGACAATGGGGACGCCGAGAATATTAACTTTAATGCAGGTTGCGCGCGCAATTGCGAACTGTGATATTCGTAGCTAACTACGGAAAACAATAGGCATGAAACACATGGTTCAAACGTGGGCTTTGACCCGGCATAATTTACCACCCCTCATGATTTGGCCGAATCTTCGATCTTTTCTTGGAAAAACAATATATCACGTGTGCATGAGGGACAAGAAATCCGAGAAACAAAAAATATAAGGCACATATGAGGCCTTTTCACAGATGCCCGTGTGGTTCATTTATCCCTCACATAAGGGGATGGAGTTAATTGACAATAATTGTTGATGATGCAGGCATAGGCGACCTACTTTTTGGCGTGGTCATAGGTGCCTTTCGCTGCGAGACCCAAGAATTTACATACGATATCGTGGACGTTAAGTACTTCAGATATCCACGATTCCGATCAAAAGAGTATCTCAAGCAGGCTTCGAAAGTCGTGGTTCAATTGCTGAATAGACTCCAAATCAAGAAAAACGAACAAATTCAAATCTGCAGAGGCTACATCTTCGACGAGGCTGTAGACCGTTTAAGAGAGATATACGATGGCAGTCAAGTCGACAGAATCACGGTCACAGGGGAACCGCAGCGGCTGACAGAGATAGCATACCTTGACGAAATCAGAAACCTGGGTTATGAGCCCGTGAAAGAGAGGGACGAGAAAAAGGCAAAGAGCTTCTTTCATATGATGAACTGGCTGAAGAAAAATCCGGAAAAACTCATTTATGCAAAGACCGGCTGGCCACGCCTGCAAAGATACGGTTTATTCAGATCTTACTGTCAAAGGCAATCAACAGAAGACAGAGAAAATTGTTCTTAAGTCTACAAAGCCCGCGCTACTCTACGAAAACTGTTGCATAACTTGAACCAATCACAAACAATCGAAGCAAATTCCACATGGAGCGGTTTAAAGAAAAAGCAGAATAATGCTTCGAACAAGTCAACCCTTAGAACCGTGGGACACCGTCTAAGAACATGCTTGAAGTCGTCTTCAACTGATACGACCGCAGTCCGAGGGCAATCTCCACAAACTCCCTGAGCGTGTAGTTGCAAAACTCGAGGGTCGGCGACCCGTACCTGAGACCCCGACACATAGGGTCAGCGTAGACAAAAAGCTCGTGTTCACCGCAAGGAAACACCGCCTCGTTCGCATAACCGAACTCGGGCTTCATAAGAACCTTGAAAGGCCAAAGCTGACATGCTCTTGGCTTCGAACGCTGCAACGTGCAAAGATTAACGGTTGAACCGCTCTGCAGAAAGACGCATGACCCGTCACTTCTCCTCCTTATGAAAAGCTTGTCCAAGCCCGCAGCTGTGTGTTCAACCCCGAAACTCTTCACGATCCTCAGCCACTCATGAAAGTTTATGACCACACTGTAGAGTCTGCAGCAGTCGCCGCATCTCGTACACTTCCAGTCTGCAATGTACCGCCAAGGAACAAACTGCAACTTAACGATCACTGAACGAACTCAACGACCCGCGTCTCTTATAAAACCTGCTTCGCATACGACTTCAATTTCTCAAAAACCTCAGCAGGCATCCGCGTTGCTTTTCCCTTCTGCCTATCAACCGCAACTATGACCAGGTAGCCAGACGCCAGCAAATCTTCCGTCTCCTTGTTAGACACCGTGAAGCCCAGTCTCACAGATTTGTCTCTCAGCTCCTCAACCGTCACTTCCACGTCGAGCAAATCGTTAAACACTGCTGGCTTCTTGTACTGACAAAATGCTTCAACCCTTGGGAACCAGAGGCCCTGGCTCCTGAAGTCCTTAAAGCTGAAGCCTAAAGCCCCGTAGAACTCTTCTTCAGCCTTCTCAAAAAACCTGAAGTAGTTCGAGAAATGCACGACCTGCGCCGCATCAGTGTCAGCCCACGTGACTCTGAGAGAAGTCTTAAAAGAACGCGCAGACATGCCACGCCACTAAAGTCTCTTGTAAAGATAAATGGTGTGTGATGGAAACCCTAGCGCCTGGTTCTCACAGAAATTCACAACCTTCAACGGCTTCCACCCGACGATCTCATAATCATGAGAAACAACCCGCACCCCATGCTTCAGCTCAGTCTCCAACTTCGGCTTAATCTTCTCATTCGCACTTGTCGTTAAGTAGAGGAAAACCACGTCCGCTGAACTCAGGTCTACGGTGAACATGTCACCGTTAACTATCGTTATTCTGTCCTGAAGACCTTGCTCATACACCGAGCCCAGCGCCTTCTTCACGAGATCCTCTCTCAGCTCAACACCGACGGCTCTGGCACCGTACTCCTTAACTGCCATAACCAGCGTCCTTCCATCTCCAGCCCCGAGGTCAAAGAAGACTTCGCCAGCCCTCAACTCGGCCAAGGCTAACATCTGATGGACCACTTGTGGCGGACTAGGAACAAAAGGCGCTATGAACAGACCATTATGCCCCCTTACCAACCAAAGTTACCTTGCTTAACCAACAACATAAGTCCTTTAAAGACTTTCCATACCTACGAAACGTACGTCGCCTTCTTAGGCGTGGGCTGTCTGGCCTCACCACACTTTAGGCAGCTCTGGGCACACAGCTCGAGGTATTTTGCTTCCTCATCAGAACCAACGGCTTCAGCAGCCTTGCGACAGATCTCGCTAGGCTCCTCACACCCCTCCTCC
>DASPPK010000049.1:0-3384 GCA_035625495.1 Candidatus Acidiferrales bacterium | reverse complement strand
TGCATCACGGCTTCACACAGTTCCTTGCTCGTTCCTTGTATACACATAGGGCAGGATGACACCTTGAAGTGCAACGCGTCGTCCGACACTTTCAACACGTCAAACTTCTCCCCTATCATCCCAAACATCATCTTGTACATTTCGCCGACATCCTTCATGCTTTTGACTGGCATCATCTTCTGCACGAGTTTGGCCATGGGTTCGCCGTACTTGCCTGATACCGCAGACACTATGGACACGGCATCCTTCCCGTATTTCTTGTAGAACGCAGCGCACGTGTCTCCCATCATATTATACATAAGCTTCATCATAGGTCCAAAACTCTTAGCCGCTTCCTCCAATACCCCTCACCTCCTCACCCCTAGACGATTAAACCTACAGCATAAGTTGTATTTAAAATAATAAGGAATCAAGTACGACTCAATCTATGCATTGATTGAGACAAAACCTTACATATGCACCTCATGTGTACGCGCGCAGTGCGTGTATGTGTGAGTATAATTGAGCGCGTGAGCAAGTGAACGATTGACAGGTTATGCGAGTATTAGAGTATACGAGAGAACATATCACAGCGTTCGGGTTTGGGGTTAAAGTTTTATTTTTTCTTTCTTCTTCACTACTTTCTTATTCTCTTACTCTCTTACTCTCTCTACACACCTACAAACAAGCAAAAACAAACAAAACAAACAGACAAAAAAAAGACAGACAAAGACAGGCAGAGACAAGAATAGGGTTCTGCGGAAAAGTTATACTCCAAGCCCAAACGAGGGGCAGCACCTTCGGGAGACATGGATTAATGAACAAGTTTAAACCTTTAATTTTTCTTTTATTTTTTGTGCATAAGGGTACCTATTACAGAGACAAGCTTTCCGCTGGGAGACTACTCGAGTGTTACGAGATAGCTCCTCCAAGGATTAAACAGTACCTTGATGCGGAGATTCAGTTCGTCCAATCTAATCTTCATCATAAAGACTTGGTACTTGAACTTGGATGTGGCTACGGTAGGGTCATGAAGGCTGTGGCACCTTTTGTGTCGATGATTGTGGGCAACGACATTTCAAAGGAGAGTCTAGAGCTTGCAAGATCATACATGAAGACCTGTGGAAACTATAGAGTAGTTCAGATGGATGCAACCAGCATGGCATTCCACCCGTTTACTTTCGACGCCGTGTTCTGCGTTCAAAACGGTATTTCGGCGTTTGGAGTGGACGAGAAACGACTTGTTGCCGAAGCCATAAGAGTGACAAAGAACAACGGAATCATTCTCTTTTCCACGTATTCCCGGAAAATATGGAAAGATCGTCTCGACTGGTTCCGAAAACAATCTCAAGCGGGTCTTCTGGGAGAAATAGATGAAGAAAAAACGCATAACGGAACAATAAGGTGTAAAGATGGGTTCAAAGCAACTACTGTCAGTGGTGGTCTATTCGCTGAGCTTTTCAGTGAATTCGGATTAGACACATCTATCCATGAAGTGGATGAATCCAGCATTTTTTGTAAAGCAGTTAAATAAAAAGTGCGCGCTGTTCTACACTTTCGACAGTCACTGTTAAGTTAAGTTACCCAACATCAAAGCATTTTTTCCTGCTGTTTTTTTGTCTTTAGCCTGATGGAAAACCAACCCTTCTTCAATGTTCTTTAGGATTCAATTGCTTTGGGAGTACTAATGACCTCAGATTTTTCGGACTAACTAGAAGTCTTTTTGAGTAATCGGAGCATGAGCAGCGGTCTTTACGTTCTTTACGCGTTAGGCAGGTCTCATTCCAAGTCTGAAGAGACGTAAACCCGCGGCAACGCTGAATATGAAGAGCCAGAAGATTCCAAGCGGAATGAAGGCACCCATGAAAGAAGTCGCAGGTATCATGTACAAGGCCGAGGATAGAGAGAAAAACGCACACAAGACAAGACCTGACCAACCAATCCACTTCCATTTCTTCCGCATCACTGCACCGATGATAGCCAATCCCGCAAAGCTTCCCGCAAAACTGTAGGGAAAGGCGAACTCCGTTAGCATGACCATATTCTGCGCTGAAACGAGGTATGCAGCTTTGAGGGCAGGGTCGGTCGCGGCGGCCCAGCTGGAGGAGAGCGAAGTTGCCGTGAAGAAGCCCACTTCCGCGACCGCCGCGTCAAGGATGGCGGTCATGAGTAAGAGAACGAGCCCGACGAGGAGAGCATCTCTGTTAACGTTCTTGAATGCATAGTAAAGCGCTATGATGACTGGCACAAAGAGAAAGTCAACGATCGTGAATAGCCCCCACGAAAGATAGGCCCCCCGCGCATGAGCAAGCGTGTTGATGAACGTCTCGGCCGAGACTCCAGGTGGTGAAGCCCAACCGTTGTTTCCTGGGAGAAAGCTGATAAGATTGGCAAACAGTTCACAAATCCCAACAAGTATCAACAAGATACCCCCAAACTCGTAGAGAGTCTTGTGGCCTGGATCAGCGAAAGACTTGGGCTCGGCCTGAGAGCTCGATTCGACCATCACAACATCCCCATGTCTGGCGAATCGCTGTTGTTTCAGCCTATAACTTTTGCGCAAACCAAAATCAGTTTGAAAAGAGAATTTCTTCTAACACTCTAATTTACTTGACTTTTACTCTTGCTTGATGCGCTTCTCGTATTCTTCTGTAATAATACCCTTCTCAATGAGCAAGTCAACAAGAGCAGAATGCATATCGTCCAACAAGTCTATTTCTTCTAAGGATTCTCGCTCAATTTTCGCTTTTTTCATGTCTCCCACCTTTAGCCAAGTATCATTGTTCGGAGAGCCAACTTAGCGCGCGCGCTTAGGCTACCTTCAGAATGAAAAACGCGGTGTTTACAGCAAAGAGTTAGACAGTCTCATAGCTGTTGGAAAATTGAAACTCGAAGAAAACACAGTTGAAATTAGCGCGTGCTCAAGAGGTTTTGCCGAAGTTCATCAAAGCCAGGACTATGTCGGCCAAGTCTATTCTGCCGTCCTGGTTCAAATCGCATGCGGCATTCCACCTCGCATGACCCGGATAAGACCCGAAAGCGTTCAGTATCGTCATAATGTCGTTCATGTCAACTTTTCCCTCGCCGTTGACGTCTCCCAACAGGTTAATCCTCAACGCGCCGTCGACCAAAACGTTGCTGGCTGCGTTGGTTTCCGATGGCGCAAATGCTGTTTCGGCTTCCATGGTGTAGTTGCCGCACCGAACGTTCGTCGTGTTCCAACTGAACACCAGCGTTTGGGTGGCGTTCGGAGCCATGTCATTAACGGGCAACGTTGCCATGCTGGTGCTGTTGTAACTCAACGTCACTGAGAAGCTTTCAGATGCGTTTCCAAGGTTGGTGACGGTCGCGCTAATGTTGAGGACCCATCCTTGGTAAGTTTCACTCACCGGAACCGTCACGTTC
>DASPPK010000048.1:0-7459 GCA_035625495.1 Candidatus Acidiferrales bacterium | reverse complement strand
ATTCCGATGATTGAACGAGTCAACGCAGGAATCAACAATGTCCAAGGTCTAGTTCTAGTGCCAACCCGGGAACTTGCCGTTCAGGTTGCACAGCACATCAGTCAGCTCGCAAAATACGCAAGATTGAGAGTGCTGCCTGTCTACGGTGGAGAATCGATTGAGAGACAGGTGCGTGCATTGCGAAGCGGGGTCCAAATAGTCGTCGGCACGCCAGGCCGAATAATCGACTTGCTCGAGAGACACATCCTAAATCTGGCGTCAGTGAAGATCGTCGTGCTAGATGAGGCCGACAGAATGCTCGACATGGGGTTCATTGAGGATATTGAATTCATACTTTCGAGAGTACCGTCAAACAGGCAGACGAGCCTTTTCTCAGCGACGATAGACCAAACGGTCATGAACGTGTGCAACAGATACATGAAGAACCCGGAAAAAATACTCGTAAGCAAAGACGAAATAGCCCTCACACAGATGAACCAGTATTACACGATCGTGAACTCTCATGACAAGCTCAAGACTCTCTGCAAAATCTTGGACGAGAACCACATAGGCCGAGCCATAATATTCTGCAGAACCCGAACAGAGACGAGCATACTGGCAGAAACATTGCGAAGCAAAGGATATGATGCAAAACCCTTGCACGCAGGCTTCACTCAATCCCAAAGGGACTTCGTAATAAACCTGTTCAGGAATAAAAAACTGAAACTGCTCATCGCTACCGACGTTGCAGCGCGAGGCCTAGACATTCAGGGAATAACCCACATAATAAACTACGACGTGCCGCTGGATGCCCTGGTCTACTTCCACAGAATCGGCAGAACCGCCAGGGTGGGAGGCGAAGGAACGGCCATAACGCTGGTAAGCTATGGAGAACTGTCGGACTTCAACAACATAAAGGCCCTGACCAAGACCAAGATAGAAAAAATGGCAGACTCATCGGCTGATTCGCCAATTCAAGAATTCGTATGAGACATCCAACCTTAAGCGTTCATGAAAATAATGATGAAAATGACCTTGACAAATGGATAAGCTTAAAACGACGTGAACACATCAAGAAATCTGTGCAAAAACGATTTTTTGCGCTAAACAGCAGAAGGAGTTGAAAGAGCAGATGTATAGAAAAGAGATGCATAAGGCAGTTTGTGCTGATTGCGGAAAGGAATGCGAAGTTCCCTTCAAACCAGACGGAAGCAGACCAGTTTACTGCCAAGAGTGTTATTCTAAACGAAGACCGCCGCGAAGATATTAAGCTCATTAGCTAACATCTCATCTTCGTTTCACCCCTTTTTTCCCATCACTTTTTTTGTTTACAACTTTTCTCACCACTAACGATAATAAGCTGAAGGCGTATTTTTCATTGAGGTTAAGATCAGGGTAATGCCTAAGGATCCAGTTTGCGGCACGGTTCTAGACGACAAAACATCCAAGTTCAAGATCACGTTTGACGGCGAAACCTATCACTTCTGCAGCGTCACCTGCAAGAAAAGGTTCAAGCGACACCCGATGAAGTTTGTGAAATAAGCTTACAGACAGCAGCACGGTTCTTTGGCCTGAAAGGTTTATGTCGTCTGAAAACGGAACAACGAGAAAGAAGCACGGTCTCGCAATTAACAACATTATAATTGCGTTCACGTGACCATAGATTAATTGTTTCATTTTGCGAGTTTCAACTCGCAAGCGTATTCAATTTTGTACACTTTGTTGAAAGGCGGTCAGAAGCGTCGATTACAAAGGGATCATGCGTTCCCTAGTTTTCCCGTACAGAAACCAAGACAGGAAATACGCTAATCCGAGAAAAACAGGGCCCGCCACATCCCAAACGGGTCCCAGCTCAGCAAATAAGTTGTTCGCAAGGTGCAACCCGACCGCGATAAGAAAATAAGGCAAGGTTTGCTTCTTCGCGATTCCATAGGCTGTGATCGACGTCGAACATCCATGAAAGAACATCAGCGGTATTCTCACTAGCAGCGGCGCTTGTACAAGCACAACGTATTCCACCAATTCTACGATGCCGAATCCTATGCCAACGTAGAACCCGAGTGTGAAGATTGACCGTTCAGTCTCGGCATGGCGGTAGAAAAGTGGAAATGCTTTAGAGAATTCTTCGATGAAAGGCGCAAGAAGCACCGTTGAAAGTAACGCTGCGTTAGCTGATGACAAGAAAGTGAGCAAGTAATCTGGGAATATGTTTAGAACAAGCGTCATGGGGATGCTGACAAGCATGCCTGAAATCAGAAAGAACAGTTTCTCTTGGAATTTAGGTTCGTGAATCGGAATAGTTACACTACCTTGGCTTGCCAATCAGACACCTGCTCAGTCGATTTCTTGCCATACACTCAGAGAGAGATACAATTATGCTTTTTCCAATTCTCGCTTCTGATTAGGACAAATGGGTCAACTTCAGTCATGCCAACCATAAATTGGCGATTCCGACATGGCTTCCAAAATGGTAGCCCTAAGATTCAAGACAATTCTTAAAGGAAAGGTACGGCCAAAGTTTCCTGCAAGCATTTCGCCTTTGGCCAATAGTTTTAGATTGTCCTTATAAGGGAGCATGCGGTTATCTTGCAGTGTCCTTCTATCGTTGGCAGGGGATGCCATCCGGAGAAGGTGAGAAGCGCCATCGTCTCATAAAGAGAGACGGCGTTCACTGTGGAGAAGTACTAATGCGGAACAAAGTGTCAGCGGGCGAATACTTGGCATTTCTTTCAGCAAAGTATGATGTGGGCCCCAGTAAATTCTTTGAAGCGTTAACGTCAGCGGCAGAAAGCGGCGAGTCCACGTGTGGCACCCTCTTAATCGAAAGTCGTGGAACACATAGGAACAAAGTGGTTCTGCTGATAACGAACGGTGCAAAAGTCGTCGCTCAATTCCCAGTTTCCAAAGAGTTTCTCGTCGAACAAAACAGGTCAATCAAAGACCTCAGCGATACCAGCATGTTCCGAAGGCGTCTAATCAACAAGAACAATGGTCCTCAATCGTTTCAAATCAGAGATTTGAAGGCCGGCATGAAGAAGGTAAACCTGAAGGCCAAGATACTAGAAATTGCAAAGCCTAGCCTTGTATTTACGAGGTTCGGCAACTACGCAAGCGTGGCCAACGCTTTGATATCAGACGAAACTGGAAGCATAAAACTGTGCCTGTGGAACGAACAGATAAACTCAATAGCCATAGGAGACACTGTTCAAATCGAAAACGGAAACATATCCACGTTCAGAGGGGAAAAACAACTGCGAGTTGGAAGAAAAGGGGCTTTCCACGTCGTCGAAGGTTCAGCATGCTCCCTTGAAAACGTACAGCGCCCTTAAACTCCATTGTTTTGTAAACATTCGTCGTTCTATTCTATATTCGGCATTCGGATCTTCGTTCAGTCATGCGCAAAATCAAAATTGATTCCTTATTAATTGTTTTCTCATCTTGCCTTGGCTGATAGCGGTTCTAAACATTGATTTCGATTTCCCGAGCAGAACAACGTAAGAAACTTGCGAGCGTTCGGAATGTTTAGTTGCTCAACTCTTGATTCTTTCTGCCCTAATCAGAAGATAGTGCTTGTAAGGCTTGTACCCGACTTTCGAGTATGCTCGTATGGCAGGTGCGTTGTTGCTGAGCACGTGAATCAGCGCGGGCGGAGACTTCTTGAGGATTTCTCGAACCAACGCTGACACGATTGAAGTTGCGTAGCTCATGTTCCTGTAGCGTTCATCCGTGGCCACGACTCCAATGTTGCTCCCGAAATCCGTGAAATGAGTGTTGCCGATCGAAACGATTTTCCAGTCGCGCTTTATTCCAAGGTAATAATTTCTTTCAAGCGACTCTCTTCTGTTCTCAATCGTCACTCTTTCGCCCCACCATTCAGGGTCTGCCTTTCTCATTATCTCTGCAACCTCTTCTGCGTCTTCGGGTCCAAGCCTAACGGGTTGAGTTCCGATCTGTATGTTCTCTTCTCCCTTCTTCAGCGTCATTAGCATCAGGTCGTACCTTATCTGAGGAGCGTATTTTCTGTAGACGATGTTTTCGCAGTCCAACGGAGCTTGTAGCTCAACTTTTTCTAGGTTGATAGAATCTAGCAGTTTTTCCACGGCTTGCGGGTTCCCACGCAGTTGTACGACCTCGTCTGCAAACACGAGCATTAGTCCATGGACCTTCTTTCCTTCCATGGCCATGAAGATCTTCGTCTGTTCAGGGCGTTCTTTCCAGTCTAGAATAAAGAAATAGTAGTGCAGCGGGTCCTGATTGACTTGGTTCCAGAAACTGTTTTCGAAACCGTCTCGTATCGAAACTATTTTCATTTTACTCTTCTGAGTCGCCACAAGAATAAGCAAATAGGGCTGTGGGTTTTATTTAGCTTGCGCAACCTGTGTGATTCCGCATTTCTTTAGCAGTCGGTTCCATTTCTCGTCTGTGACGTGTTGAATCTCGTCGAGCATCTTCTCGTTTTTCGGTGTGAACAGGTGTCTGAAGCGTCCCTGAACCTGCAGGTAATCTTTTACGGGCTTCTTCTTCTGTGGGGCAAGTGCCAATAGTTTGCTCGGAACTGAGAGTTGATAATCGCCGTTCACTGCTTCCCACAGGGGAAAGATGCAGGTTTCGACTGCCAGTCTCGAAAGTTCTATCGACTTTGAAGACTCGCTTCGCCATCCTCTTGGACACGGTGCGAACACGTGCAGAAACGCGGGGCCGTTCACTTCGATGCCCTTTCTGGTCTTCTGAATCAGGTCTTTCCAATAGTATGGTGAAGCTGTTGCCACGTAGGGCATGTCATGTGCGACCATGATGTCGGCTATGGGCTTCTTCTGCTCCAGTTTCCCAGGCACAGTGGAACCAGCCTGCGAAGTGGTCGTTGAAGCTCCGTAAGGCGTGCCTCCGCTCCTCTGGATGCCCGTGTTCATGTAAGCTTCGTTGTCATAGAGCACGAACAGAAAGTCATGTCCTCTTTCAACGGCTCCTGACAACGCCTGTATGCCTATGTCGTACGTTCCACCGTCCCCTGCCAAGGCCACGACGTCTACCTGTTCGTTCTTGATCCTTCCCTTCTTTTTGAGGATCTTCAACGCTACCTCGATTCCTGAAGCGTTGGCAGCTGCAGTCTCGAAGGCAGTGTGCAGCCACGGCGTTGCCCAAGAAGAGTAGGGGTAAATGGTTGAAGCGACTTCCATGCATCCAGTAGCGTTCGTAACAATGGTCGGTCCTCTTGTCGCTTTCATGATCAGCCGCAGCACAGTTGCTGGGGCACATCCTGCGCAGGCCCTGTGTCCTGAAAGGAACAACTCGGGTTTTTCAGCGATGTCTTTTGCCGTGAATTTTCCTTCAGATATTTCCATTCATTTTTCCTCCTTTTCACTCCCTTAATCCAACGTATCGCACGAGGTCTCCTACACGTTGGGTCTGCACCATCTTCTGCAACTCCTCAAAAATCCTGCGTATCTGAGCCGTGTTCGTGTCCCTTCCGCCTAATCCGTAGATGTAGTTGACAACGTAGGGTCGGGCTGAGCCGTCGTACAGTGCATGACGGACTTCATGGAAAACCGCTCCGCCGCTTCCGCCGAAACTCATGCTCCTATCCGTAACGGCAACTGCCTTCACAGTTCCAAGTGTCTTTTCAATCTGTTCAACTGGAAATGGTCTGAAAGTTCGAATTCTAAGCAGCCCAGCTTTGACTCCTTTCTCTCTTAGGTCGTCCACTACGGTCTTAACGGTGCCAGCTGTTGAGCCTAAGCAAACAACAGCCATGTCAGCATCTTCAAGCCTGTATGCTTCGACAAGGCCATCGCCGTATGATCGACCGCTTAGCTGGGCATACTCGTCATGCACCTCTTGGATCACTCGTAGCGCGTTTTTCATGGCTTCTTCCTGTTGCCGTTTAAACTCGAAGTAATAGTTCGGCATCGCTATGGGTCCCATGGTCATGGGGGTTTCTGGGTCAAGCTTGAAGGGCACGGTTTTTCCTTCATGGGTGAGCACGACTGGAAACTGGCGAGTCTTGACGAATCCTTTGACCGTCTGGTCTGGGAAGGTCAGCACGTTTTCAAGCGTGTGGCTCAACGTGAACCCGTCTAGGCCAACTATCACGGGCAGTTGAACGTCCAAGTGTTCAGCGATTCTGAAGGCTTGAAGCACCGAGTCGTAGACTTCCTGCGCGTTTTCAGTGTAGATCTGTATCCAGCCGCTGTCGCGTTCGGCCATGGCGTCAGAATGGTCACCGTGAATGTTCAGCGGCGCTGACAACGCTCGGTTCGCGATTGCCATAACGACCGGCGCACGGCATCCTGAAGTCACGAAAAGCATTTCGTGCATCAGCGCTAAGCCTGCGGATGCTGAGGCTGTGAAGACTCTGGCGCCTGTGACTGAGGCTGCGAGACACGCGGCCATCGCGCTGTGTTCCGATTCTGTGCACACGTATTCTGTTTCGACTTCGCCGTTGGCAACGTACTCGCTGAACTTCTCGACGATTATCGTCTGCGGAGTTATCGGGTACGCAGCAACCACGTCAACGTCTGCCTGCTTCACCGCAAACGCAACGGCTTCGTCTCCGTTCAGGCCCTGCGTTTCCTGTTTAACAACACTTTTCAAAGTCATTTCCTCCTATTCCATCTTCATCATGATCGCTTTGGTTGGGCATTCGTTGGCACATATGCCGCAACCCTTGCAGAAATCAAGGTCAAATTCTATGTCGCCTTTTTCGGGTTTCCAATGTATCGCGCCGTCTGGACAATAAAGTGTGCACAACAAGCATTTGGTACATTTCTTGACGTCTCTGATCGGAGTGAAAGATTTCCAGTCTCCGGTTAAGTATGCTAAGCTGCTCTTCCAGCAAACCCCTGCGGGTGAGACTTCCTTCCACGTTTTTTCTTTCGAACTCATTCAGATTTTACCTCCTGATAAGCCTGCTTTACGACGGCGAAGTTTTTCTCCGCAACATCGGGTCTGAAACGTTCTCTTATCATTTTCTCGACGGTTTCCAGGTTGACTATCCCGGTTACGCGTGCCACGGCTCCGAGCATCGCCGTGTTGGTTATGGGCATTCCTAGGATTTTCATCGAAATCTCCGACGCTGGAACAGTCCAGACTTTTCCCCTGTCTGTGTTCAATGCCTTTCTCACGTCAGATGGAGTTTCTTTCGAGTTAACTATGATGTTTCCGCCTTCATCGCTCAGTCCTTCTGCAACTTTAACCGTTTTGAGCAACGTCGGGTCCAAGACGGCTACAACGTCTGGGTTGTAGACTGCACAGTGTAGCCTTATGGGCTCGGTGCTTATTCTTGTAAAGGCCGTCACAGGTGCGCCCATCCTTTCAGGGCCGAACTCTGGGAAAGATTGAATGTACTTTCCTTCAGCGATGGCCGCTCGGGCGAACAGTTCACTCGCTGTCCATGCTCCTTGACCGCCTCTGCCGTGCCATCTGACTTCCAATAATTTCTGCAACATTTTTCTCTCCGATGGTCTTTCAGCCTATTGCGTCA
>DASPPK010000047.1:0-19909 GCA_035625495.1 Candidatus Acidiferrales bacterium | reverse complement strand
TTTCTCTTGATTAACCTGACATTATTCGTTTCAGGTTTAACAAAAAAAATTGTCAAAAGTCTTTTGATGTTTGACCTAAGCGTGCGCTCCGACTATGTTGTTTTCCTTCAGCAGACTACCACATCTCTGGACAGCAAGGTGTTCAACTAGATATCAAAACTTGTTTTCTAGCCTTTGGTTTTCGCTCTCTGGCCATTCCCTTTCTTTTTTATAAATTTTTGAAATCAGTACAATTCTGCATCAATTCTTAAAAGAAATGTTATATTCTATTCAAGAGTTTATTCTCGTAAAGTGACTGTATTGAGGACTGTTGAATCAAAGCTAATAAGCAAACTCCTGAAGGGCAGTCGAAGAAGTGACAGAGAACTAGCTAAGGCTGTGGGCACTTCTCAACCGACGGTCACGAGAGCAAGGGTTAGACTCGAAAAGGAAAAGATCATAAGAGAATACACTATGATACCTGATTTCGGCAAGTTAGGGTTTGAGATTTTAGCGATAACCTTTCTTGTCTTCGATAAAGAACCCGATTCAAAGGATTTGGGGAAGACATTGGACGTTTTCGAGAACGTGCTAATGTTTGAGAGAGGTTTAGGCCTGAAGTCTTCTCATGTGATTGTTTCGGTTCATAAAGACTATTCTTCTTATGCAGAGTTTGGAAGAAAACTCAAACTGAATGATTCTTGGACTGTGACGGATTCGGCGAGTTTTTTGGTGAATCTTCATGACGGTTCTGATTTTCTGTCATTTTCTGCTTTGACTAGAGATATGGAGAAAACCACATCTTAGAATCTCTATCGTCAAACCCTTTATCCTTCTTTTTTCGTTTATTGTTCAATTACATTAATGAGTTACTTTTCTGCAAAACCAAAAACTGCGACCTAAACTGGCTCAAAAAGAATATGTCGAAAACGTAGAACATAAAAGACGTTTCAAAAGGCTGACAGAAGTGTTTTCTGGTTAAAAACCAATCTTGTTTAAATATTGCTTGACTTGACAATACTGCTATTATCATCAATCATGTTGATGGGAGAAATATGGCACTGGGCTTTCTTCCGATGCTGTCAACGTTCGTTATTGTTGCAATAGCCGAATTCGGTGACAAGACACAGATTGCAGTCGTTAACCTAAGCTGTGAACACAGACCAAGGTCAATTTTCATCGGTGCTCTTTTGGCTTTTGCTCTGGTTGTTGGAGTTAGTGCATCGATAGGCGGAGCAATTGCTCCTTATATTTCAGCATTTTGGATTGGTCTGGTAGGTGGCGTTTCATTCCTCATTTTCGGAGTCTGTACGCTATTTTCGAGAAAAAATAGAATAGTCAAAATCAAAGAACACTCAAAAACCGTCACAACATCCTTCCTGTTGATAGCGATAGCGGAACTTGGTGATAAAACACAACTTGCGATCATAGCTTTATCCGCAAAATTTGGTGCACCTGTCCAAGTGTTCTTAGGAGCGATGCTTGCGTTTGCTCTGCTAACTGCTCTTGGTGTGGTTCTTGGCAAAATCATTTCTCGATACGTATCCACACGCTACGTGAAGATCGGAGCATCCTTGATATTCATCCTGTTTGGTATTCTTTTCTTGTTCCAAGCCTTTAGCCGCACGAGACTGTTTTGAGAAGCACCTTCCTAATTCTAGGTTCAGCTGACTCTTCCGCAAAACCAAAAACGGAGTATCTTCAAGCGGGTTTTGTCGATATTTTTGGTTTTTTCCATTCTTCTATGAGAAGCGCGCGCTTTCTCTTAAAACCTTTAGCACTCCCATTAAGCCTTTGACATGTTCGGTTTTCTCATACCACTCCACACAAATATTACCAGAGCCACAGTTAGCAGGACAATACCCACCCAAAATACAACCTCACCAGCGCTTGAACCTTCATGGTAATGAGTATATAGTGCTCCAACGAGCACTAAGATTATTCCCAAAACATCAAGAAAGACTGCATGAGGTAAAGGTGCTTTCCTCACGTGATTCAAAATCGTTTGTTTGCTACCTGCGCTTAATTGTTTTTCACTCATTTTGAATCCATAATGACTGTCTTCTGTTAATGTGCAGATTAAAGATTTTTGCCTGTGTGTCTGTTTGTCTGTTTGTCTTTTTGCGTGTGACTGACTGACAGAGTTACTAAGACTGACTGTGTGACTGACTGACATTATACCCGCAGGCGTGCGTAGGTGCAGCCGTTCGTCCGTACGTGCGTCCGTGCAAGAATAAGAAGAAAAAGATAAAACTTTACCTCCAGACCCGAAAAGTGAACTTCTCGCGCAGGGTATCGGCGTCAAGATAGGCCCATCCTATTCAGAAGGTCTAGTGTATCACGAATAGTGGTATAGTAATCATCTGCAAAACTGTCCACGTAAACGTATACTCCATTGTTTTGTATTTGCCTATAAAGCGTGAGCCAGTTCGCCTCATTTGGTTCTTCTATGTATCTTGACCATGAAACGTAGTCATGATCTATTGCTCGAAGTAACATCTGTTGCCTAACCGTAAGGTCTCTTTCTACTTTTTTGTAATCTTCAAGGAATTTGTGCCATCCATATTTTCTTACCTCTTCGTCAACGTTTCTAACGTTCACGGGCCTTCTCTCCTATTGCTCCATGTATCTGAGACGGTTAAATGATGCTATCGTTTGGGTTTGGGTTTTCGCGAGCGCGGAGCTTCCTAAGTGCTGGAAAGGGAAAAGACCACGGAAGCATTAGAGACTTGACCAACTAGACATATGGTGCTGAAAATGGGAGCACGAGCACTATTCTTTTTCTACAAGAAGGGTAGTTATTTCAAATTCATAAGCCTCTTCTGTTCGCGCGACATAGTATTACACCTAACATACTATTGGGTGTGAAATCCATGTCTCAACAAACCACATCATCTAGGTCAAAAGGTCTTTCAAAGAGAGCCGTTACCTTCATAGTTGCAGTTCTTGTTTTGGCGTTGAGCATTTCTTTGGTGTTTAACGTTCAGTCTAGTCTTCGCTCTTCTCTTCCAATGCTAACGTATGTTCCAGTTCAAATGACGAATCATGATTGGAAAGAAGATGAAGTTTCCACTCAAAACAATCTCTTTTTTGTTACGTTGAATGTCACGCTCTTCAATCCTAACCCAAGAGAAGCTCTGGTTTGGATTCAATATGGCATGTATGATTCACAGGGACACATATGCAACCTCACGATGAGTAACACGACCGAAGGTTCCCCTTGGTTGCCAGTAGCCTACTGCTTGACTTGGGTTCCTGTGCTGCCTAACAGCACCATAAGTCCTTACTTCTACTTCTACTACGAAAAACCACAAAATAGTACCACCAATCTACAAATAAGCATGGGGACATTGCCTGCTTGGCCGCTCATCAACTAGATAATCTGGAACTCGCGGCGCTAGCGCGCGCTCATTCATTCTCTGGTAGATACATATACACGTGACCACGAGGAAGCATCTTTGCTTTCTTTGCAACAATAGATGAGGCAACATTATTCTCCGAGATTTCTGAGAAGACTACTCTAGCTCCTTTTAATTTGAGCCATAATAGCCGTGCATAAAGCAAATCTTCGCCAATGCCAATTCTACGATACTGAGGCTTAACGTATAATGTGTGCAGCCTTCCTATTCCGTTGACAAAAGACACCCAAGCGCAGCCAACACACTTTACGTCAAATTTCACGACGAAGCACTTGTCGCCGTTGTTTAGGGCAACACGAGGCCAGAATGGATTCACATCTGGATGTGTGGACAGCATAAATTGATCAATCTCCTCAAATGTTGGCGAAGAAACTTCATATTTGAAAAGATGATCAATTGTACCTTCTAGGCCCAGCCTGTAAATATCAAATACCTCTCGTGTCAGGTTCCTATCGACCTCTGAGAATAGAAAACTGGAAGGTTTCAAGTCACGACAGAAATTGAAAATTTCTTCGGATCGAGTATAAATGCTCCCCGTCTTCTCGTAGCCATCATAAAGGAAGATCCCCAAGATTTTGTTAGACGCCGTGATGATATGAACTTCTCCTCCAATGCTCAAGACCTCTCGAACATAATATTCCAGATAGTCGTCGAAAAAGGACAGTCCTGATGGAAAGACAGGTATGTCTGAAGGTTCTTTGATTTCTGAGCATTGAAGCATGGGAATCACGCATAGTCGAGAACCGTGAATCGTTTGGTCAGGCTCTCGTCTTTGAGTATGTTGTCGATTACCAAGTTAAGGCTCGACCCTTCACGCTCAAGCGAAATTATTTCGTCGTGATGTAGAGCGGCTCTAAGGAGATGTTCGAACTGGGCTTTTCTTTCGGCTTTGTGACCGAACTGCCTTATGCGCTCTCGCTCGATCTGTTCATAGGCGTACATCAATTCGTAAGTTGACCGGTATATCTGGTATTCCATTTTCTCTTCAATGTCCTTTTTCCAAAGCGTGATCCATTCCAATCCCTCAAGGTCGGCCCAGAAGATTGTTCCATCCGGGGCAAGTACGGCATCTTTGTCCAGCCACACATCATAGAAGTCGAGTCCACCGTACGTGCCGTTCTCATTGTTCTTCAAAGATCTGACCAGAAGCGTCAAAATAGCCATCCCGCTTGCCAAGAAGTTTTTCTCAAATTCTTCAGCCTTCTCGTTGCTGTCAATGTCGAAAAGCTGGAAGACCATGCACGTATCCTCTCCGATTGTCCAATCTGAATGGAAGTATATTCGAACGTTTGATGGCACCAACCTTGTTTCCTGAACGATCTCACCTTTAAACTGCCTATACCAGTAGAGCTTACGGATTTGATCCTGTAGCTGCTGAGGAAGGAAGACCACGTTCACCACTGGTGCAATCCTAAAGCCGTGAATGGAAGTTATGTCGTCACTTTCTGAGGCGTTCATAGCGATGTTAGCGTACTGGAGACCCTGCACCCCGTACGGTGAACCTCTTGACCACATTTCACCAGTCAGATAACGATGAAGCATTCCATCTGACCGCATCATTTTATTTCTCATGTCCTCATCGGCTAGTAGGCTGACCACTTCGTCTTTTCTCAAGAGCTGCCGTGAGAAAGGGTTAGTAGTTGAGCCGATGCCTTTAACCGAGAGATAGAAGTCCAGACCGTCGATGGAAACACTTCGGCGTGGTTCTATTGCGCTTCTATTGTCATCGACAACGAATTCTTTGCGATGCAACGGAACAGCGGCGCTGAAAGCTTGCATGCTGTCCGGCAGGTAAACCCGGTCAAAATCTGGCATGGCGAATCCATGGAAATGTTTGTTTCTTCTTATCTTGGAAGCCTCGTAAGCGTTTAGGGTAATCGGGGTGCCTTTGATTTTCAAATCATCGCCTTTATGAATCAGACAGTTTTTGTACTTCTCTCCCACAATATTCGCAAGTAGTTATGTTTCTATCTCCAAAATGCAATGGTCCACCGCAATATGGACAGTTAATTGTAGGTGCGCTCGGCGTTATACTTGCCGATACATTTGACTGCTGAGCTTCCGACGCGTTCCTCTTTCTAATCGAGAGCACATAGACGGCGATCACAATAATTATGATGATTATTCCCATTTCCACAAGAAACTCGGCAAGCGGTGAAATCCCGTCACTCAATTAAAAGTCATCTCGCAAAAATTGGGAAAATAGGAATTCGCGTTCCGATTATTCACGGAAGCTACCCCCCAAAGCCTCCGACTCCATGTATGTGAGCTGGATGAGTAGCGCTCGTTCCGGTGTATTGACTGGTGTAGTTTGAGTGAGCAATAGCAGCAAAAAGGAAATAATAGTAGAGCGGAAACATACCCATACCAGCACCTGCAGGACGCGGTTGCTGAAGATCCTCCTCATCGCTTCTTTTGCGATCATCATCAGATTGACCCGGCGATGTCATTTTGATAGGCGGCGGTATTTTTTGCACTTCTGTTCCACAATGGTCGCAGTTCGTTAAAGTTTCATCTCCAAAATGTAAAGGTCCACCACAATTGGGGCACTGATAGCTTACTACAGAGTCTTGTCCAACAACAGGAACAGCTTTGTTATCAACATTTTCGGCCAATTTTTCACCACCCTACTGCCCATAAATCATTCGGATCGATAGATTCGCAAGTTCAGAATGTGCGAGCCAACCAGTGAAAGGCTGCAGTATTGATGCCGCTTTTTCCGCAAGATCAAGTAGTTCATCTGCGTTGAGTGCTCTTATGGAAGTGAGGATTGCTGCAGGAACCAATGGAAATCCGAATTCGGCCTTAAGAGCAGCTGCGAGCACGCTCATTTTTTCCCGTGCATCCGTTTCGCTGAGTTTGGACACCGCCATGTAAGCAGCTGCCAAATCAGTATCTTCCGACGCAGAATATCCCCATAAGTTAAAAAGTGATTTGAAGACATCAAGTTTCTGACTTAGATTTTCTTGCTCTTCCTTGGAAATAGAAAGCAAGGCTGCCGCAGCGTAGGATTTGGTTGCCTTTGAGAAGACATCATCGAATCTCGTTAACGCGTCCGGATTGACTCCGCAAAATATTGTCGCCGCGATTCCCGCTGAAAGTTCTTCAGGGACATTTGCGCTCTGTCTTATCTGCTTGTCAACATTTGTCAATGCCTCAAGGCTATCCGTATTACGGCCAGAAGCAACGAGTGTTTCGGCGGCCATAAGCTTGCTGTCGAGGTTTGAATTGTTGAACTTTTGAAGCGCATTGATCATTTGAATGAAGTTCTCTTTGATTTTACCAAGGTCACCTTCGAGTTTTGCCAGACCTATCGAAATTGCCCAGAGCTGAGACGATTCGGCCCCCTTACTCTTTATTCTGTACTCTTCTTCGTCTTCATCATCATCGTCATCGTCGTCCTCATCTTCATCGTCCTCCGCAGCGTAGGAGTCTTTCCTTTCTTTGGCTGCTATTGGCGATGTATCCATATCCAAGGTTGCAGCCTTTATTGCAGAATAATAATTGTTTGCCCGTTCGGCAATAGCTTGTAGCTCCATTTCTGTTGCTTTGGTTTCATGGAGAAATTCTCCAAAATCTTTGTCGCCTACGCGGTAGTTGCGAATCGTCAGCTCATGCAACATGATAGTTCCAGTTCCGGTTAGCGATAGATACTGTTCGCCACAGGGCACTTGACGATCAAGTATTGATTTCTTCTGTATCAGTGCCTGCAGTTCGTTGCCCTTCTCTTTGACTTCTTCTTTGTCTTTTGAAACAAGCTGTTCGTCTGTCTGAACTCTTGCACGGTCAATATCTTTCTTCTCGTGACCCTCAAACCAGAAACGTATTGAATGGATTTTTTTCTCATCGCGAGCCAGAGTTTCTTCATCTGTTTCTTCTTTTTTCTGCTCTTCCTCGACTTCTCGATCGATTGTAGAATAACTTTCCACGAAAGCTGCAAGTTTTTCGTATTCATCTTTTGAGAGGCATTCGACAAAACCGTTGGTAGTGAGCAATTTCAGCACATCCTCGGAAATCAGAGCATTAACAGATTTTGCACTTATCTGCGAAAGAGCGGTCATAACATCGTTGCACTTCACCATTTTGTTTCATCCTTCTTATTTTGTTTCTAGCGCGCCCTAATTCTCGGCCAATTTCTTTTCATGCTCTGTCATCCTTTTTCCCTTGTTTATCTTCTGGTTGCTCTGAAGATTAAAGTTTTCTGCCGCGCTGATGAGTCAATTCAAATCATCTTCTTTCCGCAGCTTGGGCAATTAAGTTTAGCTCCGTGTTCCGCTCGATTAATCTTCACTCCAAACTTAAAACACGGACAGAGTTTGCAGTTTGGGCACTGGTAGTTTGCACCTGTAATCCGTGCGTGCTTGTGAGCGGTAAGTTTTTGATTGATTTTTACCCTAGTATTGTTAAGAAAATGCTTTGTATCCTCCGCGCGCGCTCGCTTATTCGGCGTGCGCTACGCTTTGCTGGAAAACCTTTTATGAAAAATCGTTGCATCTTTCTAAGAGGTGGAGAACTTGACTGAAATCAAGAAAATCGCAGTTCTTGGTGCTGGCTTGATGGGGCATGGGATAGCGCAGGTGGCGACCCAAGTCGGCAAGTATGAAGTGAATCTTCGGGATGTTGAACAGCGTTTCGTCGATAGCGGTGTGAGCATGATAAGGGAGAGTCTGCAGCGGTTCGTGAAGAAGGGCCAGCTCACCGAAGCGGATTTGGATGCGACGTTGGCAAGGATTCATCCAACGCTTGACTTGAAAGAGGCTGTTGCCAACGCAGACTTGATAATTGAGGCGGTTCCAGAAAACTTGGAGTTGAAGAAGGCAACGTTTCGCGAGGTGGACAGTTACGCTCCTAGCCACGCGATAATCGCTTCGAACACGTCCTCTGTGAGCATCACTGAGATGGCCTCAGCGACCAAACGTCCTGAAAGGGTTTGTGGCATGCATTTCTTTAACCCGCCGCAGCTCATGAAGCTCATTGAGGTGATCAGAGGTGCTAAGACTTCGGATGCGACCATCGAAACGATCTTGGCTGTCGCCCACAGGATGGAGAAGGAAACCGTGCTCGTGAAGAAGGACAGTCCCGGCTTCATAGTGAACAGGATACTTATCCCTGCGCTGAACGAAGCAGTAGCCCTGTGCTATGAAGGAGTCGCGGACAGAGACGACATCGACAAAGCCATAAAGCTTGGATTAAACTGGCCTATGGGTCCTCTCATGCTGTTGGATTACATAGGTTCAGACACGACACTTGCCATTGCAGAGGTGCTCACCAAAGAATTGGATCCAAAGTTTCACCCAACCACGGGACTGAAGCAAATGGCTAAAGCGCAGCTTCTGGGCAGAAAGACTGGCAAAGGCTTTTACGACTGGACCCAAAAGTAGACGCAGGAGTTATAACGCATGGAATTTAAGTTCATAATCTGTGAAAAAAGTGAAGGCATAGCTACAATCACTTTGAATCGGCCAGAAGCGTTGAACGCCTTCAGCAAGGAAGTGGTGGAAGAGATACTTCGCGCACTGGAAGATATCAAGAGCGACGAAAACATGCGCGTCGTCGTGTTGACCGGAGCGGGCGAAAAAGCGTTCTCAGCCGGGGCTGACATAAAAGCCATGGTGGGAATGACTGCGTTGAAGGCGAGAGAACTCTCACTCATGGGCGAAAGCCTCTGCTTAGCCTTGGAAAACCTGGAGAAACCAGTTGTTGCAGCCATCAACGGCTACGCTTTGGGCGGAGGCTTGGAAGTTGCCATGGCATGCGACCTCCGCATAGCCTCTGAAAATGCTCGTATGGGACAAACAGAAGTGAACATAGGCTTAATTCCAGGTTGGGGCGGAACTCAGCGACTCACACGTCTAGTAGGCATGACGAAGGCTAAGGAGCTTGTTTTCACTGGAAAAATGTTCGACGCGAGAACCGCAGAGCAGTTGGGCATAGTAAACATAGTAACGTCTGCAGACAAGTTCAAGGAAACTGTTCGCCAGTTCGCCCTCGAGCTAGCATCCAAGCCTCCTGTTGCGCTTAAAGTGGCAAAGGCTTTAATCAATAAGGGCGCAAACATAAGCCTCGATTCGGCCCTAGCACTAGAGCGGGAAGGCTTCGGAGTCGTAGCCTCATCGGAAGACTTGAAGGAAGGCGTCTCAGCGTTCACAGAGAAAAGAAAGCCTGTCTTCAAGGGCAAATGATTCCCTCGATTCAATCTTTTCCTTCACCGAAAGACCTTTGTTAAAGCCAAGTTCTTGAGATCTTACTCAAAAATGATATATGAATGTGCCGTGAAACCTAGAAAACTGGTTACCTGTTAGTGACAGTTGAGTGATAACCCATGAAATTAGTCATCTTTGGTCCTCCAGGATCGGGGAAGGGCACGTATGCCTCGCGCCTGCAGACGAGGCTAGGCATTGACGTGATTGCAACAGGAGACATTCTTCGAGAAATCATGAAACAGGACACCCCATTGGGAAGAAAAGTGAAAGGTTTCGTAGAAAAAGGTCACTTGGTTCCCGACGACGTAGTTATACAAGTCCTAAAACAACGCTTGGACAAGTCGTCTAGCGAGAAAGGTTTCATCTTGGATGGCTTCCCACGCACTATTGAGCAGGCCAAGGCGTTGGAGAAGCTTGTTAAGATCGACGGTGTCATCCAACTGACAGTGCCCGACTGGATAATCATAGAGCGCTTGTCAAGCCGCAGAATATGCAAGAGCTGCGGAGAAGTCTATAACATACGCTTCCTGAAGCCCAAAGTCGAAGGAGTATGCGACAAGTGCGGAGGGCAACTTTACCAGCGTTCTGACGACATGCCGAATGTGATCAAAGATCGAATAGGCGTGTATGAACGTCAGACTGAACCCATATTGCATTACTATAAAGAGAAAGAGGTTCCGTTTGCAGAGTTTAACTGTGAGTCTCTTGAACTGCCGCCTGAAGTGGCCGTTGATAGTATTGTCAAGCAAATAAAAAAGTTGAAGCTAGCCTGATGAGTGTCAAAGTAATCCCAAGCACAACGGAGCATCTGTTGCTTCCTAAGCCATCTTTTTCAAATCAAAATCGCACGGTGGAATAAGAGTACGAGCAAAGCTTGCCTACTCGTCGTCCGTGCTTCTCTTTTATAGAACGTTCTCTTCTTCGGCGGTTCGAATATCTGTTGCGCCAATTCTCTTCTTGAACTCCTCAATCAGGCGTTCAGCCGTCTGCTTCTTTTCTTCTTCATGTTTTTTCAAAAGGCTAACATGATCTTTGTCATCTATGAAAGGGGGAATCTCGCTGGCAAAGGGCCATCTGACCGAGACTTCGGTGCCGTTTTTCCTCTCATTGAATACAAACTCTATCTCTAACGCTTTTCCCACCCATCCGGGGCTGTATTCCATGAGCAAGTAACGAGGGGAAACTTCCTTTTTCACCGTTACATTTTTCAAGCCCACGTCATTCAAAGCGTTTTTGACTAGAGCCGAACACTCTTCAATGCGTGTGTTAACCAAATACTTTCCTTCAAGAAACTTAAGCCGCATTTTTCCAATTCCTCCGCTAGGTGCTACCTAGTTTCTCATAAACCTTGTTCTGCACATTTTGGCAGCGCGTGTTGAGGGTCAGCGGTTGTTCAAGCACGGGCCTTTCTGGATTTTATCTTATTCCACGATTAGGAAGTACCTATTTCTTTCTTGAATACTTCCGCCAAGTCTTTTCCCCAGTTGTCCAGGGCTTTAAGCCTTCCAAGGAAAAACCTGAGCACTGGCGGTTCAGACACGAACTTCAAACCCTTCACCAAGTCCCTGTGCTTGTAAAGCCATTTTATCCTATCAACTGCGTAGTCCATGTGCGACACTGTGTAGACTCTCCTGGGCAATGCGAGCCTTGTCAGTTCTATGTCCGCAAAAACCTCTTTTCCTTCCTTGTTCCTGTCCATTGAAATTGTGCCTCTTTCCATGCTTCTTATTCCAGAAGCTATGTAAAGCCCTGCTGCTAGCGCTCCTGCCGGATATTGCGACTGGGGCATTTTTGGCAGAAACTTCATCGCATCAAGATGGCAGGCCAATCCGCCTGGCGGCGTGACCACCGGTATTCCAGCCTTGACGAGCTTGTTGACGAAGTACTTGATCTGTTCGACTGAACAGCCTGCGACTTCGGGGTCTACCATTTCCCTCATTCCGACGGCCATTGCGCCAACTTCCCTCATCGACATGCCGCCGTACGTAAAGAATCCTTCGTAGACTGGAAGCCACGGTTGTATCTGCTCGAACAGTTTCTGATTGTTCGTCGCTATGCAGCCTCCTCTAACGCAGGTGTTTTTTCTTCCACTCATGTAGTAAATATCCGCGACGCTGCACATCTCTTTGACTATTTCCCCGACCGTCTTGTTCTCGTACGCTTTCTCTCTTTGCCTTATGAGATAGGCGTTTTCACAGATCAGACTTCCATCTATGACGAGAAGCAAATCGTTCTCGGTGCAGATCTGTTTGATCTCCTTCAAGTTTTTCATCGAGAACGGTTGTCCACCGATCAGGTTGGTCGTTGCTTCCATCCGCACAAAGCCAATCTTGTCCTTGCCGTACTTCTTGATGACGTTCTTGAGCTTCTGCGGATCCATGCATCCTTTGAAGAGGTTTGTGCTCTCGGTCTTCAACGCATCATCATAATAGATCTCCAAAACCTGCATGCCTTGAAGCTCAATGTGAGCTTTCGTAGTCGTAAAGTGGTAGTTCGTAGGGATGACGCCGCCCGGTTTGGCGTAGACCTTCGCTAGGAGATGTTCTGCCGCTCTGCCTTGATGCACGTTCATCACGTATTTGTATCCAAGGATGTCTTCAACTGCTTTGGCAAACTCGTAGAAAGTCATGCTGCCAGCGTAGGCATCGTCAACTTTCATCAAGGCCGCGAACTGGTTGTCGCTCATGGCGTTTACGCCACTGTCAGTGAGCATGTCGAGAAATATGTCCTTAGTTTTAAGCAGGAACGTGTTGTAACCGGCCTCTTCGATAGCTCTGAGCCGTTGGTCAACAGGAACTAACTGGACTTTTTGCACCATTCTGGCCTTGTGCATTTCAATAGGAATTTCTTCGCCTGAAGAAAGTTTGATAGACATAATGGAAACCTCAAGAGTTTGCTCTTATCACGTTTACGTTTTTATAATCCTTTCGGTCTAACATTCCTGTTCGATCATCGTCAATTTTCTCACCAAAAGCTATATGTGAAAGCTTAAGACTTTGAGGATTTTCAACAAGTCTGAGGAGAAGTTTGTTGCCTGATTCAAAAGCTTTGCTGGAGGACAAGCCGGGAAAACGGGTGCTTCTGCTGGGCAATGAGGCGATTGCCAGAGGGATTCTCGAGGCAGGGATAGGCGTTGTGACCACATACCCCGGTACACCCGCGTCTGAAATAGGCGACTCCGTGTCAGAAATCGCCTCTGAAGCAGGTGTGTACATGGAGTACTCCGTCAACGAAATGGTCGCAGTTGAGGTTGGTGCCGGAGCTGCAACCTGTGGCGTGAGAGCTCTTGCAGCGATGAAGCATGTAGGGCTCAACGTGGCTGCCGACATGGTCATGACGTTGGCCTACACCGGTGTAAGAGGGGGCTACGTGATCGTCACAGCAGACGACCCTGAATGTTATAGCTCCCAGAATGAACAGGACAACCGTTTCTACGCTCTACTTTCAAACCTGCCATGCTTGGAGCCTTCCGACCCTCAAGAAGCGAAGGACATGACTGTCTCAGCCATCGAGATGTCCGAAAAACTCGAGTTGCCAGTGCTACTCAGAACCACAACGCGCGTGAGCCACACTCGCGGACCGGTCGAGTACAAAAGCATCGTGAAACCAAACCTGCGGGGCGATTTCATCAGAGACGTGCAGCGTTTGGTGATGGTGCCAGCTTTTTCGAGGCCGAAGCACGAAGTGCTTTTGAGACAAGCCGCAAAGGCAAAGGAAATCAGTGAGGCATCTTCCTACAACAAAGTCGTCAAGAAAGGCAAAGAATTCGGCATTATATCCTCAGGCGCGGCTTACAATTACGCCGTTGAAGGAGCAAGCCTGCTGAGCCTGGACGCGGGCATTCTGAAACTCGGAATGACGCATCCGCTTCCTGAGAAAATGATCGGGCGATTCTTGAAAGCCTTCGACAAAATAGTCATAGTCGAAGAGCTTGAACCATACTTGGAAATGCAGGTCAAAGCAATAGCTAAGGATCACGCGCCAAACCTCAAAATATTCGGAAAAATGGTCAAACAATTCTTTCCGAATGAAGGAGAGCTCTCAACTCGCATAGTCGCAGCAGGTTTGGCCAAGATATCGGGCAGAAAGCTGCCGATAGATTTCCTAAAGATCAAGGAAAAATATGCTGAAGCCACCAGAGATTTGCCTTCAAGACCGCCGATACTCTGCGCTGGCTGTCCGCACAGAGCATCCTTCTACGTGATGAGAAGGGTCGGAGGGGACAAGGCACTGTACTCAACTGACATAGGCTGTTATGCTTTGGGAATCGCTCCGCCATTGAACGTTGGAGACATCATGACGTGCATGGGTGCAAGCATCGGCACCGCTCAAGGAATGAGCAAAGCATCAGGCAGAGGAACCGTTGCAATCATCGGAGACTCAACGTTTTTCCACGCGGGAATTCCTGGCTTGGTTAACGCTGTTTATAACAAGAGCAAAGTCCTCACAGTGGTTCTGGACAATCTTGCAACAGCGATGACCGGGCATCAGCCGCATCCTGGGACAGGCATGACTGGAATGCACGCTTCAACGGAGAAAATTCTCATCGAAAACATCGCTGAAGGATGTGGCGTCAAATACGTCAAGGTTGTGAACCCGTTTAAAACAAAAGAAGCTGCTGAAGTGTTGAAAGAGGCCCTACAACAACCTGGGCCCTCAGTTGTCGTTTTCCGGGCTCCCTGCACTTTAATGGCCGTCAGGGAGAAGAGGCAGAGAGGAATCAAAGTCGAACCGACCAGAATCACTGACAAATGTAAGAACTGCATGGCCTGCATCAGACTTCTAGGCTGTCCAGCCATCATTGTTGAAGAGGGAAAAGTGAAAATAGACGAAGACTCTTGCGCTGCCTGTGGACTTTGCATTTCGGTTTGTCCCTACGGCGCCATAGAAGGAAGCTGTGCAGAATGAAAGAGTTCAACATAGTTCTAGCCGGCGTCGGCGGACAAGGCACGCTGTTGGCGGCTGAAGCCATAGGTGCTGCCGCCGTTAAGGATGAACTGAACGTCAGGGTCAGTGAGATCCATGGTATGGCTCAACGGGGCGGAGCAGTCGTTTCAACAGTGAGAATAGGCGAAAGCGCTTTGTCCTCAACAGTGTTGGATGGACAAGCAGACGTGCTTTTGGGATTTGAGCCCTTCGAAACGCTTCGGAACCTAAAGTACGCTTCAGAGAAGACGCTAGTGATGATGAGCACGGAAAGGATTCCGCCAACAGAATTGGCCGCGAAGAACGTGAAGTATCCGAGCATGGAAAAACTCGCCGAAAAGGTTCGAGTCTTCACGTGCCACGTGGTTCTCGTTGATGCGTCACGATTAGCTAAGAAAGCCGGGAGCAATCTTACACAGAACGTTGTGCTGCTCGGGGCTCTGGCCGGCACAGGCGTGTTGCCTGTGAAGGCTGAAAGCCTGAAGGAAGCCATCCGAGAGCTTGTTCCAGCAAAACGTTTAGAGATGAACCTCACGGCATTCGAGCTGGGCCTGGAAAGCGTGCTGGGGATCAAGAAGAAAACTTAAGTTTCTTCACGTTTTGAAGAATCCGTGCTTGCTTTCTCGTTTTCCAGTATCGCTTTCAATATGCTTTGATACAGCTTCATGTCGGAAACGTCGACCACTGGAATCTGGAAGCTCTTGTCGATCTCGTAAAGTTTTTCATACTTCGGAAACTTCACGTAACAGACTTGGCTTATAGGAAACTCTTTTTTCTTCAACTCTTCCTCGAAAGATTTCTCGTAGACTTCTAAGCACAGGAGATAGCCGTCTATCCAGTACAATCTGTTCGCACCGTAGGTTGCTGCGCACCATGCGATGTTCTCTCTCGACCTGTTATCCAAGCCTAAAACGTTGATTTTCTTCGTCGGATTAATTTCAACATCCATGTCTGTTCACTCCCTGAACGGCGTGTTCAACACTTCTTTAACCTTGCTGCTTATCTTCGGCCCAAGTCCATGCACAGTTTCGGACCAATCGTCAACGTTTATAACAGCGTTCAAAGGAGTCTGATAGCACTTGAGTATCGCAAGGGCCTTCTCTCTGCCAACGTTGGGAAGGCTGGCCAAAAAGTAGACCTGCGCGTCCGCCGTCGTGTCAACTCTCTTGAAGGGATGAACCGTCGGAGCCCGCTTCTCAATTATCTGTTCCTGCCGCGCGGCCACGTAGAGAAAGTCAACGGTCTCCTTGTAAGAAGTCGTGTTTATGATGGCCACGCCGTTTCTGGCCAAATTGAACATCGCACCCCAAACCGACGCAGGCTGGATCCTGCTGTACTTATAAATTATGGGCAGGTAACCTTCAAGCAATATGATGCTTTTCGGATAAACCTCCTTAAGCCTGAACAGCTGCTCAAAAAGAAAACGCCGCGTCAGAGTGTAAACGAAATCCTGAACAGTCTTCCTCTCAACAGCGCACACGTCGGACAAAACATAATCGCCCTTCTCCAAAACCTCGGTCTTCACCGTCACACCGCGCTCTCTAAGCCCCTTAACAATCTTCGACGCAGTGTTCGCCTCACGACTATCCACAATAATCGTCGGCTCCTGCTGCTCCGCCTGTTTCTTCTCCCGCAAATAAGGAAGCAAGCTTTCAGTCCCAGACATGCGTTCAACCAGCAGAAAATACCTCAATTCACACCATCTTATTTGGGTTTGCTGTCCTTACGAGAAAAGATGGCGGCATGAAAGTAGATTGCCTTGAAAAGGACAACCCTCGCTTGGGATCCACGTAAAGTTCTCCATACGAACCCATCTTCATGCCCATGAGAAGTCGGAAGGGTCTTCACCAGCGCTTACGCGAGGTACTAGTACCCTAGGGGGGTCAAATAGAAGTGGAAAAGCGCGAATACGGGGATGTATCGTATCTAATGAATGCTGAGCGCGACGAGAAAAAAGTTTTTGCACTTAGAAAGTTGTGAAGCTGCTGACCGTTTTCTTGTCGAGCCTCTTTACCAGTTCCAGGGTTAGCTCTATGGCGTTTTCCACATCTTCAAAGCTTAGGATACCGACGTGAGAGTGGATGTGGCGGGTTGGCACACCGATGACTATGCTGGGGCATCCGGCTCTGCTCATGTGAATCCTTCCCGCGTCCGATCCTCCTCCTGCGACCACCGAGAGCTGGCAAGGAATCTTCAGTTTCTTCGCAGTGTCGATGATGAACTGCTTCAACACTTGATTCGGAATCATAGAACTGTCAAACGTCAGAATCGAAGGACCCTTGCCCATTCTGGCTGGTGCCTCCTGAGGCTGAACTCCTGGAACGTCGCCCGCTATGTCAACTTCCAGCACTATAGCCACGTCTGGGTCAACAATGTGAGAAACCGTCGCAGCACCCCTCGCTCCGACTTCTTCCTGCACCGTGGCCGCGCCGTAAACCGTGTTCGGATGCTTCACCTTCTCCTCTGAAAGCCTGCGCACAACTTCCATAGCGATAAACGCACCTATCCTGTCGTCAAAAGCCTTTCCCATCCCAAGCTTGCCGCCGCGTATACTTGAAAAACCCGAATAAGGCACAACTGGGTCGCCTATCCTCACACCCAAAGTCTCAGCTTCCTTCTTGCTCGTCGCACCGACATCAATGAACATCATCTTTTTCTCAACCACTTTCTTCTGCTCCTCAGGCGGCAGCAGATGCGGCGGCTTCGCCGCGATTACACCGAGCAAGTCTCCCTTCTCGGTTCTCACAACTACGCGCTGGGACAGCAGAACCTGATCCCACCATCCGCCCAACGGGTTGAACGTCAAGAAGCCAGTTCTCTCGTCTATGCCCGAAACGACGAACCCAACCTCATCAATGTGCCCACAAAGCAGAACACGAGGCTGCTCCGCTGTTCCTCTGTGAATGAAAATAACCGAACCAAGCTTATCCGTAGTCACCTCATCGGCATACGCTTTAACAGCCTTCTTCACGATCGCCGCTGTCTCAACCTCAAACCCAGCGGGGCCGAAGGACTCAAGCATTTCCTTCAAAAGACCCAGAGACTTCTTATCCATCATATTTCATTTCACACCTTAACATTGAATTGAAATCTATCTATATAGCTCTATATTTATGTCCTTCGAGTCCCACGAACCAGCAAAACTTAGTTATATATCGAACGTCCACAGTTCTGCAAACAGACAGGGGCTGACGGTTTTGAATCACCGCAGGTTCTATGGTGATGAAACGGAAAGGCGAAAGTGGCAGAATCCTGAAACTATCTTGGCTGCCATCGGTTTGAAACCCGGTTTCACTTTCATCGATGTTGGATGCGGAGAAGGCTTTTTCGCTGTTCCAGCCGCAAAAATCGTCGGGCAGAAAGGCAGAGTGTTTGCTTTAGACCTCGACCAAGATGCGATCACAGAGTTGAAGAAAAAAGCTGCAAGAGAAGACTTGAAAAACCTCGACGCAGTAGTCGGAGGGGCTGAAGACACAGTCTTCTGTGAAGCCTGCGCAGACATCGTTTTCTTCGGCATCGTCCTCCACGACTTCAGCATACCAGCTAAGGTCTTGGCATATGCTAAAACCATGCTTAAACCCGCAGGGCGACTAGTTGATCTAGACTGGAAAAAAGAACTCACCGATTTCGGTCCACCGCTACAAATACGTTTCAGTGAGGAACAGGCTTCCAGTCTGATCAGAGAGGCAGGCTTCAGAATCGAACAGACAAAGCAAGCTGGACCCTCCCACTACATCATCATTGCAACCCATCGAGCTTAAGACGTTTACAGAAAAAAGCGTTCGCGAAAAACCTCGACAGATCCGTAAACCTTGACCTGAACGCTTTCGGGTCATTTTCTCTTCAACGTAAGATAAGCTGACGGAAACGATGCGAAAAGACGACTCAAACGGGGTGTGAAGCACGTACAAAAAAGATGGGAGAAAATTATGGGCCTTTCTTCGTGATCTCCTTAACGATGCCTGCGGCCACTGTGGTGCCCATGTCTCTGACTGCGAAGCGTCCTAGCTCTTCGAAATCCGCGAAGGTCTCTATGGAAATGGGGTGAAGGGGCTCCATCTTGACCACTGCAGCGTCTCCTGTTTTTAGGAAGGCAGGTTTTTCCTCGACAACTTGTCCGGTGCGCGGGTCGATCTTTCTTACGAGCTCTGTGAACTTGCAGGCAACCTGGCCCGTGTGATAGTGCAGCACAGGCGTGTATCCTGCTGCGACGGCTGTTGGGTGATAGATCACGATTATTTGTCCGACGAATTCTTTGGCCACTGTCGGCGGGTTTGCGACGTGTCCACAAACATCTCCGCGGTGGACATCCGTTTTGGCTACGCCTCTAATGTTGAAGCCAATGTTGTCCCCTGGTTCAGCTTTCGGAATTCTTTCGTGGTGCATTTCCAGAGATTTGACTTCGCCCTGCTTGTTGCTTGGCATGAAGATGACAACATCGTTTTCTTTGATCACGCCGGTCTCAACTCTGCCGACGGGAACAGTGCCTACACCTGTTATGCTGTACACGTCTTGAATGGGAACTCGTAGCGGCTTGTTCGTGGGTTTAGAAGGCACTTCAAACGTGTCCAACGCTTCAATGAGTGTTGGTCCCGTGTACCAAGTCATATGTTCGCTTTTCTTCACTAAGTTCTCCCCTGTCCAGCCTGACGTGGGGACGAACGGAATCTTTTCAACCTTGAAACCCACCATCTTGAGCATTCTGCCCACCTCGTTTTTGATCTCGTTGTATCGGTCTTGACTATAGTTAACTGAAACGTCGTCCATCTTGTTGACAGCAACGATTAGTTGGCGAACACCCAGAGTGAAAGCCAAGAACGCGTGTTCCCTCGTCTGGCCGCCTGGTCCTATACCAGCCTCGAACTCTCCTCTTCTGGCCGAGCAGAACAGTATAGCTCCGTCAGCTTGGCTTGCGCCAGTAATCATGTTTTTGACGAAGTCTCTGTGGCCTGGCGCATCTATGACGGTGAAGTAATACCTCTTCGTCTCAAACTTCAGAAACCTAAGGTCTATCGTCAAGCCTCTTTCTCGTTCCTCTTTAAGGTTGTCTAGCACCCATGCATACTTGAAGCTCTCTTTTCCTGCTCTCTTCGCTTCCTCTTCGTACTGCTTTACCAATCGCTCCTCAACTGCTCCTGCGAGATAGAGCAGGTGTCCCGTTGTGGTTGATTTTCCGTGGTCTACGTGTCCCATGATCACGAGGTTCATGTGCGGCTTTCCAATTTTGCTCATTTCTTCTTCTCCTGTTTTCTGAAATCTCCATCAAATTTTGTGAATTCGTTTACACAACTGTTCATTCAGTTATTTTAAGTTTATGATAAACGAAAATGAGGATCAGTTCCGCATCGGAACGAATATAAAACTTGGCTTTTGAGTTATTAC
>DASPPK010000046.1:0-6614 GCA_035625495.1 Candidatus Acidiferrales bacterium | reverse complement strand
AAAGCACAGACGTGGGTTCAGAAACGGCCGCTAAAGGTGAAGAAATGAGCGGCATAAACATCGTGCTCCGTGATTTTCAGGGATCGGTTGACGTTGACCGCATGATTCAAACGGCAACTGAGATTATCAAGAGGAACGAGGCAACTGTAACAATATTCTACGGTGCGGATGAGCATAACGCCAGGATAATGGTCATGGCTGGAAAAACCGCGCTTGAAAAAGGCGCAAACGCCGGCGAAATAGTCATAGTGGCTTCAAAACTTATAGGCGGCGGCGGAGGGGGAAGACCCAACTTTGCCCAAGGCGGCGGAACACAAGTTGAAAACGTGAAAGAAGCCGTCAAAAAAGCGAAGGACGCCTTGAAGAAACAATTGAAACCCTGACGCGAAGCTTTTAGGAGACATTCCTTTTCAATACAGCATGCTTTGAGGAGTCTGGATGAAGTATAGAAGCTTCGGAAGGCTAAACTGGAAAGTTTCGGCTCTCGGGTTCGGCGCGATGAGACTGCCCATTATTGGGAATGACGCCGCAAAAATCGATGAGCCTGAAGCGATTCGCATGATAAGGCACGCGATCGACAATGGCTTGAACTACTTGGACACGGCGTATCCGTATCACCGGGGAAATGCGGAGACGTTAGTTGGAAAAGCGTTGCAGGACGGGTACAGGGAGAAAATCAAGCTGGCCACAAAGATGCCAACGTGGCTCATCAAATCCGAACAGGACATGGACAAGTATCTGGAAGAACAGCTAGGCAGGCTTCGTGTGAAGCAGGTTGATTTCTATCTTCTGCACGGACTGACTGGCGAGCGTTGGCAGAAACTCGCAGAACTGAACGTGTTAAAATGGCTTGAGAAGAAAAGAGACGAAGGAAAAATCAGCGGTTTTGGCTTCAGTTTTCACGACGAATACGACGCGTTCAAGAAGATCATAGATAGCTCTGACGAGTGGACCCTGTGCCAGATCCAGTACAACTACATGGACTCGAACTATCAAGCAGGTACAAGAGGGTTGAAGTATGCCGCGTCGAAAGATCTCGCCGTCGTAGTTATGGAGCCGATTGCGGGCGGAAGACTTGGCGTTAAGCAGCCCGCCGAGATCGAGGCTACTTGGAACGAAGCAGACTTCAAGAGAACCCCAGCGGAGTGGGCCCTGCAATGGGTTTGGAACCAGCCTGAAGTGTCGGTAGCGCTCAGCGGAATGAGCACGATGGAACAGGTTGAGGAAAATCTTCGAAGCGCAGACCGTTCAGGCCCAGGAATTCTGACCCAAAATGAACTTCAACTTATCGACCGGGTTAAGTCGAAGTACCAGCAGTTCGGTTTCGTCGGGTGCACAGGCTGCAGGTACTGCTTACCGTGTCCTGAAGGAGTGAACATCCCAGAGATAATCTCGCTATACAACGAGTATTACATGAAAAACAAGGACGACGAGATAAAGAAAAAGTACTGGGAACACATCACAAAAGAAAGCCAAGCCAAAAGATGCGCAAGATGCGGAACGTGCGAGGAGCTCTGCCCACAGAAGTTGACAGTAAGAGACATCCTCAACAGAGCGGCTTGGATATTCGAGCAAGACACTGGTTAAGCGCCGCTTGTCGTTCGGTGTCTCCATGATTAGGGCCGTACTTTTTGACATGGACGGAGTCATAGCAGAAACTGAACACGTTCACATTGAAGCCGAAAAGCAGACCTTGCTGAAGTACGGCGTTCAAATCACTGAAGATGAGCTGCACCGGTACACGGGAACGACGGCCAAGCAGATGTTCACGGAACTGATCGCAAAGTACAAGCTTGACACAACCTACGAGAAAATATTCAAGCAAAAAGAACAGATCATGTTTAAACTGCTCGAAATGGATGCTCAACCAGTAAAGGGAGCCATCGAGTTAATCTGTAAGCTAAGAGAGAAGCACGTGAAGTTGGCAGTGGCTTCGAGTTCTCACAGAAGATTGGTTCATTACGTCTTGAGAAAGTTGGAGATAACTCAGCTCTTTGATTCAATAATCAGCGCGGAAGATGTTGCCCACGGCAAACCCGACCCAGAGATATTCTTGATGTCCGCGAAGAAGTTGAAGGTGAGTCCAGCTGAATGTTTAGTGGTAGAGGATGCAAAGCTAGGCGTTGAAGCCGCAAAAGAGGCGGGAATGAAATGCTTAGGCTACAGAAACCCACACAGCGGAAATCAAGACTTGTCAAAAGCGGACATAGTGACTGACAACTTCTCCAACCTAGACGTTCAAAAACTGCTTTCATGAACACCACGATTGGAGCCTAGAGGCAAGTGACAGAAAAACTCACCAAGGTTGAGTTCAGCAACTTGGACAAGATCCTATATCCTGAACTTAAGGTCACGAAAGCGCAGGTCATCGAATACTACATCAAGGTTGCCCCGAAAATGCTGAATCTGCTAACAGGCAGACCGATTGTAATGACAAGGTTTCCTAACGGCATAGATAAGGAAGGGTTCTACGAGAAGGACGCTCCGCAGGGCACACCGCCATGGGTGAAAACCTTCAAAAGATACTCTGAAACCGCAGAGCGGGAGATAAACTACGTACTCTGCAATGATCTTGACACGCTTCTCTGGTTGGCTAACCTCGCCTCCTTAGAAATTCACATGACACTTTCGAAAGCAGACTCTTTTGAAAACCCAGACCTCGTCGTGTTTGACTTGGACCCAAAACCTCCAGCGGATTATGATGATGTCGTCGAGGTTGCTCTCCTGATAAAGGAAAAACTAGATGACCTGAGCTTAACATCTTATGTAAAGACTTCTGGGAAAAAAGGACTCCACATCATAATGCCCATCGTTAACCGCTACACTTTCCAGCAGGCTAGAGAATTCGTGCAAAAGATCGCAGCAAACGTGGAGAAACAAACCGAGAAAGTCGTTGCTCAACGTTCTAAGTCAGAAATGCCTGGGAAGGTCTACTTAGACTATGTTCAGAACTCGCATGGAAGGACGATGGTTTGCCCATACAGCACGAGGGCTACACCGCTGGCAACGGTGTCAACACCCCTTGAATGGAGCGACGTTAAGAAAGGATTAAACCCAGAAGAATTCAATCTATTCAGCGTGGTCAAGATTTCCAAGAGTCCTTGGGAAGGATTGTTGGAGAACAGACAGAAGTTGGAGGCAAGTTAATAATGAGTGACGCAGAGAAAACCCGAGTGCGCAAGGCGTCTATTTGGAGTGGCACGGTTACGATAGGTCTGGTCAACGTGCCAGTTAAGTTGCAGGCCATGATTTTTGACAAGAGCGTTACCTTCAAGTTCCTTCACAAGACGGATAATTCACCCCTGAAGTACGAGAAAGTCTGCATCAAAGAAGACAAGGTCGTGCCATGGCAAGAGGTCGTCAAAGGGTACGAGGTCAGAAAGGGCGAGTTCGTCGTATTCACCAACGAAGAGCTGAAAGCAGCCAGGCCGGAGTCTGACCAGAGGATTCGCATCGACAAGTTCATTGATTACTTTTCAATCGACCCTGTTTACTTTGACAGGTCATACATCTTGACTCCCGACAAGAGCAACGATGCTTACAGCCTACTTCTAACGGCTCTGGAAAAGATGGGCAAGGCGGGGGTTGGCAGAATAACGCTGAGGACGAAGGAATACCCAGTTCTAGTGCACCCTTACAAGGGCGCCCTAGTCCTGACTACACTTCGCTACTCGTTTGAAGTCGCTGACCCTGGAAGACTGGAAGAGATCGGGAAACTCAAGGAACCCAAGAAAGAAGAACTCGACCTAGCAAAGAAAATAGTCACTGACCTGTCAGGAGAGTTTGACATAACCGAGTACAGAGACACGTTCAAAGAAAAGATCGATGAACTGGTTCAGAAGAAGACCAAGGGTGAAACCATCACCGTTGAGAAGCCTGTGAAAGAGGAAGCCAAAGAATTGATGGTCGCGCTGCAAGAAACGCTCAAACAGCTGAAGAAGAAATGAACAGGCACTACAAGCCGATGCTTGCAAAGTCCGCAGAAACCCCGTTTAACTCGAAGGACTGGATCTTCGAGGTAAAATGGGATGGAATCAGAGCAATCAGCTACCTTAACGATGATATGACCATAAGAAGCCGTAATGACAAAGAATTAAGGTACAACTTTCCCGAGTTGGAAGAGCTCAAAGACCTTGCAAGGAACATTGTGCTCGACGGCGAAATCGTCGTCATGAAAGAAGGCAGCGCGGACTTTCAAAAGCTCATAGAAAGGAGCAAGGCGAGTTCCCAACGGGACATCGAGTACATGTCTCGCGAATTTCCAGCAACTTATGTTGTTTTCGACATACTCGAATGCCGTGGCAAACCTCTCATCGACCTTCCCTTAATCGAGAGAAAAAACATTCTCAAGGAGACCTTGAAGGAAGGAAAACACGTCATCATATCGTTGTTCGTCGAGGAAGAAGGCGAGATTTACTATCAAGAAGCCCTCAAGAAAGGCGTAGAAGGAATGATGGCCAAGAAAAAGACCAGCTCTTACACGCCTGGAGTGCGAAGTGACAACTGGCTAAAGATAAAAAAGCTGCTGTCCTGCGATTGCGTGATTTTCGGATACACCGCAGGAGAAGGCAGTAGAGAAGAAACATTTGGAGCCCTGATCCTAGGACTGTATGAAAGGGACAAACCAGCGTACGTTGGCAAGGTGGGAACGGGCTTTTCACGGGCCAGCATGAAACATTTGATGGAAACCTTCCGAAGATTGGAGACGAAGGAGAAGACGCTTGAAGGAGTCGATGCTCCTGAAAAGGTCACTTGGCTCAAACCGGAGCTCGTGTGCGAAATTGTCTATCAGGCGGTCACGAAGGATGCCAGACTACGCATGCCCAGGTTCCGCGTTCTTAGACCTGACAAATCAGCGCTTGAATGCACCTTAGACCAGATAAGGCAGGATAGCCTTCGTGAATACGCTTCGAAAAGAAACTTCACCGTGACCGCTGAACCCAAGGCAGGCAAGAAGACTACGGAAGGGCAAGTCTTCGTTGTGCAGGAACATCATGCTAGAAGATTACATTATGACCTCCGCTTGGAAAAGGAAGGCGTCCTCAAGAGCTGGGCGGTTCCAAAAGGCATTCCGGAGAAAGCTGGCGACAAGAGACTCGCCGTTCAGACAGAGGATCACCCGTTAGAATATGCCAACTTTGAGGGAACGATACCTGAGGGACAGTACGGAGCTGGGACTGTTAAGATATGGGACAAGGGAACTTTCGATGTGAAACTCTGGAAAGAAGACATGGTCGAGTTCACGTTGAAGGGAGGTAGACTTCACGGAAAGTACGTGCTGACGAAGTTCAAGAAAGCAGGAGACAATGATTGGCTTCTGCTGAAGGCGAGAGACTGACATGAACAGCGTTCATGTTGGAACCATGGGCTGGAGCTACGGCTTCTGGGTTGGGAACTTCTACCCAAGAGGCCTTAGACCGACCGAGTTTTTGGCTGAGTATTCGAAGGACTTTGGAACGGTGGAAGTGAACAACACGTTCTACAGAGTTCCCAGCGAAAGCACTCTGTTGAAATGGAGGGAACAGACGCCCAAAGGTTTTCTGTTCTCAGCGAAGTTTCCCCAAGTCATAACGCATAGGAAGATGCTGAAAGACTGTGAGCCCGAAACGCAGTTTTTCATCGAAAGAACCTCAGTTCTGCAAGAGAAGGCTGGGCCCCTGCTTCTGCAGTTTCCACCGTTGTTTGGACCGAAAGAAGCCACTCTTCTGGGAGATTTTCTAGCCAACTTGCCGAAGAAATTCAGGTACGCCGTGGAAGTGAGAAACAAGAAATTGCTTGGCGACAAACTCTTCTCTCTTCTCAAAGAGAACGGAGTCGCACTTGCCATCAATCCTCTCATGCCGGAGACAGAGCAGATCACAACAGACTTTGTCTACATAAGGTGGGAAGGAGACAGAAGAAAAGTGAACGGCACACTTGGAAAGGTAGAGATCGACAGGACAAGCGACATCAAAAAGTGGGCAGCGAAGATCAGCAAATTCCTCGTCGAAACAAAGGAAGTGTTCGGATACTTCAGCAAATACTATTCGGGGCATCCTCCTACAGATGTAAGACAACTCGCTGAAGCGCTCGGTCCAATCAGCTCAAACTGAAGTTCACGTATCCAAAATGCTTTATGATACCGCATAACCATTCTGGCTCCAAGGAGGTTGCCGCGCGGTACAAAAACTTCTCATCGACCAAAAAGGAACAGCGCCGCTTATGGACCATCACAATGTATGATGATAGCGTGCGCCACGAACCACGACGACGACCACTACGAGCTAACAAGTCTCTTCCTGTTGTGGATTCACGCATTGATGTTTATAGTGTATATACAGGCAATCCAGATGCCACTTGGGTCTGGCATCGTGGGGGAAATTATTACCCTAGAATTGTCAGCTTCTAAGAGTCTCGGTGTCGATAATTGGTATTCTCCGTCCAATCTTACCGTTACCGTCGTTTCGTTGAGAACGATATTAAAGGTGTTCCACTGGAATGGTGTCAATTGTGTTTTAACGGACGAAACATACCTTAGGGTCTGGCCGTCTATTTTTTGCGATAATTCCAGAACTCCATTCGTGTGGAAAACGACGTAGTAGTAGTTGTCTTCGTTGATGTAATCGAAGACTATC
>DASPPK010000045.1:0-15310 GCA_035625495.1 Candidatus Acidiferrales bacterium | reverse complement strand
CATCTAGATACTTGTGCAGTTGGCTTGCAACCTCAAGGTATGGGTCGAGAGTTGTCGTCTCAAATAGTCCCAGATACCCTAGCAGGATTACCGTATAGATTGATTTTGTGACATTTTCTTTGGCCTGCCTTAAGGTCCTGTTGAAGGCTCCGCGACTGATTTTAGCCTTAGTTAGTCTTAATTGGGCTTTATCGTCGTACTTAAGCGGGTTGGCTGACATATTATCGGCTAAAACGTCAATGAGGAGTGTTTCGAGCTGCGTTCTTGTCAAATGGCTGTTGTCAGCCATTATTTTGGCAATTGGGTCGTTGATTGAGCTTTCTAGCAATGAGTGAACGCTATCTCTGAGCTTCAAGTCTCGCATCTCCTGAGATGCTGTGATTGAATACAGTTTTGTATACGGGGTAGACTCTTAAGGCTATCGAATTCTAAAAAACATTACTTTGAGCTCGGAGGGGAGAACCTTCTGAGTCAAGATTGAGAGAATGGTAAACGGAGCAAACGGTTTTTAGGTTTGAGCCTCCCGATAGGCTTAAACTGATAACGCTTTCTTTCTAGTGCCGCGTTTGGTTTTTGCCCCCGAAAATGGCAACCGTTTCACTAACCTGCCCACGTGCAGGCCCAGTGTGTGTTCTTCGGGGATCCTGGGGTGAGCGGTGAGCTGCAAGACAGAGCTATTGCGTGGTAGGAGGCTGATCGCGGAGGAAACCTCTCGCTTTAGGCTATACCTTGTATAAGCACTCAGTATATTGGGCGTAAAGATGTTAGGAAGAATTCCTTTTGTTAGAAAATAGTTCTTGAACCAATGGTTCGTGATGTGACATCATCCGTCACGCTTGAGTCACGTGTGATGACCCTCGGTTCCCAAACATCCGGTTGCTGTGTTCTTTCCTTCAATGAAGCTATTCCCTTGGAGTGTGACGGTTGAGCGTGACATGGTTGTGATTTGTGTCTACGTGTACGGGATGATGGTTTGTAATGGTATGCGGTGGGTTGCTTGGTGACTTTTCAAGAATGTGTAGGCGGTTCTTTGCGGTTAACTTGTTCCCGAGGCCTACAATTCTTCTGCGCGTTTCTTTAGTTTATCAAACAGCTCTGGACGCAGATCTTTCAACGTAGGAATGAAGGTTTCTAGAGGCTTTATGTCGGCGTATTCCACCTCGCACACCACGAGATCTTCTTCATCATACTTTGCTTGAGCAAGAACTCTCCCATTTGGGCCCACGAGTCTGCTGCCGCCCCAAAACTGCAAGCCGTCCTCGACCCCAACCAAGTTTACAAAGGCCAGAAAGGTGGTGTTTTCTACCGCGCGTGCAGCCGTGAGTATTTCAAAGTATGATCGGCGGACTGCTGGTGATGCTGAAATGCACACAGTCAATTGGGCTCCTTCTAGTCGGGCGAGCCGAGTTACTTCTGGGAAGTAGATGTCGTAGCATATGAGCAAACCTATCTTTCCAAGGTCGCTGTTGAACACGGGGGCTTCATGGCCTGGGCGGAAGTATCTTTTTTCCTCAAAGACACTGTGGGTTGGGAGGTACATCTTGCGGTATTTGCCAATGAAGCCCTTGGGACCCACAAGCACTGCAGTGTTGTGAAGGGTAGCCTGTGTCTTCTTGCTCTTTTCAGGCATGCCAAAAACGATGTGCATACCTGTCTTCCTTGCAATTCTTTCTATGATTCTCGTCGATGGGCCGGGGATCTCTTCAGCCAATCCGTAGATCAGGTCTCTCACAACGTAACCCGTAAGCGAAAGTTCTGGCAATATCACCAGGGCGGCTCCTTTCTCCTCGGCTATAGTAATAGCGTCTTCCATCTTCCTCAGATTTTGTTCCTTGTCTCCAGGTTTGCAACTTATCTGTGCTAGAGCAACCGAAAATTTCTCCCTCATGGTTTATTCCTCCTTTCAATCTAACACGGGCCGCGTGGAAGCCTGAAGTCAGTCCCTATCGTTCGATATTCAAGCTTTGCTGTCAGTAACATGCGCCTCTTGTGTTCTGCTGAAAGCCACCTGCGTTCTATTCTGATGACTGTGCTTTTTTCTATCTGCAGTTTATTTGCTATTTCCTCTGGCTTGAGGAAATGTTCCAGTCCGTATAGGACAAGGTCAAGCTGTTCATACTTCATGCCCAGTTCCTTCTCGGCCAGCTGGTTTGGCCACAGAGCCGGGGAAGGAGGTTTTCCGACGATTTCCTTTGGGATGCCTATGTGCTGGGCTATCTTCCGAACCTGGGTCTTGTACAGATCCATTATAGGCGATATGTCCGCAGCAACATCTCCCCATTTCGTGAAGTACCCCATCATGGTTTCTGACTTATCTGAGGTTCCGCAGACGAGCATGCTCATCCTGTTCGCGTAGTAATATACGTAAATCATGCGTGTCCGCGCCTTTATGTTGCCCTTGCTCAGTTTGTCTGAAGGGTCGTATATCCTCATTGAACTGTAGAAAGCCTCTAACGGAGGCGTGATGTCGATCGCTTCTGTTTTGAAATGAAATTTCTTCGCAACGAGCTTCGCATGTTCGATGTCTTTGGAGCTTCGCGTTTCTTTCTCGGGTAGCATGAGTCCTAGGACCTTGTCTCCCCCTATGGCTCTGGCCGATATCGCGGCTACGGTGCAGCTGTCAATTCCACCGGATACTCCCAAGACTATGCCCTTCATGCTCGTGGTCTCCACGTAGTTCTTGATGAACCGTTGGATCCTGTTCTCCGTTTCTGGCAGATTTAGATTAAGAACTGCAGGCGTCAAATCCAAAGGGTGCGCTTCCATGGGTGTATGGTTGTAGGCAACTATTTAAGGACAAACATAAATATGGGTGTCTGACATTTCCAGCGGAGAAGGACCCGGATATGGGTAGAAGAAGGAAAAAGGTTGTACGCATCCCCAGGAAACATCTTCCAAGGCTGTTCCCTTGCCCCAGATGTGGGAAGGAAACGGTGAGGGTTGAGATCCTTCGTGATGAAGGATGCGCAGTCGTTGGATGCGGTAGCTGTGGCCTCAAGGAGCGGTTCCCAGTTAAGCCTGCTCAGGCTGAGGTCGATGTTTACTGCATGTTCACCGATAAGACTTATGGCCATTCTCAAAGACCATCTGCTGTGATCAAGGGTGCTTGATCAGGTCGGTCTGTATGGAAGGTAACGTTGAGAAATATCTTCTTGAAAAAATCGCGGCTGAGGGTTCCATTCATATAACGCTCATAGACCCTGAAAGGGTGACTCCGCCCCAGGCCTCGAAGATCGCGGGTAAGGCGAGGGCATGCGAGACTTCTGCCATTATGATCGGTGGGTCGACGTTCGTGGCTGCGGCTCATCTGGATGATGTTGTGAAGATGGTCAAGCGTGCTGTGAAAATTCCGATAATCCTTTTCCCCAACAATGTTACTGGTATAAGCCGCTATGCAGATGCGATATGGTTTATGTCGCTTCTAAACTCGGTGGACCCGTACTTTCTAGTGGGTGCTCAGATCTTGGGGGCTCCTCTTGTAAAAAGGTACGGTTTGGAACCTCTCCCGCTTGGCTACGTAATCGTTGGCGAGGGCGGCACAGCCGGCATTGTTGGTAAGGCTATTCCGATCCCGTACGACAAGCCTGAGCTAGCGGCGGCCCACGCCTTAGCAGGCCAGTACTTGGGCATGCGCTTCATCTACTTGGAGGGTGGGTCGGGTGCCAAAAACCCAGTTCCTTCTGAGATGATTCGCGCTGTCAAGCATTACGTTGATGTTCCCTTGGTTGTTGGGGGCGGCATAAGATCGCGAGAGCAAGCGTTAACCGCGGCGTCTGCAGGTGCAGACGTAATAGTCACAGGCAACCTCATTGAGGAAACAGGCATCAAGCACAAGGTTTCAGAAATCATCGAAGGCATAAGACGCGGCAGGACCTGAAAGGCCATTGAGGGCGGCAAACACCGTTAGCTCCTCCTAGTGGGACATTTGCAGAATATTATCATTAGTGGGAAAACTACTTTTTGACTTGTTTCTGTCAGAGAATAGAAATAAGCTTGTTTCGTGTACAAAGGTTTTGCGAGTGGGAGACTTGGGCGAAAAGATGAGCGCAGCTTACCGGCAATACACTGAGGCTCTTGAAGGTGGACTGGCCCAACTCTGCGAATTGAGCAAGAAGGCTAGGGAGAAAGGGCTTGACCCTTCGCTTGAAGCTGAGTGCAGGATCGCTAAGGACATGGCAGACCTTGTCGAGGGGCTAGTCGGCCCGAAGGGAGTTGCTGAAAGCATAAGGGAGTTGAGTTCTAGGCTTTCGAGAGAAGAGCTGGCGTTCAAGGTGACCGAAGAGATAGTGCACGGCAAGTTCGGACACATGGAACCAGAAGCCGCTGCAGAACAGGCGATTCGAACTGCGCTGGCGATTTTCACGGAAGGTTTGACGGCTGCGCCAATACAGGGAGTAGCTCATGTTAAGATCAAGGCAAATAGCGATCGGACAAATTACCTCGCTATATACTTTGCAGGTCCTATAAGATCCGCAGGCGGGACGGACCAGGCGTTGACGTTGGTCGTAGGTGACTTCGTACGGCACCTCCTTGGACTTGACCGCTACAAGCCAACGGAGGAAGAAACGTCACGTTTTATTGCAGAACTCAGAACATACGAACGCTCCTCAGGAATGCGCTTCCAGTATCACATTCCTGACGAAGAGTTGAGAAAGGCCCTTGAGTGGTTGCCAGTTGAAGTGACGGGCACGGAGTCCGACCCGATTGAAGTGTCCGTGTTTCGTAACCTCCCGCGGGTAGAAACCAACCGCGTTAGGGGCGGAGCGCTGAGGGTCGTCAATGACGGCATTGTCGGACGAGCTCAGAAAGTTCTCACAATCATCGAAAAACTTGAGTTTCAAGGATGGGATTGGCTCGGCGAGCTGCACAGAAAATCGGAGAAAAAATCCTCCGGATTCATGGACGACATCATTGCCGGCCGCCCCGTGTTCTCTTTCCCCTCAAGACGTGGAGGCTTCCGCCTAAGGTACGGCAGAGCAAGAAACACAGGCTTGGCAGCCGTTGGCATCCATCCGGCAACTATGCTCGTATCGGACGGTTTCCTCGCGGGTGGAACACAGCTCCGGATGGAACTTCCTGGGAAAGGCGGCATCGTGGTCCCTGTCGACACTATCGAGGGTCCAGTAGTGCGGCTGAACGACGGGTCAGTTATCCGAGTGTCAGTGGGCGAGTTCAAGGATGTAAAAGATCGCATTGAGAAGATACTCTTCCTCGGGGACATTCTCGTCAGTTTTGGGGACTTCCTCTACAACAGTAGGTTTCTAGCGCCTTCGGGCTACGTCGAAGAGTGGTGGGCTGAGGACCTGCGAAGTAAAGTTGCAGAAAAGTTTGATGGCAGCTTTGAAAGAGCCTCTAAAACTTTGGGTATTCCACCCGAAAGACTGGAAAGTCTCTTAACAAACTTTTTCGTCAGTAGGCCCAGCCTCTCTGAAGCTGTTGCATTATCAACGGCGATGCGTGTTGCGTTACACCCAGCTTTCACGTTCTTCTGGTCAGGCCTTTCCTCCGTCGGACAGCTTGAACATCTGAGAGCATGGCTTCTCGCGTCTCAGGTGCAAACTGAAGGTGCCGTCGTTCGAAAAATTGTGGGCGTAATGGATTCAGAGGTTAAGTGTGCCTTGGAAATAATATGTGTTCCTCATAGGGTGTTAAACGGCGAGATAATCATTGAGGGCGAAGACGCCGGTGCCTTCGCTTTGTGCTTAGGCTACGGGGCTCTATGTGGCCTGAGTTTTTCATCTGCAAAAACGGTTCTGGAAGCCGTGAATTCTCTGTCAGGTGTGCAGGTTAAGGATAAGGCTCCCACGTTTGTAGGCGCAAGAATGGGAAGACCTGAAAAGGCAAAAAGGCGCGAGATGAAGCCGCTTGTACACGTTCTTTTTCCGGTCGGTTTAGCAGGAGGTTCGCAGAGAGACCTCGTTGAAGCAGCAAAGCATGGGCCGGTCTTTGTGGAAATTGTCAAACGAAAGTGTCTGGCGTGTGGGGCGTTCACTTCTCGTGTCAAATGTCCTGCATGCGGTTCGGAAACGGCTCCTGAGAAGAGTTGTCCACGTTGTGGAAAAAGCCTGAAACAAGATGAATGTTCCACTTGCAAGACTTCTGCGATAAGATATCAGAAGCAGGTCGTCAATTTCAGAGAGGCGCTTGAGAGCGCGTGTTGTGAGTTGTCCGTTTCGATGCCACGGATCTTGAAGGGAGTGAAGGGGCTGACAAATCAAACCAAGACGCCTGAAATACTCGAAAAAGGCGTTCTGCGGTCAAAGCATGACCTCTCAGTTTACAAGGATGGAACGATACGGTTTGACACCACTAATGCTCCTCTGACACACTTCAAGCCTTCTGAAGTTGAAGTTTCAGCCCAGACACTCAGAGGGCTTGGTTACACCTGCGACGTGGAAGGCGCGCCATTGACGGACGCAAATCAGGTGTGCGAACTCAAGCTTCAGGATGTCATTATTCCCGTGAAAGCTGCAGAATATTTTGTGAGTGTCGCAAGTTTTCTAGACGAACTTTTGTCAAAGGTTTACGGGCTTTCACCATACTACAATGTCCGACAAACTGAAGACCTAGTTGGGCACTTCGTCATCGGCCTAGCTCCCCACACCTGCGTAGGAATACTGGGACGAATCGTGGGCTTCACGAACCTGAACCTCTGTTATGCACACCCCATCTGGCATTCAGCTAAGAGGAGAGACTGTGACGGCGATGAAGACACTTTGATGCTTGCCCTCGACACACTGCTTAACTTCTCACGGGAGTACCTGCCTGCACAGATCGGCGGTATAATGGATGCTCCTTTGCTGCTCATTCCAGTTGTGAACACGAATGAGGTGCAGAGACAGGCTCACGACTTTGACGTTGCCGATTCCTATCCGTTTGAGTTTTTTGAAAAAGCATGCGAAAAGGTTGAAGCTAAGCAAATCAGTTCAATAATAGACCTCGTGGGTTACCGTCTTGGCACTGAGGCGCAGTTTGAGGGCTTCAACTTTACGACGCCCGTGTCCAACGTGAACATGGGCAATGCTGAAAGTTCGTATAAGAGTCTCAAAGCGATGACAGATAAGCTTGAGGGCCAACTTAAATTAGCCGAGAAGATCGTTGCCGTGGATGCAGACAAAGTGGCCCTGAAGGTCTTGACGAAGCATTTCATGCGAGACATAGCTGGTAACCTGCGGGCTTTTTCAACACAGGGTTTCAGGTGCAAGTCATGTAGTAAACGCTTCCGACGTCTCCCTCTTAGGGGCAAATGTCCATCGTGCGGTGGAGAATTAACGTTGACCGTCTATCGTGGCGGTATAGAGAAGTACTTAGAGGCAGCGCAGCATCTTGTTGACAAGTATGACTTGCCACAGTACTATTCACAGAGGATTTCGCTTGTGAAAGAAGAGATCAGTGCGCTGTTTGACAGTAGGAAGCCTAAGCAGGTCAGTCTCACAGAGTTCGCCTGAAAAAGCCTTTTCTGTTCAGAGAGAGAAGATTACTCTGAAGGAGTATGCTCAAGGAGACCTATCATCCTAACGCCTACTTGGCAAGCATAAAAAACATGAAGCGTGGCCTGAGGGCCAGGACAAAAATACTGAATGCCTTGGAGAAACTGTCAGGCGATGCCAAGGAGGTTGCGAAGGAATCTGGGTTGCGTTATGGAGTAGCTATGCACCATTTAAAGCTACTTGCGGCAGAGGACATCGTGGAACGAAAGGGCGGTAGGCCGTACGTTTGGGGTTTGACCGGGATGGGGCAGAAGCGGCTGGAAACTTCAGGCTAAAATGTACACTCGCAGGGCGAATGCCCGCATTTTGGACACTTATTGGCATATTTCGTGAGAGCTGCTTTCTCTAGGTCTATACCTGTTATGTTAGCGAGAGAGGCTAACCACGCAAAAACGTCCGCAAACTCACCTTCCAATCCTTCCTTATCATTCATGTCTAATGCTTCACCCAACTCTGTGACCTCATCAGTGAGCCACTTGTATGTTCCGGCTATGCCTCGTTCACAGTCCCTGTGAAAATACACGCGCCGCATCATCTCTTGAAACTCGTGGATGTGCACCTTGCGTTTCACTCCCTCTGGTTAAAGCAGGAATCTGTAGTATATAATATAAGGTTTGAAGCGAATGGCGGTTCCAGAACCCGTAACACGCATGCTTGCTCCTAAATTCCCGTGTTCCGCTCAACAGGAGAGCATGGCGATTTCCGATGGTCAACGGTCACTGGCAGAGTCCGAGTCGGCCCTTGCGTGCTCACGTCCTCCCCTCTGGTTTGCTACATGACCCAACGCTGTATTCGTCGCGATACAGCAGGCCCTCCTTTGCATGCGCATGAAAGCGGGACGGCGTCTGGTACCCCCTCCTCGGTTCCGATGTATCACGCATATTTGGAGCCAAATATGGTTGGGGAGCAGAATGAATAGCGCAAGCTTCTTCCCAGAAGAATTCAGGAACAAGCTAGCACGCTACTTTTTGCCAAAAGCGAAGAGGTCAACGGATTTTAATGTACTTGTAGGCTTCTGTCATGTTTTCGAAGCAGAAATGCACTTTCTGATAGTCTCTTCTGAATTCTGTGACATCCGCTCGTACGCTTTCCGGTGGCTCCTTGTCTATTATGACGCGCTTGACGAATTCCGCTATTTCCGCCATTTCAGGTTCTTTCAATCCGAGTCTAGTGACTTCAGAAGCTCCCATTCTTATGCCTCCGGGATGCATGAAATGCCTTCCTTCCTTAATGTCCCATGGGAGTAGGTTTCTGTTTATGATTATGTTCGCTTTTTCCAGCGTCTGTTCGATCGTGCCACCGTCGCCGTGCTTCGTTATGTCGATCAGAATGACATGTGACTGCGTGAATCCCTTGTGTTCAGCTAAGACGTTGAGGCCTCTCTCATGAAGCGCTTGGGCAAGAGCTTTGGCATTCTTCACTATCTGACTTGCGTATTCTTCTCCGAATTGAAGCATCTCTGCGCATGCAACCGTAAGTCCGGCGACTTCGTGTAAGTGGTGGTTGCTCACCATTCCAGGAAAAGTTGCTTTCTTTATTCTTTCGGAATACTTATCCCGAGAGAGAATTCCGCCGTGTTGAGGTCCGAAGAACGTTTTGTGCGTGCTTAAACTGACAACGTCTGCTCCCTCCTTAAGCGGGTCTTGGAATTGACCTCCAGCAATCAACCCTGCCACGTGCGCCGCATCATACCCCACGGTTGCCCCGACAGAACGAATGATCTCTGCTAGCTCCTTGACGGGATGGGGAAATGGAAAAACACTCGCGCCAAACATAACAAACTTCGGAGGGTTGCCCTTCGCAGCAAGTTCTTTAATCTTAATTTTCGCTTTATCCACATCTATGTTCAATTCTTTGTAATCCAAGGGCAGGTATTCAACATTCAACCCCTTGACTGCTCCTGCTGTGCCCCCGAGTTCCTTCTTGCCCGACGTAATGTGACCTCCGCTGGGGATCGACAGTGCCATCAGAGTATCTCCGGGCTCGGTGAAAGCTGTGTAGACTGCTAGGTTTGCGACGACGCCTGAAATGGGTCTAACGTCCACAAATTCTGCTTTGAAAAGCCGTTTCATGAGTTCAATACATTTGAACTCTACCTCGTCGATGAAGCGGCACCCAGCGTAGACTCTTTCTCCTGGCCAGCCTTCCGCATACCTGTTGCCGAAGTCTGTTATTATTGCCTCACGGACGGCTGGACTTGGCACATTCTCACTTGCAATGAGGGGAATGCTGTCCTGAAACCATTTGTGATGCTTTTGAAGGAGGTCAAAAACATGATCATATTCGTCTCTTGGAGTGGACATTGAAATCGCCTTTTTGTATCAACATATCACTTGTTCAAAAATAAAAACTCTTTGAGCCGGCATAACGTTAATAATGTAGAGAATGGTAGGTTATTCAGGTCCTGCTGAGGTCTCCAAATTGAGTAGTAAGAAAAAGAAGAAGAAAGATAGCGCTCCAATGCCGGCTGCAAGTGCGGGGCTGCTGAGATTCTTTGAAGAGGAAACCGAGGGCATTAAGATGCGGCCTGAACTGCTTGTGGTATTATCCGTGGGGCTGATAATTGTGTGCTGTATGGCGCACATATTCTTTACTTAGATGCAACTCTAGCGACGAGAAGGAGCATGTAAAACTTCTATTCGCTGCACGGAGTTCAAGTGCACAAATATCTCGCTTCTTTCCTCTCGGCTTGCGACCTGCGGTATTGGCTGTGCGATCGTTGCACGGAGTATGATGGCTTCACTTTCTGATAGCCATATGCCCGCAGGTTCTCGTGTTACAGCCGCAAGGGTTCCTTCAAAACCGTAGGCGGCATCCAAGATTACGCGTATTTTGTTTCCCACGTTTTTCTCAAGCATGTGAAATATCGTTGGTGGAATGTCCTGCTCTGGCATAGGATTTGCAAAACCTTGTAATTCTACTATACGCATAGAAGAGTTACCGTTCCGCGATATATACTGTGCTGATGGTGCCATGTTTCTTCAAACGAAACCTGTGGAGTCAACTTAGGCGATTTCATGTTAGAGCTTGAGTTTTGTACATGCAGAAATTGTCTAAATAATGCTTCAATTGATTGGACTCTTCTGCTCTTGGGGTCACGACAATTTAATATGTGTGCGCTTCTCTTTAGCCAAGTCCCTCTTGAGGAATATGATGGTAACTGAAGATTCACTGGAGCAGTCGATGGATAGAGTGGTGAAGCGCTATTCGTCACTGTTCAGACTTCCATCTGAACGAAAGGTCCTCCTGCTGTCGGCGCTTTTTTGCGTGGGCGGGGGCCTGCTATCCACGGTGGCTCTCTTTCCCTCTTTGAAAGGGCTAACTTATGGCTTGCTATTGGGCATCGCAGTCTTCTCTGCAAGTCTAGCTGCCGACTATGCGGCAAGCACGCTGATCCTGAAGCGAGACACGATCTATACCTTTAGACGCACGATGGCCCTCTCTCTATTTTGCTGGGCGATTTGGCTGCTTTTCATCTTTTTGGGCGCTGGTTTAACTTTTTTACTTGCACAAGAATGGTGGATTAGGTTTTGTCTCATGGGCTTCTCAGTGGCCATAATGTTACGTTTGGTCGTGTTCTCTTCAACGTCAGCTATGAGTCATGCGAGATTTTTTGCTGCCTCTTTTCTCCAACCATTCTTGTGTATAATTCCTTTCTTGGCGTTCTGGGCTGGAATCGGAAATTCGATCACGCTGCGTGTGCCTGCATTCCTTCTTTTTTCCGTGGTCGTAGCTCTTGTTTCGACTTTCACTTTTCTCCACTTCTTGGACAACGTGGGCAAGCGAGCTCTGGGAGTGCGGTCGCTGTCACTTTTCAGGGCGTTCATGCTCAACTGGGTTTTAGGCTTGAACGCACCGTTTGAGCAGCTGCTTGAGGAGTTGGGTGAAAAGAGAGATGTTGAAGCTTGCCTTCTGAAGTTCGCCTCTGCGAAGCCTAAGGCGGTTATAGTCGTTCCTTCTATTCACCCAGGGCCCTTTAAGAATGTTGGAAGCAGTCTCTTGCCTTCATTACTAAAGACCTCTTTAGAAAAGCAATTAGGCTGCGTTGTCTGCGTTCCTCATGGTTTGCTTGGCCATGAGTTTGATTTGGCTTCTCAGAGACAGAATGAGAAAGTCATTGAACAAGCCGTTGCGTCTGCACGAAATCTAGAAGTTTCTGAAACGAAAGCGTCTCCTTTCGTGAAAGTCACAAATGGTTTAGCCACGGCATGCTGCCAAGTTTTCGGCAAATCTGCCATAATTTCGTTCACAATGGCACCTAAGACGATTGAGGACCTGCCGGAAGAAATAGGTTTGTCCGTGCGACATGAAGCTGAGAAAAGAGGTCTAAGCTTCTGCGCGGTAGTTAACGCACACAACAGTATAGACGGAACCGCGGAGACACGGGACTCTCTTTACTCTTTGAAGGATGCTGCAACTAAGTGTCTGGAGAAAGTGGTTTCGCTCGAGCAGTCGCGGCTTGAAGTTGGAGCCGCGACAGTTGTGCCCAAGGAGTTCACTCTTGAAGATGGCATGGGACCTGGCGGAATCACCGCCGTCGTTGTCAAGTGTGGGAGGCAGAAAGCAGCGTATGTTGTTATCGACGGCAACAACATGGTTTCCGGGTTGCGCGAAGAAATTCTTTCAGCTCTGAAGCCCATGGGGGTTGACGATGGCGAAGTCTTCACAACAGACACTCATTCAGTAAGTGCGCTGATATTGGGAGGACATGGTTACCACCCAGTCGGAGAAGTAATGGATAGGGAGAAGCTAATAGGCTACGTTAAAGAGGCTGTTCGCGGTGCAACCTCTGATTTGGAGCCTGTAAGAGCCTCGTGCAGTGGCATAAAAGTTGCTGACATCACGGTTCTCGGAGCGAAGCAACTTGAAACTTTATGTTCGTTGATAGACAAAACTGTTCAAACAGCAAAGAAAATCGTTGCCCCAATCTTCGTAACTGCTGGCTTATTATTAATGTTGTTTTTGTTGTTTGTTTGAGCTAACACTAATAAGGCTGAAGTTTTCCATGGTTAATTCCTCGGTAGAAGGCCGAACCGATGCTAAAGGAAATCAGGATCCATGGTCGCGGTGGCCAAGGAAGCGTCACTGCGGCAGAAGTTCTGGCTCACGCTGCTTTTATCGAGGGTAAATGGGTCCAAGCCTTTCCATATTTTGGGGCAGAACGCCGCGGTGCTCCGGTTAAAGCGTTCGCCAGGGTGAGCAGTGATCCGATACTTGTGCACAGTCAAGTTTACTATCCTGACTATGTCATAGTGCTCGACCCTTACATCTACAAGGTCGTAGACGTGACTGAAGGACTGAAAAAGAACGGGATTGTCGTCATTAATACGAAGAGAAAGCCTGAAGAAATTGGCTTGGGGGGCTGGCGGGTCGCCACGGTTGATGCGACTGGAATAGCTCTTGAACTCAACTTGCTTGTTGCAGGCTTGCCTGTTGTAAACACGTCAATCTTGGGCGCGTTTGCCAGAGCAACAGACGAGGTAAAACTGGAGAGCGTGTTTAAGGCTGTCACACAGACTTGGGCAGGTGCTGCTGGCGAGAAAAATTCGAAAGCGACGGAACTAGCCTATGAGCGTGTAACAAAATGGTGGGACAGTGAAGGATAATGAATGCAACTGCAAAAAGTCGTAAAAAATTGCCTCTCACACCATTGTCCTCCCCTTCAGTGGGGAGCATGGGAAAAACAGGGTCGTGGAGGACGTTCCGTCCAGAGGTCGACTATAGCAAGTGCACGCGTTGCACTCTTTGCTGGATCTACTGTCCTGACGCAGCCATTACTCGGCGAGAGGACGATTCACCAGAAATAGATTATGATTACTGCAAGGGCTGCGGAATATGTGCAAACGAGTGTCCCACCAAGGCTATAACGATGAAACGGGAGGAAGAGTAATGGCGCAGATGATAATTGATACAGCAAACCACATAGCGGGTTACGCTGCGAAAGCCGCAAGAGTTAAGGTCGTTGCAGCCTACCCGATTACTCCTCAGACAACCATTGTTGAAAAGATAGCTGACTTTGTGGAGGCGGGACAGATGGACGCGGAGTACATTCGCGTGGAATCTGAGCACAGCGCTATGGTGGCTTGCATGTCTGCTGCTGCGACTGGGGTCAGAACTTTCACGGCTACGTCTGCTCATGGTCTGGCCCTTATGCATGAAGCTTTACACTGGGCTTCGGGCTCGCGATTGCCAGTTGTGATGGCCGTTGTAAATCGCGCCATGGGGGCTCCATGGAGCATATGGCCTGACCTCAGCGATTCTCTTTCCCAGCGAGACACTGGTTGGATTCAGTTTTACTGCGCTGACAATCAGGAAGTTTTTGACACTATTATTCAAGCCTACAAGCTGTGCGAGGATGAAGAGGTCTTTCTGCCGGCGATGGTCTGTCTCGAAGGTTTCATTCTGTCCCACACTTACGCGCCTGTGAGCATTCCAGACCAGGACAAGATAGATGATTTCCTGCCAGAGTATAAGTCTGGCTGGACCTTGGATGTTAATCGTCCGTACTCTCACGCCAGTTTGGTTGCGCCTGAATATTACATGGAGTTTCGCTACATGATTCAAGAAGCCATGGAGAATGCTAGGCGATTGATCCCGCAGATTGACAGGGACTATGCTAAGCGTTTTGGAAGGGAATATGGCGGTCTTATTGAGAAGTACAAGTGTGAGGATGCGGACCTGATAATGCTGACGATGGGAACAATGGCAAGTGACGCCAAACTGGCTGTTGATAAACTGCGCCAGGAAGGACAGAAAGTTGGGTCGGCAAGAGTCCGTGTTTATCGTCCGTACCCAGTGGAAGAAATCGCTAAGCTGGCCGGAAACGTCCAGATGATCTCAACGATTGACCGTCACATATCCTTTGGAATGGAGGGTTTTCTGGCTTCAGAAACCAAAGCAGCCCTGTTTAACGATAAAGACGGGCCCATGGTGGCCGGTTTCATCGCGGGTTTGGGAGGCAGAGACGTGACCGCCGAGACCATTGAAAAGATGGCTCGGAAATCATTGAAGTGGATGCACACAGGCAAAGTTGAAAAAATGACTGAATGGGTAGACCTGAAGGAGTGAAGAAGGATGGTGACGATAAAAGATCTTCCGAAAGAAGAGTATCTGCTGAAAGGGCATGCTGCCTGTGCTGGCTGCGGTCCAGCTGTCTCACTGCGTTTACTCTTTAAAGCGTTAGGTAACAAGGTTATAATGGTTGTCCCAGCATGTTGTACAACGGTGATTCAGGGACCGTATCCTTACACTTCTTCAGCTGTCCCTCTTGAAAACGTGTTGTTTGAGTCTACGGGTGCGGCAGCGTCAGGAATCGTTGCGGCGTTGAAGAAGAGAAACCTCGAAGATCTCACTGTCGTGGGCTGGGCTGGAGACGGCGGAACAGTTGACATCGGGATTCAAGCCTTGTCAGGAGCGGCTGAAAGAGGAACTAACTTCATCTACATATGCTATGACAACGAAGCCTACGGCAACACTGGAATGCAGCGGAGCGGAGCTACACCCTATGGGGCTTGGACCACTACCACGCCTTCAGGAAAGGGAGAGCGCAAGAAGGACATGCCGCTCATAATGGCTGCCCACAGGATACCCTACGTCGCGACTGCCTGTACCTCCTACCCATTGGACTTTGTGAACAAGCTTAAAAAAGCAAAGGAGATCAAAGGGACAAAGTACATCCACCTCCTAGCACCATGTCCGACTGGGTGGCGATACGACACCAGCAAGACAATAGAGATGGGTCGACTGGCAGTCCTGACCGGTTTGTGGGTTCTTTACGAGATTGAGGATGGAAAGTTCAAGCTAAACTCTCCCAGCGACCG
>DASPPK010000044.1:0-9087 GCA_035625495.1 Candidatus Acidiferrales bacterium | reverse complement strand
AATCCCTTGTGGTTCTTTGGGCAAGCATGGAGGCAACATGGATGTTAAGGAGGTGACAAGCGGTACCAAGCTGTATCTACCAGTTTTTGTAGAAGGTGCCTTGTTAGCACTCGGTGATGTTCACGCGGTCCAAGCAGACGGGGAGCTGTGCGTCTCAGCAGTTGAAGTGCCTGGAGAGGTTCTGTTAAGGTTTAAACTAATAAAGCGAAAGAAGCCAGATTGGCCGATACTGGAAACAAGAGATTCATACGCTTTTCTGGCGTGTGCAGAAACACTGGATGAGGCGGCAAGGTTTGCAGCTGAGGCTGCGGTGGAGGCTTTCATGCGCGAGCACCATTGGTCCTTTGAGACTGCTTACATGTTTGGCAGTCTTGCCATAGATCTGAAGATAAGTCAGGTTGTTGATCCAAAGAAGGGTGTCAGAGCGGTGGTTTCGAAGGATCTCATAGACCAAGGCAGCTTGCTTGTCTGAGGAATTTATGATGTCAGAAAATCTTTAAGCCGCGAAACATCATTTAGGCTTTGGGGGTCTCTTGTGACCTGCTATTTTAGGCATCTTCAAGAGGTTTTCAAGAAGGCAGGGATAAGAGTCACTGAAGAGAACAAGATAGAAGTTGACAAGATTATTCATAGAATCGTAGGTGTCAAGTACAAGGATTGTCCTGCAACTTGGAAAGAAGTGAAAAAGAGAATCAGCGAAGACGAGGAAGGCTTCACCTCACGGCTCAAGGATGAATGGAACAAGCATGGATAATCGGGCGCAGCTAAGAAAAACAAGCGCGCGTGAAAAGCGCGCCGACGATCAAGTTCTACTTGCTTTTTACCTTTTTCATCGGTTGTTCGCAGCACATCAGCTCGCAGGTTGGTTCGCATCCACATGGCTGATCAACTAAGACAACCAGACCGCATTCCTCGCACTTGTACTTCTCACCTTTAGCTTTCTTCGCCATTCAAACTCACCTCCCGCCTCTTCTCTACGTATGAACCCATACATTTTTTGAGGTATAAAACTATTTTCAAAACGCGTCGTCTGGGCTCTCTGCTTCTGGAAGCAAAGTTGAATTCTAGGCGTTGCCAAAATAAAGCAGTTCGTGGACCGTTTGCAACTCCTTGAACTGCAGCAGAAGAAGAACGACATGATCGCCGAATCCTAGTCTTTGCCAAACTTTTTTGGGTGCCTAGTTTTGGTGCATCGGTTGGCCAGTTCGAGTTTCTGCATATGGCTCAATCTCTTGATTCTTTTCTCCCTCTTCATGGCCTCTGCCCTCGAACTGTGCTTCTCGAAGTAGATGAGCTTTTGCGGCTTATGCATCCTCGTGTACCTAGCACCCTTGCCTTTCATGTGAAGGCTTATTCGCCTGTTCAGGTTTTTCGTGTAACCTGTGTAGACGTTGTTGCCTTCGCAGAGAATAATGTAAACGTAAAAAGGCGTCATACTTGATCGTTGCTTTTTCAACAGGGCAGTTTTCCTTTTCAGTTAAGATGTTATTTGCTTCCCGATCGAGGATAAAAACTTATAAGAAATCTTGACGATAAGCTGTAAAATCGGTTTCACGGCTTTAGGAGGGTTCATGTGACGAAGCTGAACAAGGTAGATGAGTTAGTGGTTTCAACATTGAAGGACGCTGGCAAGGGTTTGACGCTTGCGGAGATCGCTGAGAAAACTGGTGAGTCTCCGAAGAAGGTCTACAAGTCTCTGCGGAAGCTTTTTGAGAACGAGATGGTCGACTGTTTGAACCGCCAATATCGGCTGTTGAAGACGTAGACCGAGGGTTTCGTTGACCATTTTTAATCTTTCCTTTTCTGATGGCAAGTTCTCGGCTCCCTTTCCGAACGCTTTAACAAAGCCAAATCATTTCTTAATCCTTTCCCGACTGTTTCGCATGCTTTGCAGGCTACTTTTTCGGCCTTTCCCTTCGTCTCTTTGCTCGTATTGTGCGCTTTCTTGCAACACCTTTTTCCTGATGGGATGTTTCCCGAGTGAAGTTGGAGTTCATGTCCAAGGAGAATTCTTAAAGCTTAATGAAGCATAGGGCTCTCGTTAGTAAGAGGGACAAATGTGTCTTCTTCTCATGAAAATTCGGTGAAGAAGTATTATGATGATAAAGGTCCAACATACGACGATTATTCCAAACAACTATGGAGCAGAGTGTATGATGCCGTAACATGGAAGATTACAGAACCTCATGTTCCTAAGAATTCTGGAGCTCTTGTCTTTGATGCCGCCGGTGGAACTGGAAAATGGACTATTCCTATCGCCAAATGCGGCCCAAGAGTGGTTTTAGGAGACATTTCTCGAGGAATGCTTAGGGTTGCTGAAGAGAAGATAGTCCAGCAGGGACTGCAAGAACGAGTGCAAGTCAAAGAATGCGACGTACGTAAACTCGATTTTAGAGACGAGACGTTTGACCTGGTGTTCTGTGAACACGCTCTTTGTTTTATCAAGGAACAGGAAACTGTCATAAAGGAATTGGTGAGGGTTCTGAAGAAAGGTCATCCGCTAATCTTGACTGGTCAAAACCGTTACGTGTTGGCGCTTTCATTAGTCTCGGAAGACGCTGATTATGCGGGCAAGGTATTGTCGAAGGAAACGCCGTTTATCATGCGTAAGAGTCTGGAAGTCTATGCCCTTTCACCTCAGGAGTTCATGCAGATGCTGGAGAGAAACGGGTTAAAAGTAGACAGGATCGTGGGAAAACTCTTCACTATGCCCCTCGGTTTTTCCTTGGAGAAGTTGACAAGTGAAGAATTCACTGAGGATCTTTTCGACAAAATAGTGCGCATTGAACTTGAGTTAGCAAACAGACCAGATACAGTCTGTCTCGGCTCACATTTTCAAGTAATAGGATATAGAAACGGTTCTCAATCATAGCAAAATGCCCTATGGGACGCTCAGCGCGCGCGTTCAAGTTTTTTGAAAGTGACCCAAACCACTTCTGAGAACATCGCGCGTAAGCTCCCACTCTAGCTATTCCGGCGATCTTGACCTGTCTTCTAATAGTTGCTTTCCAAAAAAACAAATGCCAGTGCAATTGGTGAAGTTTTTCAACGCAAAAAGGAGAATGCAAAGCTTAGATTAATCGGACTTCTGCGCTTGTCGGCAAATTTGTTTGTTTTCGTTTCTTTGCGGCTTGCCAAAGGTTTTCAATGGTTTTTTGAAAGATCTCCCTTTCCTTAGTAAGGATTTCAACAGAATCTGCGAGTTCCTCTTTTTGAACACGCAATTTGTTCGTTTCTTCTCGAAGCTGCCAGATTCTTCGTTTGGACACCTTCGTTTCCTTTCTTAACTCTGCAACCTCCCTTCGAAGCGTCTCAACCTGGCCAGTCAAGACATTCATGTACGCCTTTAACTCATCGTTCTGCTTCTGCAACTCATCGTATTTGGACTTCCGAGCTAGACCGAAGACCAAGCAGCTTCCTCCGACACGTTAGCATAGCAGCAAAAGATATAAAAATAGCGGGAGGCTTTTTTGGGGCAAAGTTTTATAGTTGTGAAATGGCTCAAAGTCCTCTTGCGGTGGGTCTTAGGCGGGGGGCTAGGGGTCCCCTGTACCGTAAACCCTCTATAGGACGGGCCGAAAGCTGGGGCTGAGGCGTTTAAGGCTGCTGAGGCCTTCATTTCCGAGGCGAAGACTATCCGTCCCCTGGGGCTGGCGGTCATTAGGCGGCTTCCGTAGGGGAGCTGTCTTTAGTGTTGACCAGGCGAACTTGGCCAGGACCGGGAGGGAGCAACCTAAGTCTGGGCGTTCAGCGCTCAGGGGGATGCGGGTACGAGTGTAGGGTCTGAGGGTTCAGCAGAGTCTGAGCGTCGATCTCCTGTGGCCCACCGCTCTTTTCTGGAAACGACTCCGAACCCATAATCCATCAAACTCATATCCATCGGCCTCTAGAAAATGATAAATGCCATCACGGCTATTCTAGTTTTAACCGGAAGCTTAGGCATGCCTTTTAACGAAGTTCGCAAGGATTATCTGCTTGACCGCTGGGTTGTAATCGCCACTGGACGCGGCCGCAGACCAACCGATTTCGCAAAACAGCAAACACGACCAGCCAAGGTCAGTGTTTGCCCGATGTGCCCTGGCAACGAGCATATGACTCCACCAGCCTTTCTGGTTTACCTAAGGTCAGGCAGTCGTGTAAAGAAGACTGAGGACAAAGATGACCAGAAACATAAGAATTGGCTGATCCGCGTGATCCCTAATCTTTATCCTGCTTTTTCCCCTCCGCAAGGCAAAGTCGACTCAACGCTAATCAGCAAGAGTCGAAATCTGACCATGGCCGTAGGACATCACGAAGTCCTCGTAGAATCGCCAATTCACGATGAACACCCAGCGAACTCAAGAATCACTCAACTAGAACTGGTCATCAACGGCTACGTTGACAGGCTGCGTCAGCTCTCATCGAAACCCTATATTCAGCATGTTTCAATCTTTCGCAACCACGGGCTAGAAGCAGGAGCCTCTCTGTCACACGCTCACAGTCAGATAATTGCAACTCCATTTGTGCCAACGATTGTTAACGAGGAGATTAAAGCAGCAAAGAAATTCTGGAAGGAAAACAAGAAATGTGTCTTCTGCGACATAATTGAGAAAGAAAGCAAAGGGCCAAGACTCGTCTTGGAGAACGAAAAGTTTTCGATCTTCACTCCCTATGCTAGTATAAATCCGATGGAGTTCTGGATGTTTCCGAAAAACCACCAGAGCTCGCTGCTTGATATGCAAAAGGACGAAGTGAAAACGTTAGCAGAGACATTAAAAGAGTCCCTTGGCAGGCTGAAATGTCTAGTGAACGATCCTCCGTACAATTTCGGTTTCCATCAGACCACGAGCAAGGAAGCGTCCGGCTACTATCACTGGCATTTGGAGGTTTACCCCAAGCTAGCAACATGGGCTGGATTCGAAAAAAGCACAGGTGTGTACATAAACACTATGACACCTGAAACAGCTGCAGAAAGCATGAGAGAAGCCTCCTCACATTGAACTCAGCAAGACCTTCCTCTCATATTTCGGCCTAAGTTGCAGGAGATCTTCTGCATAAGCTCTAAGCGGTTCTGCCAAGCTCCACGCTTGAGCGATGCATCCTCTAGCCGTGTTTGGCGGTTCGCCATCAAAGATTTCTCCGAGGGTTCCAAGCCCTGCCTCAAAAACCTTCTGCGTCAACAACGGTCTCAGAAAGTTTTGAAACGCGTATTCGCGCTGCAATTCTGCATATCCGTTGACCTTAAGAAAAGCTGTCGTTAGCGGGCCCAGCAGCCAAGGCCAAACCGTGCCGTTATGGTATGCTCTGTCTCGGCTTGCTCTGTCACCCGAATAGACTCCAATGTAGCGCGGGTCATTCCTTGCAAGAGTTCTCAAACCGCATGGAGTTAGAAGCTCATTATGAACAACGTCAACGACCCTCTGACCCTTAGCACCGTCGAGCATAGTGAAGTCCAATGCGACTGCAACGATCTGGTTAGGCCTCAGAGAGGCGTCCATTTCATGCTCATCAACCACATCATATAAGTAGCCTCTTTCCAAATTCCAGAATCTACTAACGAAACTTTTCTTGGCTGCTTCAGCCATTTGTTCGTATTCCTCAGCCCTGCTGCTCTCCCCGAACATGGTTGCCAGCGACTCCATGGTCTTCAGGGAATTATACCACAAAGCCTGTACCTCAACGGCTTTTCCAGATCTGGGCGTCACTGGCTTATCATTAACTGACGCATCCATCCAAGTCAACTGCGGACCATGGCAGAGCAAGCCATCAGCATCCACATGAATGCCGAAGAGAGTTCCTTCGACGTGGTTTTCGATGAAGGCTTTCAGAGCTTGCCAAACGTGCTGCTTAACAAATCCAAAATCGCCGGTGTACTTGAGATATTGCAACACTGCGTTTATGTACCAAAGTGTAGCGTCAACCGTGTTGTAAGCTGGCGGCCCAGCACCATCTGGAAGAAAATTCGGAATCAGCCCCCTATCGTGGTATTTTGCAAACTCGAGGAAAACTGCTCTCGCTTCTTCAAACCTTCCAGTAACAAGCATCAATCCTGGCAGGGAGACAAACGTGTCTCTCCCCCATGCACCGAACCAATGATAACCTGCGATCACGGACTCCTGCGAGTCTTCCATACCTTTCGTTATGAATGCCCCAGTAGCCAGGACAAGCCAGTCTAGCCAATTGCTTGCAGGAATGTTTTCGTGGGAACCATAGAATCCTATTATTGCGTCCTCACATCTTCCAGTTTCTTTTTCGTATACGACCTTGAAGTCACCAATTGTCGAAGGGATTTCTTTCAAGACTTTTCCTGCCCGATCATCATCTTCTTCTGCTACTGCAATTATTGCAAAGTCCTTAGTCTCGCCCATGCTTGCGCTTGTTTCAAAGTATCCAGGTTGGTAACAATCGTCCAAGCAACTTTCTCCACGGCTTGCTTCTTCACGAAAATACAGTTTTTCAACCCATTTGCCTGCATCAAAGTACCCTCCGTCCGTAGCCCTCAGTAGAAGTGTTGCCTTAGGATTCTTAAAACTGAATTTGACCACGCCGCCCTCTTGCTCTTCGCTGAAATCGAAGGCTTTCGATCTATCGGTGACCGAGTGAAAATCTCTCCAGTTGACCAATGGCGACACGCGCATCTTAGCTTCAAAACTGCTCTTGTTTGAAACGCTGTAAATTGCTGCTACACAGTTCTTTTCGAACGGCATGAAAATTGCCTTTTGAACGATCACGTTGTTTGCCACGTAAACATACTTTGGGAAAGGCGAAATAGAAAATTCTCTCAAAAAATCAAATCCTCGAGTCAGAATTCCATTCTGAAACTCGTTGGCACCAAGCGCGTAGGAATCGTCTCCCAAAACTATTTCCTCATCCAGCTTTGACAGGAACACTCTTCGGTCTTTCGGCGGGCGCACAGCCCCTATCAGCAATCCATGGTATTTCCTCGTATTCACGCCAAGAACAGTGGAAGACGCGTAGCCACCTAAACCGTTTGTTATGAGCCATTCTTTCCGAATCGAGTTCTCAAAGTTCGAAAGGGCTGACCGGTCAAAGCTTAGGGATGGCAGTCTCATCTAGGGCATCAGCTTGGCGACGTTTTTTTCCCTTGCCACACCGAAGAAGTCTGCCACTGGAGTGCATTTGGCTCTGAAAAGCAAAAAGTGCGGTTTCTTTAGTTTGCATTCAGTCAAGGTTTCAGCGTAACCCATACCCTTTGCAAAAACGACGTCAACTGAATCGTAGGCGCTGATAAACTCTGCCGAAACCTCTTTCAATGCTAGTCCCACAGAATCTGTTCCCGTAGTTATCACGCTGTCAGCGACCTTGCTCATTCCAGAAGCCTCAGCATCTTCCAGAGTCGCATCGTTGATAACCGGCACACCTTTGACAGCGACTGTCACTGTTAAACCCATGTTTTTCAATTGTTCAACAAGCAGTGTGTCAAAGACGATTTCACCAGCGTTGTCCGTCAAGTAGAGAACCGTACGAGCCTTCTTTGTCAGCTCGTATGCATTGTTGATGTCGTCGATAGCCAGATCTTTTGACGCCTCTCTGAAATTTTTCTTCAGGCTGCTGAACAAAGCCTTGTGGCCTGGAATGTCGAATTCAATGAGGTTGCCAACGATGGCACACAGGCAAGCTCTCTTAAACCGATCCTCCTGCGCATAGCCCTCTTCGACCAGTTTTCTCGCGTACGACAAGAGTTTCAGAGCCTTCTCATTGCTTATCCTCTTGCTTCTCTTGTACGGATCATTGTTGCCAGTGACCCTTCTTATCACCCGGTCTCTTTTTGTGCCCAATTCTGCCGGAACTGCCGTCGGTCTAAACTCATTCGTCAACAATCGCATCAGGTCGCTCATCGCTCTGAAACGCAACGCGGGGTTCGTTGTGGCCTCCTTAGCCTCCGCTGCACCCCTGCTGACGATGCACGCTGCACATTCAGCTTCGACTTTCAAATGTTGTCAGACTCACCTATCGCTCCATCGCTTCTGCAAACTCGCGCATGATCTTATATGGGTCTTTCGCTTTGACGATGCCGCTTGCAACCAGTACGCCTTGAGTGCCGAGCTTTAACGCTGCAGTAACGTCCTCACCATGATTTATGCCTGCGCCGCACAGAATTGTTACTTTCTTGTTGACTTCTCTAACGAGCTTAACGGTGCCAGAGACAACCTCAGGCTGAGCCTTTGAAACTGGAATCCCAGTCCCTATTAGCTCCGGCGGCTCCACTGCGATCACGTTGGGTTTCATGGATGCCACAGCAGCACTGATTGTTGGATTGTTGGCACAAACAACGGATATCATTTCATTCTCTCGCGTGATTCTGATAAGTTCATCGACGACCCAAAGTTTAAGTTGCTTTTCAGAATGGTTTATCAAGGTTCCTGTTGCCCCGGCTTCCTTAATAGATTCTGCGAGTATATGCCCCGTGTAAGCGCCCGACTTTATTGGGTCCATGTGTTGAGCAAAGACAGGGATCTCAACAGCCTGAGCTACGGCCGACAAGTCTGCAAGTTGAGGGGCCACTGCAACGTACACATTCGTTTCATTGCTAACCTTCTCGGCCTTCTTGGCCAACTCAACCGCTCTCTTGCCAGTTGCCTCGAGGTACGTTTTGAAATTGACAACTATTGCTGGATCGCGAAACCTCACCATGAGTTTGTGCCTCTCTGCATTGGGTGTCTGTTCTTTCAGTTAATATCGTTTTGGAATAGAAAAAGTGTTTGTGGATCTTGTTATGTCAGCGCAGTGTCAACTTCTGGTCTTTTTCGATAGCCAGCCATCTGTTCCTCTGACGAAGACTGCTGCTGCGATTGCCGTCGTCCATAAGCCGCCTTTGTCTCCGGTTGCAGACTGTGTCACGTTTGCCGTCTTGATAATCATGCCGCTGGTTTTGAAAAGCTGTTCTTTTTCGTGCCAATCGGTTTCTGGGTCAAACTGTATTCCCATCGTCGTGGCGAGCATTGTTGCAGCAAGGTCTTCTGAGTAGTCTCCAGCCTTGTCATCAGGCTGCCCGAAAGAGTGGTGTTCTGAAAGGTAACCGTAGTTGTGCTTGCCCGATGGAATGGCGACGCCTATGGATGATGCGATCAGCCTGTGCGGTTCATT
>DASPPK010000043.1:0-4068 GCA_035625495.1 Candidatus Acidiferrales bacterium | reverse complement strand
GCTTCGCAGAATTGGCCATTGCAGTAAGGGCATCGAAACGGTAGGAATATTTCTTGGCCACACGCGTCACATTTCATGCGGGAGAACGGTCCTTTTCTTTGCATAAGACGAGTCACCGTTTATATGTTTCCCTTCAGACCCCAGCAAGAGCGCGCGCAGTCTCAGGAAATGTGCTTTTCTTTCTCCCTAATACCGCTCGATAGAGAAACTCAAAACTAGTTATATCACAGAAGCATAGATAGAACGCGTCTTAAAGCTTCAAAATGGAAGTGCATGCTAAGGAACTTCGCATGCGTCATACTTGAACAAGAGCTTTCCAACTAAGCCCCAGACTAACAGCGCTTTTCAGAGTCATACGTAGGATCTTGTCCGTGCTTATTGGTTGATAAGACTGTTGCCTTCTCTGTTCTGTAGAAGCAGCTAACTCCTTTCTTGTTGGGGATTGGGGGACGCTTCTCGTTGGTTTTGCAGAAAACCGCCTACGGACTTCTTGTAGGTGGACCTTACTCACCTTTTCTTAACCTCAGAGTCCAAGAGGTCAGGTTTTCAAGCGTCTTAACTATAAGTTTCTTGATGTTTTCGTCTTTTAACTCGCCGTTTTCGTCAAACTTTTCTCGTGCGAAGGTTACGAAGACTTCGGGAAGGTTAGTTGGATGCATGTTGAGGAAAATGAAGCATTGGCGCAGGTGATACTGTGCCCTCGCTGTGCCCAGCATGCCTATCGATGCTCCCATCGTAGCCACCGGTTTACCGTCAAACGCGTTGTCTGGGTATGGCCTTGAAGCCCAGTCGATCGCGTTCTTGAGGACGCCGGGAATAGAATAGTTGTATTCGGGAGTGACAATCAGTATTGCATCTGCAGCTTTGATTTTCGCCTTGAAGTCCTTCACCTTCTGTGGCAGTTGATTCTCCAAGTCCTGGTTGAACGGCGGAATACCTTCAAGGTCAAACGTCTCAATCACAACACTCTTCGGTGCCAGTTCAACAGCGGCACGCAACAGTGCTTTATTGTAAGAGTTTTTTCGTAAACTCCCCGCAAAACCCAGAATCCTGATTGATCTGTCCATGAAACATCAAGACTAATTGATCAACGAAATTCTTAAGCATGTCTGACTGGCAAGAAGCAGCAACACATCACGATCTTCCATGTAGCGCATATTCCATTGTTGCGCAATATAAAGTACCATCCAGAACGCTTTTATATGCATAGATCGCAATTACCCTTCATAGGTTTAGGGGAGCTGGGGCCGTGACCCGGCTGAGAGGACGGTTGAAGACCGTCGACCCTTAGAACCTGACCCAGGTAATACTGGCGGAGGGAAAAGATGCAAAGAACTAATACGCGGTTTAACACAAAAATTCTCACTGAAATCGTCGTTTTTTCGTCACTTGCAGGAGTTCTGTACACGATTAGACCTTTCACTTTGCCCTATGGAGGCTCGATCACGTTAGGCAGTATGGTTCCGATAATGTGGCTGTCCCTGAGAAGAGGCATTAGTGTCGGAGTCATAGCAGGAGTCCTCTTCGGCGTCATAGCATTGTTCATTGACCTTGTTCTCCTAGGTGCAGCAGCCATCGTCGCAACACCGGTACAAGCCGTGTGCGAGTATCCCGTTGCTTTTGGTTTAATTGGGCTTACGGGAATATTTCATAAGAAAACGGTTCGCTTCGCAATAGCGGGCGCTTCTTTGAGCGTTTTCCTCAGGTTCCTCGTGCACTACTTTGCCGGAGTCTTCGTTTGGTACTACGTTTATGCATTTCCTGCAGGATTGGGACAATATGTTTACCCAGCTGTCTACAACGGCATCTTTCTCTCAGGGGAATTCATAATCAGTGCGATACTCCTAACAGTCCTTGTTAGAAGAGGAACCCTCGATTACCGACTCTGACCTGAGGAAACAAGAATTGGGAAAACTCTCTGAGGAAGAGCTCCAAAGACTATTAGGCTGCATAAGAAAAGACCCGCGAGTCATTGTGCCGCCTTGGCCCGGATATGATTCAGGCGTGCACTTGATAGGCAACGAGTACCTAGTAATCTCGACTGACCCATGCATTGGCGTTCCTGAAGAATGGTTTGGATGGCTACTAATTCACTATGCTGCTTCGGACGTTGCACTCTTTGGGGCAAAACCAGAATTCTGCACTATCAACCTCTTAGGTCCACCATCAACCAAACCCCAGACCTTCCTAAAGGTCATGCAGCAGACTTGCCGCGCCGCAGATGAACTTCAAATGGCCATCGTGACAGGGCACACTGGAACCTACTATGGACTCTTAAAGCTAGTCGGAGTCTGCACAGCCTACGGAACAATCGACAGAAGCAAACTCGTAACACCGAGCGGCGCTAAACCTGGAGACTGCATTTACTGTATCAAACCGATAGGCTTAGAAGTTGCAGTCAACTTTGCCGTAAGCCGCAAGGATATGTCGAAGAGGATTTTCGGAGTACAAGAAACGCAAGAGCTAGAACAACTTGTTCCAATGCAGAGTTGCGTTAGAGAAGCGTTGCTGCTTGCTGAAACAGGCAGTATTCATGCTATGCACGATGCCACTGAAGGAGGTTTGACAGCGGCATTAAATGAGATGGCCGAAGCTTCCAAAGTCGGCTTCAAAATAGAATTTGAGAGGATTCCAATATGCAAAGAAGTGAAAACGCTGCGGAAACAATTCCAACTGTCGGAAAAGCAATTGTTATCCATGTCATCCACTGGAACAATCCTAGCCAGTGTTAGTCCGAAAACAAAAGAAAATGTCGAAACAGCAATGCGTCGAAGCAAGATTCAAGCAAACGTCTTGGGAATTTTTACAAAAGACACACACCGCACCCTCGTAAGAGATGGAAAAGAAGAATTGTTCCCAGAAGATGCGGATGATCCTTACGCGAGAATTCTCTCTGGATAGTTGTAAATGTTCATCCGCTTCCCTCGGACGAACCCAACCAGAGTTAAATCGGCTTTCTTAGCGACTGCTATTCCAGAATCTATGGCCGCTGCCATGGAAGCTACGACTGGTATTCCTAATCTTGCTGCTTTCATGACTATGTCGCCTGTCATTCTTCCAGTTAAAGTGAGAACGCATTTTCCAAGATCAGTCTTGCGCATCATCATTATGCCTACGACCTTGTCGACCGCGTTGTGGCGACCAACGTCCTCAGCTGAGGCCATAAGAGCTCCATCGCTGCTGAATATCGCCGCGGCGTGTACTCCGCCGGTTTTTCTGTAGATTTTTGCGACGCGGTTTAGAGAGTTGACGCAGTCGAGCACCGTCTCGGCTTTTAAGGTTAAGTTTGACTTGATTCTTGGCAACCCCTGCGAAGGCGTATAGGTTCCCTTGCTTCCGCATGCCGAAAGAATTACTCGTTGAAAATGTTTCGACAAGCTTAGCCTTCTGTCCAAGTCGACGCCGCGTGTAAGCTTAACCCTGCAAACGTTCCTTTTCAGGTTTACTTCTTCAATCTCCTCAATTGATTTCAGGATTCCTTCAGAAATTAAATGCCCAACTGCAAACTCCTTGAGTTTTGAAGGAGTGCAGAAAATGGTGGCATACAATGTTCGGTTCAAGAAAAGGTACAGCGGTTTTTCCTGCGCCACGCAGTCTTTCATCTTATTTGCTAGTCTGCTGGAAACGTCGATTCTCAGTATTTCAACTTCCCGCACAGTTCTCACTTCTTCAATTCTGATATTACGAAGTCCACAATTTCATCCGCAATGTTGACAGGTGCAACTGACTGCAGCCCGCGCCATCCCGGCTGGCTGTTGACTTCGACCACAACAGGTCCTGAAGGGCTTTCAAGAATGTCCACTCCGGCTATTTTACAAGCGATGGATTTGGCCGATTTGAGGGCGAGATCTTCATGGACTTTTTCGAGGTCCATTCTCATAGGCCTGGCGCCTTGACTGTAGTTTGTCTTCCAGCTGCGGGCAACACGTTTCATGGCTGCGACCACTCTGTTGCCGATTACGAAAGCGCGTATATCAGAAAAACCGTGGTCAATAAACTGCTGTAAATAAATGACGCCGTGATAGAATGTTACGGCCCTGAAGACCGTTGCAGCCACTTCCGAATCAT
>DASPPK010000042.1:0-2775 GCA_035625495.1 Candidatus Acidiferrales bacterium | reverse complement strand
GTGGGTCCTGGGCCTCCGATTATCAGTCCTTTCAAGTTTTCAATAGGCAGAAACGTCTCGTTAGCGTGTTCGCCTACCCGCGTAAAGTACTCTTGAAGCCTCATCTCTCGGAATCTTTCATACCTTCGGGCTGACTGTCCTCCAGCTCGCGTTTTTCCAGGTACTCCGGATGTCAGTTCCCTGATGATTTCAAGTCTTCTGCCCTGCAGCGTGGCAAGCGTCGCGCCCGAGGAATCCACGAGGAGGATGCCGTACGTTTCTTTTTCTCTCAGCATTTCCTGCAGGTATTCAGTGTGGAATCTTGCATCGCACCTGTAAAGGTACACGTGTATCGGCTCAGGAGGCACGATCACGTAAGTCTCTATTCGCTCGCTGCCTGCGCCGTTCTGCGGGATTGCTCCGCAGAATATTACAAGTCCGTTTTCAGGTGGTTCTTTGAAAAGTTTAAGACGTTGTTGGACCTTCACGATGGCATCCATAACGTTCTTGCGTGTCGTCGTCGACTTTATGTTCGATGCGGTTCCGTACTCGTCTCTGAGAGTGTTTATGACATCGCTTATCTGCTTTCCAGGCGGGACGTAGAGTGAAACAAGCTCGGTTCCTCGCCCTTCTTTGTCGGCCAGCGTCATCAGTGTCCTTTTCAGCCTGAACAGTTCTAGAGAAGTCTTTTTGGAAGTACTCAATTGTTCTCACAAATGGTTTTTTGTTTTAAACCTACATTGCAATGCATCAGATAAGATTTTGGGAGTAGTCTTCAGGCGACTTCTAGAACTTCTTTCAAGAATGCCTTGTACGGGCCAAGCTTGCCTCCATAGTTGCCCGCTGAGATCTTCACAACGCCGGGCACTTTCGCAGCGGCCTTAACGCCGTCTCCCATGGCCTTCTTAACAGCTTCCAACGTTAAACCGTTAATGACGATCTCGTAGACGCAGTTCACGTTTTCAGGCACTTGTGAATCGGCGATGAGTGTCCTCAATCTTGGGCAGAAGGGATGGTTTGTCGATGCCTTAAGTTTGTACTTGAGCGAGCCGGCTTTGGAACCTGAGCGGCAGATTCCGCCTGGAAAAGGCAAGATCACCTCGTTTGGCCTAGCCCTGATTGCTCTTGTCGCCTGTTCCGCGGCCTCAAGTCCTGATTGCTTCTCCGTTGACATTATCAGAAAGTTGCCGCCGGCCGTAGCCTGTGCAACTCCAAACTTGTCTTCAACGATGAAGTCCCCTTCCATCACAGGAATTCTCCAGACCTTCCTTTCCCCAACCATGCCCTTTCTTTGGAATCCATCGCCGAACAACCTTAAGCTCCGACCAACCTTCAGTTTTCTCTTAGCGTCTGGCATAGCGTCGAAAGCCGAAACTGTTGGGCATGTCATCACGCATTGACCTATACGCAGTATCAACTGCGCTTTTAGCTGAAACCTGTTGTTATGGTACACTTGTATCAAGACGCCCGCTCGATTGTCGGGAGTCTTGTCTGAAGAAACCGTTCCCTCTATCCCTGCCTCTGCCGGGGACATTATGACGCTCGTCGCTAGGCCTGTTGCGTTCGTGGCCGCCGCCAGAGCCCACTTCTCCGTATCGCCTGTTATCAAGACTCTTCCAACCCACATCGGAAACATTTCGGCGAATGTGTCCATTATAGTGCAAATGTTTCCCGTTTGGCGATTTTTAACCTTAAACCAGTCTTGTCCACGTTCCACGATTTCCAGCTCATTTTCGCCTGCGGTTAACCTTGGTTCCGTCGCATTCTGTGACATGTCCACCCAGCTTTGAGTACTTCTTCATCTTCCTTGAGACTTTTAGCGGTTGCGGTATCGTGCTCGTGGCCGTCAAGGCGACCTGCTACGCGGGGATTCTGCATGCGCGTGCAAGCGTCAAACTCTTGGATTTCTATCTTCACTTGTATTTTCTGCCACTGAAGCTGCTTCTTGAAGAATTCTCCTTGCTTCGTCGTTTGCGATTTGGTCATCTATCATCGGCTGAATAGGGAGATCCTCTTCTAGGCTTATGTACACTTCAGGTGGCTTGAGCTTGTTGTGGACGATGCGGTGAATCTTGCCCTTTACTGCCATTCGGTCTATTATCTTCTTAATTTTTTCAGGAGGTTGGATAAAATTCTGCACACCATAGATTATCAGATCGGTTTCTCTAGTGTTTCCATACTTCGTTAGGTATGAAACAATCTGTTTTTCTATGCTCATGTGGAGAAGTCCTTCTCGTTGATTCTTTACTTATTTTCTTACAAACGATTGAGATTTAACGATTGGTTAAACGAAAACTAAAAAACAGTCCGCTTCTCTCTTGAGGTTTTGCTCGGTTCGATTATCAAAGCCTTAAGAGTCCTTTCAACTATCAAACCAGCAGAAGGCTTCGCGGATGAGCGAGTTGCGCCGTTTGAAGGTGAAGCTCAGGAATTGCTATTTAAACGGCTTCTTCTTGGACAGGAACACTTTTCTCAAGGCTGACGACGCAGACTTGGTCATGGTTCCACACAGAGGAGAGGATGGAAGGGCAGCGGAGAAACCGATGATAATTCTGAAGAACGTCGTTGAAATGACGGTTGACCATAGAGGAAGAGTTGTTGCTGTCGAAAATAAACCAGAGCTTGGTGTATGGGTTGACGCTGTTGAACGTGCCCTGGAAAAGTTTAACACGAGTAGCCTTCAAGCTTGAACTTCAGTGCTGACAAGCGTTATGACTTGTCCTTTCAAATAAGATGCGTTAAGGCAGCCAATGCTTCGGCGTTTCGGCTTCGAGCCGTTTCTTTTCTTCTTTCTTT
>DASPPK010000041.1:0-3914 GCA_035625495.1 Candidatus Acidiferrales bacterium | reverse complement strand
TACGAATCAAAAGCCCCAATTTTCATTCCTGCGGTGCGCGACTCAGAATTCGGTTACATCTACCATCTCCACGCTTCCCGCAGGGCTTTTAAGAACACGCTGGTCGTGGACAGCTTCAAAGATGTGCCGGAAATAATCAGCATATGTCGAGGCGCTTCCAGAAACGGCATGATCGTCATAGGCGGCGGAGTTCCGAGAAACACAATACAGTCAGCAGCATTGGCCACAAAGTCAGGCATGGACTACGCCGTCGTGATAACTATGGACCGAGCAGAAACTGGAGGGCTTTCAGGATCAACGCTAGAAGAAACTATCAGCTGGGGAAAGCTGAAGGGTCAAGCAGACAAAGTAATGGTCATCAGCGACGCGATGATCGTCTTCCCAACGATGGTAGCCTCAGTTGTGGAGAGACTCGGCAAGGACTTCAAGCGAGCGCGGAACGTTAAATTCGAAGACCCCGCCGTTAAGGAGTGAAATTAATATGAAGAAGAAATCTTCCAAACACAAATTCTGCGGAAACTGCACTAGCCACAATGCCTACGACTTCCCAGACCAAGTGTTCTGCACCAGACGATACTTGAAGAATCAAAACGCAATCGTGTCCACGCTTTGGTGCTGCGAAGAATGGTATCCAAGCGCCCAAGAATGCCACTGCATCGAAGAGACGCTGAAGAAGCAAAAATAGGAAACCCACGCTGTTTTAGACCTCCCGTGCTCGACACTAAAGTATTTATCCCAAACTTTATTGTTTAATCCCTTTGCGTCGAAGCCCGGTGGTGCAGTGGTCAAACATGGCGGCCTCTGGAGCCGCTGACGAGAGTTCGAATCTCTCCCGGGCTACCATCTCCATGTTTCACACGAGACTTTCAACGCGTTAATTAGAGAGATTAGCAAAAACGCACTGGCTATACTCACTCTTTCATCAAGAAGAGCGAGAAGTTGTCTCATGAACCATCAATGTGAGTCTGATGATATGCTAATAGTGGGGTTGGATTTGGCAGGCGTCGAGACTAGACCTACGGGTTTTTGCATTCTTGAAGACTGGAATGTGAAGACATGTGTGCTATACGGAGATAGAGAAATAATAAAGAAAATACGGGAAACCAAACCAAAAATAATCGCTGTCGATGCGCCTCTCAGCCTCCCTGCAGGAAGAAAGTCTATAGACGAAAGAACGGACATACACTTGAGAGAATGTGATAAGGAACTTCTGAGGAGAAGAATAAAATTCTTTCCGGTTACGCTCGGTCCCATGAGAAAACTAACCTCCCGAGGAATGAGGCTTAAGGAAACTCTTGAGAGCATGCATTTCAAAGTTATAGAAGTGTATCCTGGAGGGGCACAAGACGTTCTGGGAATACCTAGAAAACAGAAAGGTCTCGATAAGCTGAGAGGCGGTTTGAAGAAATTGCAGATCAAGGGCACATCTAGCGCAATGAGCGGCGACGAGCTGGATGCCATAACGTGCGCCTATGTTGGCAAGCTTTTTCTGGAGGGAAAAACGCTGACCTACGGCAGTGATGACCAAACGATTATAATGCCAAGCTCTTGAAAGGCGCACCTAGGGATACGTTATCTTTATTACGGGCTCCAGCAGAACGTTAACGTTTAGGGAGAGGCAAAGACTTGACGGTTGCTTACGTGTTGGCGAAGGTTGAATCTGGAAAAGACGAAGAAGTACTGAAGGAAGTCAGGAAAATACCAGGCGTCAACCATGCGGTTCCGACGTACGGCATGTATGACTTGCACGTTGAAGCTTCATTTAACACGATGGATGATCTTGATAGATTCGTTTTCGACAAGATTCGCAGGATAAGCGGCGTAAAAGAAACGGTGACTTTGATAGCTTTCAAAAAAGGATACGAATGATCCGAATCGCCAGCAGCGAGTCCACTTCGTGAAAGCGATGCAGTAGCGCAGCGTTGACCTTCTAGTAGGGCCCGAAGAGGAGAGAATGAAAACGATCGATTTGAGGGCCGCGTCAAAAACTCTTAAATTTTGCGGAGAAGGCTGCAAGATATGGAATAACGCTCTGGAGCAGTATGATATCATATAGAGGCCTTATCTTTTCAGCGTATCCATACAAAAAAAAGAAGAATAACCAAGAGCTCAGTTCTCACGTGATCGTTCGTTCTGCTAGTCTAGAAGTCTCACCAGAGTGTAAAAAATATCTAAGAAGCTTCTACCTTTGTTGGTCGTCTTATACAAGGCTTTCTTCGTGTGGTTTGATACTTCCAGCAGTTCTGATCTCACGAGCTTAGGTATGTATTTGTCCAGTTGGGCGGAGCTCAACCCGACCTTGTACATTAATTCGGTTTTTCCAACTCCTTTTTCCGCATACGATAACATAGCTGAGATTATTACGAGCCTGTCCCTTCTGTTGCCCCTCATTTGGGGTATTGGAGAATGGGTTAGCATCACTATTTTTCACACGATACGGGCAATTTATCCGTTACTTAGTTTTTTGCGCGTTTTAGGCATTAATTGATTCACGTAGCGACAATGAGCAACTTGTGTGATTTTACTGGAAACTTAAACTGAAGATATCTAACACCGTAGTAACTTGAGTCCCCCTAATCTAGTATCGACACGCACGCGTGCGGTAAGCCAGCGGGTTATCCTGGTTCGGACGCTCTTAAGCTGGCGCGCACATTATTATCGGTCGAGCAACCATGAGCCGTCACATGCGCCTGTGTTCAAATAGCTTAAACCTTCCCTGCACGTGCCGAACTTCACAGCGTTTTTCTTAGCCGAGGCAGAAACTTTCTCCATCAAACTTGTCCTGAGATCGAGCGGCAAGTAAACGTAGCCTGCTTTTCTCTCGCCTCTTTCAAAGTAAAGCGTCCTCAGCTTGGCGGCGACTTCTGGCATTGCAGCATTAAACCTTCTCCAGTCGTTCTGCTTGACCTTGTATGTTGAGCTGGTGATATGCTTGACGCCTAGGGCTGCAAGGGTTTCAACCAGTTTTTCGAAGCGGTCATTCACAAAAGGTATAATCGGGTCTATCCGCACTGCAGTCGGCAAACCCTTCTGAACCAGTTTTTCGATTGTCTTCAGGCGCTCTGAGACAGGAGGTGCATAGGGTTCGAGTAACCTTGAAGTTTCATCATTGTCCGTTGTGATCGTCAGGCAAACCATCGAGGGAATATTTTCCAACAGGTCGATGTCCCTAGCTACAAGGCTGGACTTTGTGATTATCTGAACCTTACAGTTGCTTTCTGAAAAGATTTTCAGACAACTGCGCATCAAAGCCATTTTGGCTTCAAGCCTCGGGTACGGGTCAGAAGAATTGGATATGGATATTATTTCGCCAGTGAGTTTCGCCGCTTCACTGTTCAGTCTTCGAATCAGATTCTTCTTCGGCCTGCACTGAGAGAATCTCGGAATATAGCTTGAGGCGTAGCAGTATGTGCATCCGTGATCGCAGCCAGTGTACGGGTTGAAAGTCAGTTTAGGGGGACACGTACACAGCGCAGAACGCCAAGGATCAAACTTTGAAATGAGGGTCACACAGGCTCACTACTACGTTTCTTGAGTGAAAGACTAACAAAAACGATTCGCCTCTCATTCGACGAAAAAATGTGTACGCCATGCATAGGCTCTTTCTGGCACATCGAAGTTTTCACCGATATATCGTCCAGACACCGCTTATAGTTTGATACCTCAGGCGGTTGGAGACCGCAGGCTGAGCTGGTCGGTCGAAACCTTCCAGCTTACACCCCGGTTCCATCAAACCCATCTTTTATGGGAGCCTTCGTCCTCTTTTAGAGGAATGGCTGCCTATTTTCAGGAGAGACTTCGGGCTTAGATGCTTTCAGCCCTTATTCTCAGCGGCGTGGCTGCCCGGCGTTTGCCCTGTCGGACAACCGGTTAACTAGTGGCCACAGCGTCCCGTTCCTCTCGTACTGGGGACC
>DASPPK010000040.1:0-7268 GCA_035625495.1 Candidatus Acidiferrales bacterium | reverse complement strand
TTCTGCTTGGTCTGAAAAGTTCAAGCTCATTGAAGAACCACGCGCAATTAGAAAGGATCCAATATACCGATTTTATTCTTGGATCAACACCCGCGCAGCATCCAAGGTATTCTCCGTGCTTTCAAGGCCGATGTCTCTTCGGCCAACACCAGCATTGACTGTAAATCAAACTCGACCAAGACGAGCGGCAAATCCACGCCAAACCAAATTTCTAAAGATTGCGGCCGCGTTGATAGGTGTAGTCGCACTGGTGCTTATCGTACTTGAGATTTTTCACGCGCTTTTTGCGGCTGGTATCTCTTTAACCACTTTAGTCAATAAAATGTCGGTCGTTCTGGTTGGTCTGGCATATTCATTTGTCAGGGTTTGGTATGTTTATGTTATTTCTGTAGCTGTCGGGCTTCCACTAGGCATAGCTATTGCATCACACTCAAAGCTTTATCAAAGCGGGTCGACGATCCTTCAGATAATATCCGCCATTCCTGCTGTAGCACTCCTTCCCCCAATCGCGATCCTGGTGGCTACTTTGCCCTTCAGTGGCGAGTTGACTGCTGCGATCGTTATCTTCCTCGGTACGATATGGTACATTATCTTCAATGTCATAGCTGGGATACGTTCGATTCCAAGTGAGATATTTGAAGTGTCAAAACTCATGGGACTCAAGGGCTGGGCTTATTGGAAGAATGTTTTGATTCCGGCTGCTCTTCCATCATTCGTTACGGGGTCAATAACTGGAGTTGGAGCGGCATGGAACACTTTGATGGTTGCCGAGTACTTCGCTGTAAATGAGAAGGTGATAACTAGAGTTGGTAATGGAGTGGGTGTGTTGCTCAATGTAGCTACTAATACCGGTGACTTGGTTCTTATGGGGCTGACCATATTTTCTATGTCTGCTCTTATAGTGTCGGTGAATCTGCTGTTCTGGAGAAGAATGTACAAGTACACGACGAAGAGGTTCGCGTATAGAAGATAGGAGATGAATAATGAAAATGGCAGTTGACAACGAGCGCAAAGTGAATGTACAAGGCACAGTCGCCTCGTCTTCTCTACTCAACGTGGATGACGTAAGTCTTAGTTACAAGCTTGGAAAAGAGAGCTTGAAGGTAATAGACGTCATCACTTTTGCAGCAAAGAAGAATGAATTCGTGGCGATAACCGGACCTTCTGGCTGTGGTAAGTCTTCGCTGCTGAGGGTGATATCTGGGTTACAGCAGCCATCTTCTGGTACAGTCAAGGTTAAGGACATCGTAGTGGACGGTCCCACGAACGAAGTGTTTATGATATTTCAGAACTTCGCTTTGCTTCCATGGAAGAATGTTCTTGAGAACGTCGAGATTCCCCTTGTATCCATAGGCAGGCAAACGCCGAATGATGCGAGGACGAAAGCGTTGAAGGTAATCCAAGAAGTTGGCCTCAAGGGATTTGAGAAAGCTTACCCGGGCGAATTGAGTGGCGGGATGAAGCAACGGGCGGGAGTGGCGAGAGCGTTGGCTGTTGAGCCTGAGATACTACTGATGGACGAGCCATTCAACGCGTTGGATGGCTTGACTGCCGAGCATTTGAGAGGTGAAATCTATTCGCTCCTCATAGGAACTGAATCCCCAATCAACGTTGTAGTGATGGTTAGCCACAACGTCGATGAAATAGTTGAGTTGGCTGATAGGGTGCTGGTGCTTTCGAACAGGCCCGCCAAGGTTCTTGAGGATATGGGAATCGACATGGCCAGACCTAGGGACAAGGGATCTCAAAGGTTCCATCAATATGTGGACAAAATATATTCTCTTCTAACTTGACGAATCGCTCGTGACACTGGATGTGAAGCTGGAGCCATCGTAATCCAAGATCCCCGCACGAATGCCCCAATGCATCAGTATCTCGTTTACGATCAAGGAGTTTACCTCGTCTTCGTGGTGCCACCTTATTCCCTTTTTTGATAGTTCCTTTGCAACGTCCTCTCCGGTGAACTTCCTTTTGAATCTGAGGGCTGTCATGAACGGTTCTATCTGTGATAGGGAATTGCCCAGTGCTCGCGCTCTGCCTTTCTTTACACTGAGCATTCTTTCCCCCTCCCTTGAAAGCTTAGCCTCACCCTTCTCAACCGTTATTAGGCCAAGCATCTCCGCCGCATCGAGAATCGGCAGGAGTTTTGTCAGATCCCAATGAAGATCGAGTGCTACCTTATGCACGTGGACGACCCCATCTGAGGCATACGCTGATTTGAGGAACGCCGCCAGTTGACTTGGGTTCACATCAGCTGGAAATATCGACATGTGTTTCTAATCTATAGCGTGCGCTATTTTTAAAACCTTTTTCAGAATTAGACGCAATTCCATTCCAAACCTGAAAGTACACATGGTCAACTAGATATTTTCCAAAGAGTATATGTTTCGTACTGTGACCCTTAACCGCTGTTTATGCTAATTTGAGGCAAAGACGAGTTTTTAGAGAAGAGCGGACAAGCCGAGGATTCCGCCTGCTACGATCATGATTGATGCTATAGTGAAAGCTGTTATTTCATATTTGCTGTATTGGTATCCGTTCATTATTTTTTTGTCTGCGACAAGTTTCCCGAGAAAGTACAGAGACGGTATGATCACTATTGGATAGATGACCATTAGATTTAGCATGAGTTGGATGTAACCTGTTATTGTGGCTACGAGGATTATAGCCGGAAGACTTTCTAGCATAAAAACCGTCATGAAGGAGGTTCGTGATGTTTTGCCTGTTGCTTCGAGCACTCCCCATGCTGAGCCAAGAGATATGACGATAAGCGCAAGAAATCCTGCGAAGAGGAACAACGCTCCCATAATGGGCATTGCATACGATCCAAAAAATGAGAGCACTTTAGACAGGGCCAACGCACTGATCACGCTGCTACCGCTGGAAATACGTATTCCTGGAAAAATCAGTATGACCATTAGAACTTCTGATACTATAGCTCCGAGGAGCGTTTCGATGCGTTCGTTCTTTAGGTCTTTTGGCTTTTTCTTTCTGCGGGAATCGGCGCCAGAATGGTAGTAGAGCATCCATGGCATGATTACTGCGCCCACGCTGGCTGCAAGAAGGTAATCAAAGGATGGTTTAGAGTAAGGCTGTAATGGGGAGAGTCCGATTGAAACGAATTCTTTCAGGTTAATGGGGAATATGAATGCAGATGCGACTATGACTGCGACTAACATGAAGCTTAAGGGTATGAGCACCATCTCTGCTCTACGATACTGTCTGCCAACCACCACAGCTATATGCATCAAGAAAATTAGTGTGAGCCCAAGTAGGACAGGAAAGCCAAGTAAGTACATGCCTATGGCCATGCCCGCGTATTCAGCCACGTACTCGAGGAAGTCGCTTATACCCATGGGGATGGCGGCGATTATTGCCTTGCGAGTTCCGAACTGTTGTCTGGTTGCCTCTCCTAGTCCAAGCCCTGCGCATGTTCCTAGTCTGCCCGCTGCGTCTTGCACGATGAAGAGGGGAAAGATCAACAAAAGAAGAATGAATGCCATTCTGTAGCCGAAGCTTGCACCGCATTGCAGTGAAGTTATAATTGAGGCTATGTCTATATCTGCTATCATTACGATCCAGGCTGGACCGAAGTTTCTAACCCAGTCGCCCACTTTGAAATTCATTTTGACACTCTTGTTTGCAAGATGCAGATCAAACCGCGTACTTAGGTTTACCTAAGTAAACGGTTGCATATTAACATTTAGGCATGCCTAAATCACTTGCTCCATACACAAAGCCTCAGAAATCAAAACTTATATCCCAAAATCAACAATTTACTAGCTAGACCGCAAGATCATGACTACCTCCGAAAGCGTTGAAGAATACCTGGAAGCACTCTGGGTATCAGAAGAAGAGGGCAAAAAATTAGCGCACCTCACGTGGGTGGCAGATCACCTAGGAATAGCAGCGCCAAGCGCCCTAGAAATGCTCAGGAAACTAGAGAAAGAAGGCTACGTAATTTACAGGACCCGACAGGGTATCAAACTCACCGAAAAGGGAAGAAAAATAGCCAAAAGAATTATCCGCGCCCATAGACTGACTGAAGTATTGATGAAAGAAACGCTCAAAACAGACATTCGAGAAGAAACCGTTTGCGGTATGGAACACCACATGAACGAAGAATTCATGGATGCCCTATGCACACTACTTAACCATCCAAGAAAATGTCCCCATGGACACCTTATTCCAAAAGGTAAATGTTGCCCATAATAGCACCAGCCCCAGTCCTGACATCATGTATTAGAGAACGCTGGTGGGACAGCTAAGTCTGGTCTCCTAAGGTTCTCTGCTTCTTCTCTAATACATAACCAACCACGATAAACTGTCGCGGGCGACTTCTCAAAATAAACATTGAGCTAATTAGGGACAAACCAGTGCGCACCTCGAGACATCTTAACCTGCACGTGGAAACGGCGCTGAGCGGGAAACGAAAACCACCGCATAGTATGAATCACCCCCCCGAGGTGCACGGCTATATATTTCAGAGTCTAAGAATCTTATTGAGGTTCAACTTTGCCCCTCCGCTGGTTGAGCGATCTAAGGAAGCAATAGCTAAAGCTATTCGAAAAAAAGTTGAGTCGCTCGCTTCGCTGAATATTTGCATTAAAATATTCTGCACTGAAAATAGGACAAAATTTTTCTAGGGCGAATATCGTTTAGTCATTCAATCTATTCGAAGCTAATTAAGCGGGATGGCATTTTGTCGTTTCCTTTAATTGAAAGATCGGAAAAAGAAATCGCGAAGGCCATTAAGAGGAGAGTTGAATCGCTAAACGATGTCAGAAACTGCCATCAAATAAGCGTCCGCATGATAGGGAAAAGATACGATGTCGATATGCACGTTTCCCTTGACAGAAATCTCAAGTTTGAAGATGTCCACAGGATCGCTTCAGATGTTGAGCGGAAAGTAAGAACCCTTCTTCCCAAAGCGAGAGTTACGGTTCACACCGAACCGGTCGGAAGTAACAGACACGATGTCTGGAAACTCGTGAAGGATATGGCAGAAGGGGAACCGGGCTCCAGAGGAGTCCACAACATACACGTCCAAGAGGTCGACGGAAAAATATACGTTGACTTTCACCTTGAAGTTGCCGCTGGCATAACTGTAAAACAAGCGCATGAAATTGCAGACCAAGTTGAGAGAAAGCTAAAAGAAGCAAACAATAGTATCTCAGGAATCACCACGCATATTGAAAGCGCTTCAGACATCATCTCTAGGGAATCGACAGATGCTGGGACCGATATAGCGGGGTACATTGAGGATGCCGTCAAGCATTTTTCGGAGATCAAAGATGTCCAAGGGATCGTAGTTAGCAGAGTTGGTTCCGGTTATCATATAGTGCTCAAATGCCTTTTTGATCCTAGCCTCAGCATAGAACAGACTCACGCGATTTTAAACAAACTTGAGGAGACCATCAAAAGCACCTATCCAAGCGTCAGTAGAATAGACATTCATGAAGAACCCTATCTGAAGCCATAGAACCTCTGTTTTTACGTGTTGCTTTCTCTCAACCTCATAGAGCAAAAGTGACTTCTGTAGTCAAATTATAAAAGGTCATAGTTTTGGAAGAAGATACTGTTAAGTCTGTTGTGGCGGCGATTCCTCGCTAATCTTTGGAACGTCCTTCCCTGGAAAAACTACGAGAAAGGAGCCCACAATAAAGAGAATTAATGCTGGAATTGCTATAATTATTACTTCTTCAAGATCAGCATGAAAATTCAGTGCAATCAGAATAGTGAGCGGAACCAGTATCCCTAAAACAATCAAATCTAATCCTAGATGTTGTTTAGGTTTCATTTCTTCTCATTCTGAAGTTTCTTTCAGAATTTTGTTCTCCTTGTTACTGGATTGAAAATTCAGATACAAAATCTTTTTGCCCTCTGGCTTGCTTATTGCACCTCACCAAAACAGACTTAACGGTATCTTGGAAAATAAAACCTATATCGGATAAATGATTGCTCTACGAAGGCACCGCAGGACTATTCCTCGGAAAAATGTTCACAAAAGAAAATACTCCGTGTTTAACCGCTCTTAAAATAGAAAAATAAGCATGATTTAATTTTTCTCTAAAAATTAATGAATAATTTAGTTTTTTTAACAATTGTCATCTTTATATCGGACATTTCACTAACAAGAAAAGCTTTGAGGCGGATGCAAGACTATCACAAAGCAAACCGTTGCTCTGGAACGCAAGGACTACTGGTCCATCTCTCCTGAGGATGTATATCGGGCATTTGAGACCAGCGAGAAAGGATTGTCCGGGCGGGAAGCTCAACAACGCCTGAAGACTTACGGCTACAACGAGTTTGAAAGACAAAAGTTCGGTTGGTTTCCAATCCTCAGGAGGCAATTCAAAAATCCGATATTCGCCATTCTAGTGGCGTGTGCCCTCGTAACATACTTCTTTACATCGGATCCCACCCAGTCAATAGACATACTTTTGATGATTGTTATAGCCGTGAGCCTGGGCTTCTTCAACGAGTACCGGGCGGAGAAGACCGTTAAGGACCTTCAAAGTAAGGTATCTGTTAAGGCTGTCGTGATAAGAGATGAAAAGCCTTCCGAAATTGATTCTAGGCTTGTCGTCCCGGGAGATCTTGTTTCCCTGTATGTCGGTGATATCGTTCCAGCCGACATGAGGATAGTGGAGTCAAAGGACCTCAATGCCAATGAAGCAGCTCTCACCGGGGAATCATTTCCTGTAGAAAAGAACTCTGAAAGCCTCGACCTTCAGCACCCAACACCTCAGCAGCTGACAGACTACCTGTTCATGGGTAGCATAGTCGCGAATGGGAGCGCCAAGGGAATAGTCGTCTCAACGGGAAAAAACACGGAGTTCGGAAATATCTCAAGAAGCCTGATCAGAGCTCACCCCGAGACGGAGTTTCAGAAGGGTGTCAGGGGCTATGGAACACTGCTTCTCTCACTCACCCTGGCACTCGCTCTTGGAATATTCGCGATTAACGCTGTCCTTGGTCATCCGCTAATTAGTTCTCTGCTGTTCTCTTTAGCTGTCGCTGTTGGTTTGGTACCTGAGCTCATGCCTGCAATCGTGACGATAAGTCTCTCTCATGGTGCGAGGGTCATGGCGAAGGAGAAGGTAGTAGTGAAACGCTTGGTTTCGGTAGAGGACTTCGGTAGCATGGACGTCCTCTGCACCGACAAGACGGGAACACTCACGGAAGGAAAGATCGCCCTCAAAGACTATTATTCACTGGTTGAGGATAAAGATCCAAGGATCATGCCCTATTCGTTGCTCTGTAAC
>DASPPK010000039.1:0-4840 GCA_035625495.1 Candidatus Acidiferrales bacterium | reverse complement strand
GGTGCTATGAGTTTCGCTATAAGTATCGTCGTTCCAAGTATGAGGACGACTGATATGGCTTGAATTGCATCGATCATCTATTCCGAGACTCCAGAAGACAGCAAGCTGACTCACTATGGCTCCTTCCCGCTCCTTCCTATTTTAACCGTGAAACTCGCGTTTTTCCGTTGGCATTTGGGTCCCTTTGTGAAACTCCAAGATTATAGCGGTTATTGTGCTTTTATGCCTTTAAACTTTATTTTCTTTGTTGGCCATCTCTGAACTCTTCGTGGCAATCTGCCGAAAAGAGAGTCTGGAACTCCATCCGTTATTTCGTGGCAAGAAATCAAAGTGAAGGGAGCCAGAGCATTCTTAGAGCTATCGGAAGTTTAGCAGTCCTGGTCCTCAAGAATTCAAAATAGCTTACGAGAAACGAGTAATAATGGAGCGAGTTTTCCGTAGAGTCAAAATTGTCAAGTCTAACAGCATAATCTCAGGATTAGCCAAAGTACGTTTCATTCTCAGCTCTCGTGATTGCGATGTCTGACAGGTCAAGCAGTTGTCGACACGCGCAGGTTAAGCAAATTTCAGAGGCATCGGATTTTTCGTGAAGTAGTTTCGGGATAGTATGCGCGGCGCGGTCATCGGTTGGCGTCGGCTAAGGGATATCGGGTCATGGCATCGATTATTTCTTCACTGATGGTTTTTTTGCTAAGGTGTCTAGCAAAATCGGAAGTGGCTATTATACCGATCAACACGCCTTTCTTCATAACGGGAAGCCGCCTGATTTTGTACTTGACCATTTTTCTTGCAGCATCTCTGATTGAGGCTTCTTCTTCGATTGTTATAAGCGGGTCAGACATTACCTCAGAGACTTTGGTATCAAGCGGTTTTTTCTGTGCCATTACCCTTCTAACGAGGTCTCTTTCAGTAACTATTCCCTTTGCGACGTTGCCCTCCATTACCACGAGATCACCTACGTCTTGCTGGTGCATTAGCTTTGCAGCCTCAAGCACGGTCCTTTGAAAATCAATCGTAATGACATTCGTGGCCATAAAATCTTTAACAGTTGGCATCATTCTACAAGGGCTATAAACTATCGTATAAAGTTTGGGACATCATAATTCTGGATCGAGGTTCAAGAATGTTGGCGCAGTCACCAGCCTGTTACTAAATCGATTTCTTCCTGTCAATTTCCGTTATCTTGCGAGCAGGTGACGTATCTAGCTCTTTCCAGCGTGTTCAGCCTTAACGCTAGAAGCGCCGTGAGGAGCATGGTTCGTTGTCGAGAAGCAAATCTGCACATAGGACTTAAAGGGCATCTATCAAACTTTGCAAAATCTCTTTCGGCTATGGCTTGACACCTCTGCAAAAATAGTCTAGCCCGATTTAGCCCAGTCCTTCCCTACTGGCGTGTCCTGGCGCGAGGTCCTTTGTGTGTCTTGAGAATTATGGAGCTTACGGTGCTCTTGACACCTTTGATCTTCATTACTTTGTTCTTGAGAATATCCCTGAACTCCTCGATGTCAGACGCTGAAAACAGAGTCACGATGTCAAACTCGCCCGTTACTTCGAAAAGTTCTTCAAGATTTTCAAGCTTGGAAAGAGCTTCCACTACGTTGTCCATTTCTGTTGATTCCACGAAGATGTCTATGAAAGCGAGAAGCCTCGGCAAACTTGGTCATCTCCCAACGGACCGAGCGCCGGTTGATTTATACCTTTTGGTATTCGGCGCGCGTTCAGCGCGCTCGGCGCTTAGCTAGAAACAATCGTGTATTCATCTTCGTTTTTTACTCCAAGCCCAAGACCAGTTGCGCGGCGGATCTGCGTATAGCTCCAAGGGTTGTTTTTCAGTTTGGACCCTTCGAAACTTTCAAGAACTTTGATGGATTCAACGTCTATGGCTACTCGGTCTCCGGAAGCAAGAATAACGTTTGGGTTCCTCACGTCGCCGCTGAATGGTCCTCCGGTAATGAAACATTTTCTTCCGTCCATGATTATCAGGTTCGGATGCACGACCAGGTTTAGATCGATAAGTTTCTCTTTCAGATGCCTCATGTGAAAGCCGTTCCTTTCTCTCTTCTTTGTGAACCCGAAGGCCAATTTCAAGCTTAAGGAGAAGTCAGCGCGGAAATGCGTCTTCATACAGCAGGAATAAACTATCTTGTCAGCCTGCATGGCTTTCTCAGATAAGCTGACCCTTTTCAAATATTCTCCATCGACGTTGACTTTGACGTATTTTTCCTCATCGAAAAACGCAATCTCTGCACCTGAATCTTTAAGCGCAGAAAGTGTTCCAGTTCGGTCCAGCGCCTTTCTCGTGGACTGCAACTGCCAAGAAGATTCTCCAACGATAACTCTTCCAGCACCATGCTCAAACAACAACTCAACTATCGCCTTGAGGAACTGCGGGTCACTTGAAGCAGGCGGAGAATCGGCACTGTTAAAATTGGGTTTCAATAGGACTTGATCGCCCTTGTCAATCGCCTTGTTGAAACCGCCAATCAAATCAACAGCTTTAAGGATGACCTCCTTCAGGTTTCCAGTCGCAGCAACTTTGCTCAGAAGCACTTTCCCATCTGTCGTAAACGGGTTGCTCGTAATCTTCCCTATTCCGTGACTGGATGACACAGCAGAACGCCAATGATAGCGCGATGCGCCCAAGTTTTAAAACGTTGTGACTGCAGCTCGATGAGAACATACTTCCAGAAAGCTTGCTGTAAAGAGTTGACCGACAAATCCTGCAAGGTCTTCCGGAAATGGTGATGACTCCTAGGAAACGTTAAAGATGGGCTGAAAGCCAGGTTTCCTATAAACTTCTAATGTGGGTCACGGAGTACAAGGGAACTTTCGTGAATCCTGTTTTCTGCCCAGATCAATCTTTCAGCGCATCTACTGTTTTCTCTGTAATTTCTCTTCCAAAGATCTCACGCGCGCTTCCAATTTGTCAAGTTTATCAATCTTTCTTATCCTTTCTTCTAACTCGCCTAGCCTTTTTCGAATCGTATCCATTTCGCTCGAAATAGTTCTCACCACCTTAATCGAGATTATACAGCAGACATTTCTCTTAAAGTTTCGCGACTGCGACTTCGCAGCAACAAACTTGAAAACAATTGGTTGCAATTCGAACCAGAGCACAGCCTTATTCCTTTATGCGGGCCCTTTTTCTATTCGTACCCAATACGCCGATCTGATGCTAAGAAACCTTTTTTCTGCCCTACCGCAGAGATGAAGGGAAACACCATACATTTCTCTTCAGAAAGTGTGTTACTACTGACGGTTGCTTTATCTTTCTTCCGCAACCACGCCAGCAACAAGGTCTTCTGGGAACGCAAGTAGACTAAGCGCGCTAAGAAACTGGGTTAGGTTAATCCTTCGAGAAGTTTCTTCGAGCGGGTTTCAAGGAAACTCGTGATTTTGTCTTCAGTCATCTCCTCTGCTTGCTCTTGTTCATCAAGTTTCTCCTTAATTGTCTTAAGAAGATCCTCTGGGCAAAGGGGTTTTATCAGGTAAGCATCGGCGCCATTGTTCAATGCTTCAACCGCATTTGTGACTTCAGGGTGGCCTGTCACCATGATCTTCATCATTTTTGGCTTAGTTTCATAGAGCATTTTCAAGAGTTGTGTACCATCAATGTCGGGAAGCTTGATGTCCAGCAAAGCCACGTTAAAAAGTTGTTCCCTTGATTTGTTAATCGCTTCTTTTCCGTTGTTGGCAATCTCAACATTCCACCCTCTCTTTCTTAGTATCAGACTGAGCGTTCCACATGTGTTGACGTCATCATCAACAACTAAGATTTTCGGCACCTTTTTGATCACCGTATTTTCACCTCCGTCTCCATTTTGCGAACTAAAATTTGTGATTTTCTTTGGTTGAAGGTTTCTCTCAGTTCCTTGACGTAGCTCAAAAAAGGCTTCGCAGAATCATATTTTACCCCTATTTTGTGACACAATACCCTCAGGATCGTTTCTTCTAGAATCGGAGCAGAACCAAGAATTCCACCTCTTCCAGGACCCAACAAATTCCTCAACTCCGCAGAGAACACGTCCAACTTATCATAGATTTGCGGCATACGACATGCCTTTTTTTCAAGATAATCATAGATTACTTGTTTATTCCTCTCGCCCAACACGTCAACAAGCACCTCGTCTATGGTCTTCAGTAAGATGACTTCAAACTCTTCCGGATGCTTGATCATGCTGGTCAGTCCGACATCGGACGGATGATATACAAATGAAACCGCTATACGTCTTGTGAAGCACAAATAATGATTGAAATTGTGCGGGATCTGGAAGAAAGCGCTTTTGTGATCTTCTTCAACATGGAGTTTGCATGTGCTGCGCTATCCAAGCCACCCTTGAAAGAAATATCATAGGACTGAGAAGTTCATCTGTAGCGGGCGGGGTGGGATTTGAACCCACGACCACCAACTTAGGAGGCTGGTGCTCTTTTCGCGCAAAGGGGTTTAGCACATGGCACCGCCCCTCAAGCTATCCGTACTGAGCTACCCGCCCAACACTTCATAAGCTAAGAGTAATCTTATGCAGTGTAGTTTTTAACCTAGTGCCAGCCTCTGCAAAAAAGTTTAACTGCACACAAATATCAACCTTTATCGCTGCTGCGGGGGTACCCGAGCCAGGTCTAAGTAGGCGGGCCAGAAGCCTAAGACAAGGGGGAGGACTTAAGATCCTCTGGCGAAGGCCTCCGTGGGTTCGAATCCCACCCCCCGCACCATCCATGGAGAAAATAGCGGAGTTTGTCCAGAAGGTCGTTTTTGTATTTTTGCTTTGAAGATTCTGTGGTCCTTCGTAGTCATCGACATAATCGGACGCTTTAGTGGAGTATTACACCACAACAGACT
>DASPPK010000038.1:0-4712 GCA_035625495.1 Candidatus Acidiferrales bacterium | reverse complement strand
GTGCAGCTGGCTGCGGGAACCATGAACAAGAAGAGAATAGGCTGCTTGGTGACCGTTGACGAAGAGGGAGTTAAAGGAATCCTGACGGAGAGAGACATGCTAGTCAGAGTCTTGGAAGCAGGCAAAGATCCGAAGACAACCAGGGTCTTAGACGTTATGACCCAGAGCATTATTTTCGGGAATCCAAACATGCAGCTGGTTGAAGCCACGCATCTAATGTTTCAAAACGGAATTAAAAAGCTGCCAATACTGGAAGATAATCAATTGGTCGGCCTAGTCACGCTGACCGACATAGCTCGCGCGACAAGTTGCGACAAGAAAACCTTTGATCTCATTGAGGCACTGTCAAACATGCACAAGATCAGCTCATCCCAACAAGACACCAGCGTATAAACACGTACGTAAGTGAACGTCACTTTTCATGCGCGCGCTACGCGCCATCTCGCAATTTTTAACTGGTGAACCAAGACGCTTTGGCCCAAACACAGGACAAGAAAGGGAAGATCGAAGAAAGCTCGCGTGTAATACATAGGTATCACTTTATGCGCATACTGATCTCACTCTCACGCTAGTCGAGAAACTTGTAGTTTATGAAAAGTCTTTTATTCGCCTGCTTCACAGACATTGGAAGCTGAACACGTGCGAAGCATATCTTGAGTACGCGATGTGATTGGGTGATTGGCAAAGACTGTTTGTGCTTTGTAGAGCTGGACGCCTAAGGTTGCGGGTGACAGTTGAAAGAAGCTTCTGAGAACAAACTTTCTAGGACCCTGAAAGAGCAGGATCTCGTATGCTGACTTGGCCATATATTGGATTAGTCTGCGCGTTACTCATTGTCTATGCTTGGTCATTCTATAATCTGCCAATTTTGGTGGCAGGCATAAAGAGTCTACGGAAAAGCAAGCAAAAACCCAGCAGAAAGCCTGCTGAAAGAGAAGCTTTTCCAGCCATTTCAATCATTGTGCCAGTGAAAAATGAGGAAAAAGTAGTAGGCAGATTGCTGAATGCTTTGTCCGAGTTGAGTTATCCTGCTGACAAGAAGGAAGTAATCATCGTTGAGGACGGTTCGACGGACAGAAGCCTTGATGTGTGCGAAGCCTTTGCCAGAGAGCAGAGGCTGAACATGAGAATTGTCGAACGACGATTTTCTGATGGTAAGCCCTCGGCATTGAATGGCGGCATCACTTATGCGCAGGGCGAAATAGTCGGGATTTTTGACGCAGACAGTGTCCCTGCAAGCGATGCCCTTTTGAACGTTTGCAGATACTTCGAGGATCCGCAGGTGGCTGCAGTTCAGGGTCGAACGCTATCGATTAACTCTGAAGAAAACATGCTAACCAGAATCATTTCACGAGAGGAGGACGTTTGGTGTGAGGCCTATTTGCGCGGCAAAGACGCTCTGAACTTGTTTGTCCATTTGAAGGGAAGCTGCCAGTTCATCAGGCGAGATGTTCTAAAACAGGTAAAGGGCTTCGATGAGAATGCCCTAACTGAGGATATGGAGCTTTCAGCAAAGACAACCGAAAAAGGCTACAAGATCAAGTATGCCCCAGACGTAAGATCGTGGCAGGAAAGCCCAGACGATCTAAAGCAGTTGTTCAGACAACGTGCTCGTTGGTTCAGGGGAACAATGGAAGTCGCCCTGAAGTATGGCCGATTGATAGCGAAACCGAGCAAAAAGAGCTTCGATGCCGAAGCAACTCTCTTCGGACCCTTTGTCTTGATAGCATCGTTGCTAACCTACGTTGCGTCATATTACGTGACATTCACACCTCTTCCGCTGGGTGTTTTGTTGCAGATCATGGCAGAGCTGACAGCGTTGGGCGCGACCGTCATTTTGTTTCTTTGCGGTCTATCTTTGATTTACTCTTCAAAACCGAGGAAAATCACAAGTGCGCTGTGGCTCCCATTCATCTATTTCTATTGGAGCCTGCAAGCGTTCATTGCGTCATATGCTGTGATTCTTATGCTGTTGCGAAGGCCTCGAAACTGGTCAAAAACTGAAAAAAGAGGAATAACGACTATTCGCACATAGTTTGTAAGGTGACGGATAAATTGAGACATACAAAGCTTTTAGTTAGGACCGATGGATTTAAGATCCTGATGGCTCTCTTGAAGCGCGCGCTTGATATTCAACAGACGATACATATGTCTTCTCGTTGCAGAAGCTTGGGTGCAGGGCTATGACTGAGTTAGAATATTTTGAGAGAATCGTACCTCAAACAGGTGATGCTGTTAATGTGCCTTCTTTTTTGGAGAAAAAAGTGTGTGTTGTATTGACGGCCTACAACGATGAAGAAGCCATTCCAGGGGCAGTTACAGATTTTCTGTCCCAAAGGAATGTTGTAAAAGTAATCGTTGTCGATAATAACAGCAGAGACCGGACGCGCCTGTTTGCAAAAGATAGAGGCGCTGAAGTTGTTGTAGAACGTAACCAAGGTTATGGTTTTGCTTGTATCGGTGGCTTAAAGAAGGCCTTGGCCTGTGAAGATGCGGATGTCATCGTTCTTGCAGAAGGAGACATGTCTTTTAGAGGCGATGATATCTGGAAATTGTTACCGTTTGTCGACGACGTGGATTTAGTAGTTGGTAGCAGAACACATATGACACTCAATGACTCACAAATGGATTGGTTTTATTTGTGGGGGAATCTACTCATGGCAAAGATTTTGCAGCTTAGATTCGTCAATCCAAAATTCCTCGGAAGAACTCGCTTCACTGATGTTGGTTGTACCATGCGAGCAATTAAGAAAACCTCTCTTGAAAGAATAATCGGCGATCTTAAAGTCGGAGGTCATCATTTCGCTCCTCATATGACAATGATGGCTCTGCGAAGAGGGCTTAAAGTAGTTGAAGTTCCGATAAATTACAGGAAAAGAATCGGAGTTTCTAAAGGGGCAGGCGGCAATAGAACGCTGGCCATAAAGACGGGAATAATGATGCTTTGGCAGATAATAACTCTCAGCTAAGTCTATTCTCGCAGGGTTCGAATTGCGGGTTTTGTTCATCGCCTTTAGAGATTTTGAAAACCCTTCGTCAGTTGGTGGGGATTATTATCTCTGGGAACTAGCGAAAGGTCTTTTCCAGTTAGGTCACAAGGTCACTTTTCTTTGTAGCGGCTTTGAGGGTTCTAAACGAATTGACGTAATTGATGGCGTGGAGATCGTCAGAATAAAGGGAACTTGGAGCTTGCCCCTACAATTCTTCAAAAGGTATTTGGAGAGAATGAAAGGCAATTTTGACATTGTTGTAGAAGAAGCTATCGGCGGTCGGCGTTTTCCTTTTCTATGCACCGTATATGTGAAGGAACCTTTGGTTGCCGTGTGGCATCAACGGCATTACAGGATTTTTCGTGAAGAATACCCCCTTCCAATGGCAGTTCTGCTTTCATGGCTCGAGTTGTTCCAAGCTCGTTTATACAGGAACCGCACTATCATAATTCCTTCGAAAGGCGCGAAGGAAAAACTTGCGCTACTTGGATTCAAATCTGACAGGGTAAAAGTGGTCTATGATGGAGTTGGAGGCATATTCTGTAAAGGAGAAGCCCATCAAAACAGGCAGAATATTATTGTTTATCTGGGAAAGTTGCGTAAGTACAAGCGAACTGACCATGCAATATTGGCCTTTGCGCATGCTCTAAAAAGTGTTGCGCCAACCTATAGGCTGATTATTGCCGGGAAGGTGAGTGAGATAGATAGGAATTATGTGGATCAGCTGCGTAGGATTGCTGAGAGTCTTGGAGTTCAAAACAAAGTCGAATTTAGGCTTAACATTTCAGAAATTGAAAAAAGGAAATTGCTAGAAAGGGCGAGACTACTGATTCAGCCATCTCCAGTGGAGGGTTTCAGTGTTGTTGTAGTTGAGGCTAATAGGTGTGGCACTCCAGTTGTAGCCAGTGATGGAGTTCCTGGCGACGTTGCCGTAGATGGCTATAACGCATTCGTTTATTCTTATGGGGACATCCAAGCTTCTGCTTCAAAAATGGCTGTGCTAATTAATGATCCCATTCTTTGGAGGAGGATGTCTAAAAACGCAAGCGAATGGTCGCAGCGGTTCACATGGGAGAAATCCGTTTCAGAGTTTGAACGGATTCTGAAAAAATGTGTTTCCAAATAGATTGTGAGGTAGACCAGATAGCCATATCTTGGAAGACGATGTGGGAGTGAGGAATCGGTTGAAGACGAACTCAAAAGAGTTTTTCGATGACGCAGCCCGCAAGTACAATTCGTTTTCTGTTCTCGTTCCAGGCGCCTCTCGGTTCCGAAATCTCGTATTGGATAGAGCTATGCGAAAGACCTTGACCCCAGTCCTTAAACGGTTTAATAAATTGACAATTCTGGAAGTAGGTTGCGGCGTTGGTCGATGGACAAAGATCATGTCTGAAGACAATTCAGTTATTGGAGTGGACATATCCAAATTCATGGTTGGGCTTGCAAAAGATTCCTGCATAGGAAAGGATTGCTCATTAGTTGTGGCCGATGTTGCCTTTCTTCCTTTCAGAAGGAACATTTTCGATCTTGCTGTTTCGATAACGGTTTTGCAGCACATCCTGAGAGAGCAAAAATTCTTAATGGCATTACAAGAAATCTCAAGATGTACCAAATCTAAAGCTGTGATCGCAGAAGAGATGTGGAGTGCTCAGGAGGTTATGCTGAAAGGAGCTTACTGTCCCATTCGCATTCTGCCGCTCGCATCTTACCTTAAGAGCATGT
>DASPPK010000037.1:0-5443 GCA_035625495.1 Candidatus Acidiferrales bacterium | reverse complement strand
TCTTGCTTGTACCAGAAGGTGAGAATTGCAGCGAAGCTGATGAAGAAAGGGCGGCGTGTCCATCTTGGTAAACAACATCCTCATCGTTGACGATGACATTGGAGTGAGAAACATGCTCTCTTCAGTCCTTTACGATGAGGGATATCTGATTAAAGGTGCAGAAAACGGCAAAAACGCAATCAAAGCCTGTGAGGAATCGCCTTTTGACGTTGCCCTTATTGACGTCGAGCTGCCAGACATGAAAGGCACTGAACTCCTTAACAGACTGAAGAAGTTACAGCCAAGAATGATCATGATAATCATCACGGGGCATCCCTCAATAGAAAACGCCATGAAGGCCGTTAACGAAAAAGCCGACGGTTACGTACTGAAGCCTGTTGACGTGACGGAGCTGCTGAAAATGATAGAAAGACTCTTGACCGAGAGAACGAATGAGTATCTTCGCCTCACCGCAGAGATCAAACGCGAAAAAGAGGGCACCCCTGCCGTCAGATATCTACGCCCAATCAAATGATAGCACGTTAAGAAGCGCGCGTTCCTCAAACTTACCCATCTTGACACTCTACCTCTAGTGATATTATACATCAATAAAAACAAAGAGTTCGAGTTTGGGCCAAAATTTACCACAACCTCAACCGACGAAACGAGCGCGCGCCTTTTGTTTCGTACAGTGTTGTTCTGATGGACAGACTTTTAAGAGTCCCACCTAATATTCTATGTGGGGTAAGACATGGTTAATCTCAAAAACATGTCTACCAAGTTCTTAATCATCAACGTCGTTAGAAGGGTCATTGTCATCTTCGGATGCTTGGTGTTTGTGTTTTCCTTCATCTCCCCCTTCTATTTTATCAGTTCGGAATTTGGTGGTACGGGATCTTCGACTCACTACTGGTCCTTCAAGTCTGATTATTATTATTCGATGGATCTTCGTGGTTCTGGTTCCAGTCACCTATGGTTTTCCTCCTATTGGTTCACTCACTCTTTGGCCGGAGGCATTGGGATACCTTGGGTACTCGTATCACTATTCACAGTTCAAGTTCTGACCTTGGTGTTTGGCGTGGTCTTCATCTTTTCCAGCAGAAGAACACTATCTTTTGAACCTATTATATTCAGCATTGCAGCCTTGGTACTGATGACCTCGACTGCTAAAGTAATAAGCAATGGAAATTTCTTAATGGTTTCTCAATATCAACTAGGCTACTATCTTGTCTATCCGTCAGTAGCATTGTTCGTGTGTGCATTTGCACTAAATGAAGTGCTAAAGAAAATACAAACTGCAAACAGAGATACAAACATTCCAGTCAAAACCCACACGTAGCATTCTTAAATCACACAGCACGCACAAGAGCCCAACAAGTCCATCATAAATTGCGGTCTCTTGCAGAGACCTAAATTGCTTTCGACAAGGGATTCTGTGAAGTCTTCGATTGACAGAGCTTGGACTGGAGAAAAAGCTTTTAGAGGAATGGCTTCAAGAAAAGGTGGTGGGTGGTCACTTTTCCAGTTCTGGTCAGGGAGGTTTCAAAAGGAGTCAACGTTGTTGCGCTTTCCAACGGGTTTCTGCGTTCTGCATCAGTTGCGTTTCTTGTGGGAAGGGGTTCCCATAGTGACCCGATAGAAGGCTGCGCGTGCATAGACAACTCTATGCGTCTGCGGTTGACATCAAAACTTGACTCGCTGGCCTTGCAGGCGTCTATGGACCGCTTAGGCGCAACGATTGATGCTGTGACCGACAGAGACTATATGCTGCTCCGGGCTCAGGTTCCTTCCAAAAAACTGGAGGATTGTCTCAGGCTCCTCGCTGAACTGTACGCGTTTCCATCTTTTCCAACGTCAGAACTTGACAAAGAAAAGGCTTCCCAAAGACTTGCGTACGAGAAGATCATGCAGGACCCGATGACAGCATCGATGACAAACGTTTGGGAAGCAGCATTCCCACGGAACCCGCTAGGCCACCCCGTTACAGGATACCCCAAAACGATAGAGAAGATAACACCCAAAACTCTGAAAGAATTTGACGAACAAACGAGACAGACCGCGCCGCTCGTCATATCCATAGTGAGCAAGCAAAGAGAAGAAACGCTTGTCGACTGGGCCACCTCTTCGATTGAAAACATTTCAATTAAGCCGTCACAAGAAAAAATCATCCTCGGCCCTAGGCGAGAATTCAACGTTCTGCGAACCCTGCTTCAAGCGCAGCAGACGACCTTCACGGTTGGAGCAGTGACAAGGGGCGCTTCTTCTCCTGACTACCCGGCGCTGCTGCTTCTAGAGGACTGCTTAGGCTCCCAACGCCATTACGCTGGAACCCTGTTCAAGGAACTTCGCGAAAAAAGAGGATTAACATACTTCCCAGGCGCAAGACTGTTCACTCTCAAACCGTGCGGCCTTCTAACCGCTCATGCGGGCGTGAAACACGAGAAAGTCTCCGAGGCCTTGCGTCTCACGCTCAAGTGCATGAAAGACCTAGGCGACAAGGCCCTGCCCGAAAAAAGCCTGAAAGAACTGAAAACGCTGCACCGACAAATCATCGAAACAATGCTGGAAGTGCCTTCACGAGCCTCAACATGGCTGGCACTGAGCTTCTTCCGTGCAGCAGAAGCAGACCCAGAATCCTACATTTCGAAAATCGAAGCCGTCACGCCTGAAAACATCAGAAAAACCGCGGAAAAATCTCTCAAGGCCTCCGGAGTGTCGCTCAGCATCGCAGGCAAACCGCCGAGCCAGAAAAACCTCGTCGAAATACTGAAAGAGGGAACAGAATGACCGACACAGAAACTCACAAGCTCTCAAACGGACTGCAACTAGTCCTTGAAAACCTGCCCAACGCCAAGTCGGCGGGCGTTGCAGTCGGCTTCCCAGTAGGAGGCCGCACGGAGAAACCAGACGTTTCAGGAATCTCTCACTACCTAGAGCACATGATCTTCAAAGGAACCAGCACGATCAAAAATGTCGACGCGACTTTCGAAAAGCTCGGCACCGTAAACAACGCCATGACCGAGGTCGACGCAACAATATACGTCGCAGAATGCCCAAAGAAATACTCAATCAAAGTGCTTGACCTCTGGCTGCACCTATTGTCCGAGGCATCCATCGAACCTGAACAGTTCGAACGAGAAAGAGGCGTCATCCTCAGCGAATACTTCATCACAGAAGACAACCCTGACAGCCTCGTTGAAAAAACCGCCACGCTCACTCTGTTCAAAGACCATCCTCTGTCCACAACGGTCATCGGCTCCGAAGAAACCATAAGAGCCATAACGCACGATAAAATGCGCGAATATTTCCGCTCCCTCTACAAACCGGCAAACACGGTCGTATGGGTCTCAGGCGACCTGACAATGGACAACCTAATTGGCTGCGTGAATGGCCACGAATACTGGACGAGAAACGTGAAAGGTCCAACTGTCTCCTACGAGAAGTTTAAGCCTCCAGGGCCCTCGGCAACAGAACTCCACCGCCCGACTAAACTTCTACAAGTCGGTCTGGCCCTAAGCGGCCCAACAGGATCAGCCGAAGAAAGGGCGTCATTTCAAATTCTCGGGTCCATGCTTTCCTCTGGCCAATCATCCATACTGCGCCGCCGCCTCGTCCTAGAAGCGCAACTGACCGACAAACTTCGCACGATCACACCATGCTACAAGGAAGCCAGCATGCTATTCACAACCTTCGCCACTCAGCCAAACAAGGCATCAAAAATCCTGAAGATCCTGACAGAAACACTCAGCGAGCTGCGAAAAGAACCAGACAATTTTAAGGAGCACTTTGAAAACGCCCGCAACCACGCAATCGGCCAACTCACAACAAACATCGACACGGCAATGATGTACAGAACACTCCAAGGTGCATGGGAAACCATCAGAAGAGGACACTGCTCATGGGACGAACTAATCGAGCAGCTTGAAACACTAAAATTCCACGAATTCAAAGAGAATGTCACAGAAATATGCAGACCTGAAAGAACAGCTCTGATAATGGCCGGCGACGTGAAGGAAGGCTCCACGAGAAAACTGCAGTTTTAGAGCGCCCATCATAAAATTCTGAGAACCACTTGAAGGACACGCCCTTTAACACTAAGTCGGGCGGAGGTCTGGTCGCCGCAGTACGTACAAAACGTGCGCAAGGATAACTACGAGTACATAATGACATAGAAAACTTGCCTGCAAAAACCCGAGTAGCTCACTTAGCGTAAAAGCGTTTCAAGACCCTGAGCGCGTTCACCGTGACCCACTTACTCGGCTTGCCCTTCTGCTCGATGTTTACTTGAAAACGTCCGTTGAAGCTGCGTTCCAGCATCCACCTGCCATTATCGTCTTGTTTTGAAACGACCAAATCCACAGCCTCCTGCATGCGCTTGTCACGGTAGCCCAGCTTCGTTAAGATGTTTAAAATCTCCAAAACATCCGTGTTCCACATCAAAGGAAAACCAAAATGCAACCACACAGGCTTAGACACGCGAGTCAAGTCGTGACTTCTCTTGTAAACATGATGCTTAAGCAAGTACTCAGCTCCCTTCTTGATCGTACGTTTCACACTTTCAGACCTCTTGTCTGCAGGGATTTCTGCCAGAGCTTTCAATGCCTTAACCACCCCCATGTGGCAGCTGTGCCTTCCCCAACAAGACATGTACCTGTCGTAGGGCCAACCCCTCGCAGCCTTTGCAACTCCATCATCAAACCTCTGATACGACGTGATCCACTCTATTCCTCTCTGAACGCGAGCATCATCCAGATAGCCAAGTCTGATCAAGCTCCAAACCATGTTAGCAGTCAGACACGGGAACACGCCGCCATGCGTTCCCCCACCGCTTGAAGCGCCCACGTAGGAGAAACCGCCGCTCAGCCGATCCTGAGAACCGTTGAGAATGAATTCGCAAGCCTTTCTCACATGCGGTTCTCTCGAATCTGCTCCAAGCTCCGCCAGAACCAAGAGTTGCCAAACCGTTCCCTCGTACTTGGCTACATAGAAGTCTTCGGCAACCCCCCAATAGCCACCGCTCTTCTGTTTCGCGAGGATTCGAGGCACTGTACCAGTCCGCATGATGGCCTCCTTCGATTCTTTCACATCCGAATCGCTCCCGTTCCTCTTCAAAACATCGATCAGCGTGAAATATCGCACCGAAGGATTATCCTCACCCAGCAACCACTCAGTCGGATCCGCTTTCAACATCGACCTCCAACCGCTCATGCTGTCACCACGCTTCCATCTCAGCTCACCAGCGCTTCAATAACATTGTGGCGCGCGCTAAGCATGTTTTGCATCCATGGTCCCAAATCGTAGAGAGCAACGAGGGTAAACTCGGTTTTTTTGACACAATCAATATTTTCTTCTGCAGATCGGTGCATTCACGAAGTCGTCTTGATTTGGCGTTCCTTGAGTTTCGTTTCAGGAACCAATGCTATTACTTCGGGCTCTTTGATTACGGAATCGATTTTTGCTTCTG
>DASPPK010000036.1:0-2711 GCA_035625495.1 Candidatus Acidiferrales bacterium | reverse complement strand
GTGTAGTCCACGTACTCTACAAATGGGTTTTCTGCTTGATACTTGACTGTGAGCTTCTGGTTCTGTCTTTTTTCAAGTATCTGGCTTGTTGCTATGAGCGAGTAAGCGTCGCTTCCCGCTCCTGAACCGTAGCTTGCAATGATAATTCGTTCATCTGGCTTGGCAATGTCAAGCACGGCTGCGAGACCGACTGGCGAAGCGCCCGAATAAGTGTTGCCGAATTTTGCTACTTGAAGCATGGGCAAATATTGTTCTTCCTTGAAGCCCAGTTCTTTTGCTATCCGCACTGGAAATTGAACGTTAGGCTGGTGGGCAACAAAATAGTTTACGTCAGCAACCTGCAGGTTGAGCTGTTCCATAAGTTTCTTAGCTGACTTTCTAACGTGCTTGAAGTAAGCTGGGTCCCCTGTGAACCTTCCACCATGCATCGGAAACGGTTCACCATCCCTTCGCCAGAAGTCAGGAGTATCTGAAGTGCAGGAGTACCATCCTTCAATCTCAGCGATAACGTCACACTTTCCGAATATGAATGAGGCCGCACCATACCCTACGAATAGGTCCAGTTCCCCGCCAGCGCAGTCTCTTGGCGCTGCTTGCGCGTTATCAGTGCCAGTTACCATAGCGTATTTGATGTTTGACTTTGGATAATGTACCAATGAGGCAGCATCCTTGAACACGCTGGTGGCCGCTTTGCAGGCGAACTCTGTGTCCACGGCATCAACTCCTTGCACGTCTTCATTTTCTTCTCCCAGTTTCAACACTTGAGCAACCTTTGATGCTATGGGCTTCACAGCGTAGGGGTTCGACTCCGAGCCTACGTAAATTTTGCCTATATGATTGCTGCCGACTCTGGCGTGAACTAGCGCGAGCTTTCCAGCCTCAACGGCAGCGGTTATGGAGTCCTCGTCTATGAATGGGACTGAGCGCTCTATGTTTCCTTCTTTTATCCTGAATTTTGAAGCATAAACACCGTAGCCGACGATTCCAGGCGAATCGTATTCCTTCCTCGGCTTTGCCACCTTGTATTCTTGGTGCGGATAATACTCGTCGGCAAACGTGAATGCCAGAGAGATCGTCGGAACAACATCGTTCCTGTCAACCGAGTAGCGTCTGCGGAACCTCGGAACGACTGTTCGTCCCTCAAGAGTTGAAAAATCGACGTTCTCGTTGCATTTCGGCGTTCGATCCGTGAGGCGTCCGGGGACGCGTATCCTTCCGTCGTGGAATGAAACTATGCCGTAAACGTAGTTTCCGAGCTTAGAGAACTTGTTCGTTGGCTCGTTGATGAGCGTGCAGACTTCAAGTGTGCCCTTTTCGTAGAAGAGGTCGTTTTCCTCCATCTTGCCGTAGCTTTTTCTTCCACAGTTTCCGCAGTAGTCTCTGATCTCGAAGTATTCTTTTCCACATATCAGACAACGGTTACCCCTCAGCCTGTCTCCAAGGTAAGAAACTCTTCTCTCTATCGGTTCGCTGCTCATTTTGAGTCTTTCCCCAGAATGTAGACGTAGCCCTTGGTTCCGAAGCCCTCAAGCTCAAGCACACAGCCGCACTTCAGGTCTTCATCGCTTTTGACTTGACGTTCACAGGCTTCGCCTTTCAGCTGCTTTACAACCTCAAAAATTTGGGCGCCCCCTGTTGCTCCCAGAGGGTTTCCGTCTGCCTTCAATCCGCCATTCATGTTCACGAAAAGCTTGTGTCCGTCCATCTCGTAATAGCCCTTGTAGTCCAAACAGCTTTCAAATATGCTCCTCCAAGCGGTTCCAGGCTCGCAGAAACCTAGGTCCTCAAGCGAAACCATTTCCATGACCGTGGATTGATCGTAGAGTTCAGCAACTTGGATGTCCCACAGGGCTTTTCTAGCCATTTTCAGAGCGTTCTTCATGGAATTGCGGGTCACTAGGAAGTGAGTCATGTCAGCTCTTGCTGGGTAGGTCAGATAGTCTGTTGCTGAAGAGGATCCTAGGATGTACACTGGTTTGTCGGTACACTTCTTCGCAACCTCTTCGCTGGCCAAAACTAGTATGGCTGCACCGTCAGAAATAGGTGCATAGTCATAAAGACCCAACGGTTTATGTGCCTCTTTTCGGGCGTTCAACACTTGCTCAACGGATATCTTTCTTTGGTATTGCGCGTATTCGTTTCTTGACCCGTGCAAGTGGTTCTTGACTGAAACCTGGGCCAAAGCAGTGTTGAGCTTCTCTAAGTTGTCTCCAGTCAAGCCGTATTTTTTAATGTAAGCTCTTAGCATCAGCTCATGGTTTGCTTCCGGCGTACACCCCGCGTAGTAGCTCCAAGGGTCCTCAAGGAGCATTAGGTCGTCGCGTATCTTGTCCCAGCGGTCTGTCATTTTTTCTATTCCGCCCACTAAGACCATGGAATGCCTTCCAGCTTGGATGGCGTTGCACGCGTTTGAGAGGGCAGAGCTGAATGAACGGGTCACTTCCATAGGAGTATGGAGCTCGGTTAATTCTGACAGAAAGCCTTCCTCTAGACCGAGCTTATTGGTGATCGGAAGAAAATAGTCTGAAAGGTAGCAGGCTTCCAAATCCTTACGTTCTATGTTTGTTTCTGCCGAAGCCTTAAGCCACGCTTCTTCGATAAGCTTTTCAGGCTCTTTCTCATAATGTTCTCCGAATCTTGTTCTTCCAGCAGCAACTATTGCTGGGCGGTCCTGCATTACAATGCTCCTCGTCGTCAATTAGCAAATATCC